>JAZOPY010000057.1:0-50345 GCA_045655825.1 Candidatus Cryptobacteroides sp. | reverse complement strand
GCGAAGAAACGACTTCCTTCAGGATCTACAAGCCTCTATTGCTCTGCTATCATCAGAGAATAAGAAACTGCTGGAAGACATCACAGCTGTAAATACTGAGATCGTGGCAGTCCGCAAAGAGAATGAAGAACTCAAAGCCTCAGTGGACCGTCTCTGCACAGAGAACGCACAGCTCAAGGATGAGATCAGACAGCTAAAGGAGAAACTACAGAAATAGACCCAACATGAAAAGAATACTAATCGCAATGGCAGCAATACTCTCAACGCAGAGTTGCTGCCATAAACTTTATCCTCACACATCAGAGGTAACTGAGAAAAAAGAAACAGTCACAGAAGTTCTTCGTGACACAGTGATAATGGTACAGCCGGACTCAAGCATCTTGCAGGCCCTCGTTCAATGTGATTCCACAGGTAGGGCAAGGCTTCAAGAAATAAATGCACTCAAAGAATCAGCACGTCTGCAGCAGACCATTAAAATAGATCCTGATCCAGAACCACACAAGCCGACAGTCATCACGATAAAAACTCAAGTTGACTCGCTGGGTATATACCTTATATATAAAGAACGCTATAAAGAAACTGCCGAGATCCAACAAATTGAGACCGTCATTGAGAAAGAAGTGAACATTCTAAAGACCTGGCAGAAGGTCTTGATGTGGCTTGGAGTCCTTGCAATACTATGGATTTTGATAAAAATTCTGCTAAAAATTCAATTTTCGGTATAGCAGAATATGATAAAAACAAAAGAGGTTTTACAATCTCAACTTACAACATCTGTTTGTAAATCTGTTTGTAAAACCTCTAACTGCTTGGCTTTCAGGCCGAATTGTGGAGATAGTCGGAGTCGAACCGACGACCCCCTGCTTGTAAAGCAGGTGCTCTAGCCAACTGAGCTATACCCCCGTTTCATTTTTATTCCTAAGAACTTTTGAAAAAAGCAGTCTGTTGACTGCTTCTGGTAGTCGGTAGGGGAATCGAACCCCTATTGCAAGATTGAGAATCTTGAGTACTAACCGTTATACGAACCGACCGTGTTTTCGTTTTGGGATTGCAAAGGTACGCAAAAAATCTTTACTTCCAAATTTTTTCGAAATTTTTTATCAAAAAAGTGCAGATTACTTCAAAAATACAAAGAATACGGCCATGATCAGGCAGAAGAAGGCGGCAAAATGGTTCCACTGCAGGGCCTGTCCCTTGAACATCACTGTGACCATGACTGTAAAGACTGTCAGTGATATCACCTCCTGGATTATCTTCAGCTGCATCAGGTTGAACGGACCTCCGTTCTCAACGTATCCGATCCTGTTTGCCGGCACCTGTGCGCAGTATTCAAGAAATGCCACGCCCCATGAGAACAGGATGACAAGGATCAGCGGCCAGCTTGTGGAGATCTTCATCTCCTGGAGCTTGAGGTGTCCATACCAGGCGAATGTCATGAATACGTTTGACGCTATCAGAAGGAGTATTGTCCAGAGTGCTTTCATTGGTATTTGATTTGAGGATGCAAAAGTAACATTTAATTTGTAATTGCTGACATAAAACCGTATTTTTGCAGGATACCTTTATATTATAAGAATAATTTAAATCAGAATATAATGACATTGATCAAGTCCATTTCCGGTATTCGCGGAACTATTGGAGGGGCACCGGGTGAGGGCCTTTCGCCGATTGATATAGTCAAGTTTGCATATGCATATTGTGAAAAGATGCGCGAGCGTCGTCCGAAGCAGGCAGGTGAGAGATATAAGGTGGTCGTCGGCAAGGATGCCCGTCTGTCAGGTGATATGGTAGAGCAGCTGGTGTGCGGAACCCTTATAGCATGCGGCGTGGATGTGGTCAAGGCGGGATTCTGCTCGACCCCGACTACAGAGATGGCGGTTGTGTTTGAGGAGGCTGACGGCGGCATTATCCTGACGGCCTCCCATAATCCGAAGCAGTGGAACGCCTTGAAACTTCTCAACGAGAAGGGTGAATTCCTTAATGCTGAGGAAGGCGCCGCCGTTCTGGCATGCGCAGAGGCGGAGGATTTCACCTTCGCACAGGTGGATGATCTCGGAGTGATTGAGGAAAAGGAGTTCACCGATGCTCATCTTGATGCAGTGCTCGCTCTTCCGATGGTGGACGTAGAGGCTGTGCGGAATGCACATTTCAAGGTGGCTCTCGATGCGGTGAATTCGGTAGGAGGCATCATCATGCCGAGACTTCTCGAACGTATGGGGGTC
This sequence comes from Candidatus Cryptobacteroides sp., assembly GCA_045655825.1. Classification (GTDB taxonomy): domain Bacteria; phylum Bacteroidota; class Bacteroidia; order Bacteroidales; family UBA932; genus Cryptobacteroides. The sequence continues at coordinate 48,123 of JAZOPY010000057.1, read as the reverse complement.
GAGTGTGTGTGCGTGAACTGCGAGCCTACCGGCGAATTTGCTCATAATCCTGAGCCGCTGCCGGCAAACCTTGTCGAGCTTTGTGAGGCTGTGGTAAGCAATAAGGCTGATCTCGGTATCTCGGTGGATCCGGATGTCGACAGGCTTGCGCTGATATGCGAGGACGGAAAGCCGTTCGGAGAGGAATATACGCTTGTCAGTGTGGCTGACTACTTGCTCTCAAGAGTCTACGACGAAGCCTTGAATACAGGAAAGTCCATCGAGGATATCACTGCACCATATCAGATGACGACATCTTCAAACCTTTCTTCTTCAAGGGCTTTGCGTGATGTGACCGAGCAGTATGGTGGAGAGTATTCCGCTGCTGCGGTGGGTGAGGTGAACGTGACTACCAAGATGAAGGAGTGCGGTGCTCTTATAGGTGGAGAAGGCAACGGAGGCGTGATCTATCCGGCTCTCCACTATGGACGTGATGCTATGGTGGGAGTGGCCCTTTTCCTAACAAATCTTGCCTATAAGAAGATGAAGGTATCGGAGCTCCGTGCGACATATCCGGAGTATGTCATCGCAAAGAACAAGATAGAGCTCTCGGACCCTGCGCTGATCGACAGGATTCTTGATCAGGTCAAGGAGGTATATGCTGCAGAGGATATCAACACCATCGACGGCGTGAAGATCTCGTTTGAGGCGCGCAAGGAGTGGGTTCATCTCCGCAAGTCAAACACCGAACCGATAATCCGTATCTATGCGGAGGCGTCGACAAAAGAGGCTGCTGATGCTCTTGCCCAGCAGATTATAGACATCGCTAAATCAATTATAGGATAGTGTTTTCATTCAGGACTACATCATTGGAAGAGCAGCTGGACAAGGCCCTGCAGGAGGGTCGTGTAGGCTGTTTCTGCACGCAGAACTGCTGGGATACACAGCGCGGAAGATACATGTATGACATCTTCCGCGAGAGGGGTAATCTCCAGCTGATATTCAATCCACGTGACACGGAGCTCACCCCGTTGACCAATCATATCGAGTTTGTTGCAGACGATCTCCGCGAGCTGAATGCTGTGGTGGTCGAAATCCAGGACGTGGGCGCGAGGTATTTCAACTATACGAAGGACGTGATGAGGCTGATGGAGGTGCTCAAGGAAATGAAGGAGGAGGCCCCGTCACTCTATATCGTTGATCATATAAATCCGGCGGGCAGGGTAGTGGAAGGCACGATGCCTTCGGACATCTTGGAGTCTTATGTACCTAAGGTGGCTCATCGTCATGGACTTACACTGGGGGAGCTAGCCAATCTCTATTATCATGAGATTGGAGCCAAGTTTGCGATGCATGTGATCTCGGCTCTGGCGACTGATTCAAACCACCAGCTTATGCCTTGGACGATAGCCCCTGCTTCGGATGTTCCGGGTTTCTTTACATGTGACGTATACAGCGGAGGCGGATTGTGGAACAATACCAACATCACTCCGGCCATCGGTACGGCGCGCCCATATGAATATTTCGGAGCTCCATTCATCAAGACCGCAAGCCGTGAGCCGGTTCCTGTAGCTGAAGGTGTGATGCTGAGGCCATGCTCCTTCACCCCGTCGTGCGGACGCTATGCAGGTGAGAAGTGTTTCGGATATCAGATAATGCGTGAGCCTGGTGTGGAGTATCATTCGCTGATGCATACACTGCAGATGATCCGTTTCTTCAAGGAGAAATACAGCGAGTTCAGGCTGGAGGATGGATTTGAGTCCAAGCTGTCCGATCCTGTGCTGATGGAATACCTGAATGGGGAAATATCCACAGAGCAGATGCGTGAGCATGTGAAACTGGAGGAGCAGAAGTGGATCAGAAAGGCAAAGAAATACCTTCTGTATGACGATCAGCCATATAGAATCAAATAAATTTGCACAATAAAATATAAACTCGTATATTTGCCGCGCAAAATTAGTTAACTAAATTTTTAAAGCATTATGAAAACAGGAATCCATCCCGAAACCTACCGTCTTGTAGCTTTCAAGGATATGTCAAACGACGTTGTGTTCATCACCCGCTCATGCGCGAACACTAAGGAGACCATCGAAATCGAGGGCGTTGAATACCCAGTAGTAAAGCTTGAGATCTCTAACACTTCTCACCCATTCTACACAGGTAAGATGAAGCTCGTCGACACTGCAGGTCGCGTTGACAAATTCTACCAGAGATACGCAAAGAAGAAGTAATTCTTCCAAGACATACGGTACAGGCTCGGTTTGCAGATATGCAGACCGAGCTTTTTGTATAGTGACATATAATGCAGACCGGTAATCTGCCGAATGAGCAAAACTCTTGAGCAGGGAGATGTTCTTTCGGCGATCTGTACGGTATATAGGTATGCTTAAGGGTTTCACAGACCCATGGGCAAGGGTTTAGCCGACACGCTTAGAGCGCACTTGATGTCTTGGGTGATGGTCAGTAGCAGAGCTGGCGGGAGGTGAAGGTGAGTTCAACGTCCGTGACGGGGTGGCGGAAGGTGATGCTCAGAGCGTGCAGGTGCAGGCGAGGAGCCGGGGAGCCTCCGTACAGGAGGTCGCCCAGGATAGGGGAGCCCAGGCCGAGGGAGTGGGCGCAGTGGACGCGCAGCTGGTGGGTGCGGCCGGTCACCGGATGCAGCAGCAGGTCAGCTGTGCCATCCGGATTTACCCGGACGGCCTCATATTCGGTGTGAGCCGGCTTGCCCTGCTGAAAGTCTACCCGCTGGCGTGGCCTTTCGTCATAATCGGCAGCCAGAGGCAGGTCTATGCAGCCGGCCGTTGGCTCAATACGAGGTAGAGGCATGTCTATGTCGCCGGCCGTTGGCTCAATACGAGCCGCCTCGGCGTCAGCGGCAGTGGCACCCATGGCTGCAGGAGCAGTGGCGAGGGTGACTCTCGCTATGTATGTTTTGCGGACTGTGTGTTCTGCAAACTGCTGTCTCAGAGCTGCTGCTGCCTTTTCGGTCTTGGCGAACACCATGACTCCCGACGTGTCCATGTCGAGGCGGTGTACGGCGAACACCATAGACGAGACTGAATTTCTCTCCGGATCGTCGTTGAGACTGAGGTGTTCTTCAAGAGATATTCTTCCGTCCAGTCCCGGCACGGAAGGCATTCCGCTCGGCTTTTCGGCAACAACAATGGAGTCATCTTCATAGATGATGACAGGTGCTGGGATAATATGACCGTCTCCTATAAATCCTGAAGGTCCTATGCTCAGTCCTTTCATCATGTAGCCAAGCAGCGGTCCGCATTTGCTTGTGCATGACGGGTAGAAGTGCCCTTGTGTCCGGACGGCTGTCTGTGGGGAGCGTCCATACCAGAATTCTCCCATGGCCAGCGGCTCGAGGCCGTTCCGATAGGCATATTCGAGAAGTTTCGGTGCGGCACACTCTCCTGTGCCTCCGGGAGGGACAAGACCATGGCCGGCAAAGATGTCTGCAATAGACGAGGACTCGCCGAGGGCATTATGGACGACGTACTGTCTGAAGATCCAGTCCTGCAGTTCGTCCGACATCCTGGCGCGTTCATCCTTGAGCTGCGAAATCTCATCCTGCATGGTGCGGATCTGATTCTGAACGCTTGAGATGTTCTTTTCCCACGAAGCCTTTAGACGTCTGAATTCCGCCTTTTCGTGCTGGCTTTCCTTGATCAGACGTGCCAGTTCGTGCGGATCTGATGTCCGGCTCCGCATGTCTTCGCGTCGTATGCGGTGCTCGGCCATTGCCATTCTGAATTCCGCAAGAGCACGATCTCTGGCCCCGGTGGTCTCCGAAAGTTCCGATTGCAAAGAAGCCAGACGGTCAGAATTGGACAGAGTGTGAATTCTATGGTTGATGCTAGTGATCTCGGCTTCGCGTTGCTTGAAGTGTCCGTCCGGGTCGCATAGGTCGAAGACCGGTGGAACGAATCCTTCGATGTGGCTCTTGCCGCCGACATTGCCGGAGAAGGCGGCGATGAAACATAGATCTCTCGACTCGCTTCGCTCGCTCGAGATGACAGAAGGGCGCTCGCTCGAGATGCCGGAAAGGCGCTCGCTCGAGATGCCGGAAGACCGGCAGACCAGGACACCGAGCATCTTGCCTTCGGAGAAGGCTTCCGACAGCGACCGGTCGGAGTCGATCATGTCGGTCATGATCCTGGCTGCTTCCTGCACTGCAGGATGGGGCGCATAGCGGAACGGATCCGTAAAACCATCGAACGGACTCCCATATGAAAAATCTTCTGGAAACAGGTGGATCAAAGCACGATATTATTCAGTTTGTATTCCCTGCATACATCCTGCAGGCCGCACGATGCGCATTTCGGCTTGCGCGCCGTGCACACATAGCGTCCATGTAAAATCAGCCAGTGGTGTGCCTTCGGACGCAGTTCAGGCGCAAATCCTTCGGTCAGGTCACGCTCTACAGCCTCGACTGTAGAGCCGTCCGACAGACCGATCCTGCGCGATACCCTGAACACGTGTGTGTCCACTGCGATGACCGGCTTGTCGTATATCACTGAGGCGATCACGTTGGCGGTCTTGCGTCCTACTCCCGGAAGCTTTTCCAGCTCGGAAGGCTCCGAAGGGACCTTCCCGCCGAAGTCCGACACCAGCATCGACGCCATGCCTATAAGATGCTTCGCCTTGTTGTTAGGGAATGATATGGACCTGATGAGTTCATAGACCTCCTCAAAGGACGCGCATGCCAGATCGGCCGGCTCTGGAAAACGTGTGAATATCGCTGGTGTGTGGATGTTGACGCGCTTGTCTGTGCACTGCGCTGACAATATCACCGCTATCAGCAGATGAAAGGGTGTATCGTAGTGGAGCTCCGTTTCCGCGGTCTCCATGTTCTCGGAAAACCATGCCGTCACATGGCCGAACAGCTCTTTCCCTTCCATATCAGATGGTCAGTTCGAGGTCGGTCACCTCGTTTGGTTCCAGTTCGGTGCAGTGCTCGTTCCTGCATGAGAACACACGGCCTGGATATTTCTCGAAGATCTGCCTGTTGTGTGTCACCATCACGATGGCTGTGCCTTTCTCGATGTTGATCTTCGTGAGCAGTCTGAGTATGCCGTCTGCTGTCTCGTTGTCGAGGTTTCCTGTAGGCTCGTCGGCTATGATTACCGATGGCTCGTTGAGGAGCGACCTTGCGATGGCAATTCGCTGCTGCTCTCCTCCTGAAAGCTGATACGGCATCTTGTGTGCCTTCAGCTCCATGCCTACAGCTACAAGCACTTCATGTATCCTGACGGCCATCCTGGCCTTGTCTTTCCACCCTGTGGCCTCAAGCACGAACATGAGGTTGTTCTCCACGCTTCTGTCCATCAGTAGCTGGAAATCCTGAAACACGACTCCCATCTTCCTCCTGAGGTACGGTATGTCCTTCCTCTTTATGCCCTTGAGACGATAGCCGCATACTTCGCCGAATCCCTTCTTGAGCTGGTTTTCGGCTATCATGGTCCTTATGATGGAGGTCTTTCCTGTTCCTACTTTTCCTACGATGTAGACGAAATCGCTCGGGTAGATCTCCATGTCAAGTCCGTAAATCACGGTCGCTTCTCCGTTGAGGATGTCGGCTTCCTTGAATGTTATGATAGGGTTGTTTTCAGACATGGTAAAAAATGGAATTAATGACACAAATATAGTGGAAAATGGTTAAATTTGTAAAATTTTTCTTTGATGATGAACAGGAAATATATATTAGCTGCTTTTTCGGCCATAGTGATGTCTGTAACAGGACTTTCGGCTTCAGATGACGGGGGGAGTCACAAGCTTTCCAACCCCCGTACACAGACTTTCAGGGAGATCCTGAAGCTGCAGCAGCGCGGCATGCACAACCGTGCTGCCGTACTCTTTGATGAACTCTCACATGAAGTGATGTCTTCCGATCCGGAGGGTTACTCCATCCTTAACGACATAATCATGGATGTGACCGCGTATGAGACTTCAATGAATGAATATCTTGAGCGGAATCCTCAATCGGTGATGGCTTCCCAGATCAGATATCATCATGCGATGAATCTTTTCGATCAAGGCGTATACGAGGAAGTCTCCGCTATACTTTCTGAGGTGCCGGCGACCCATGTCAGTGAAAACCTGATGGATGAGTATCTTTTCAAGAAGGCCTATTGCGAACTGGAGAAAGGCGATATGGACAGGGCTCTTCTCATGTTTGAAGAAATCGCTTCCCGCCCGTATTCCGATTACACATCTCCTGCCGCATATTCCATAGCATACATCAACTATTGCAAGGAGAATTATCGCGATGCCCTGCAATGGTTCGAGAAATCCCGCTCAGACCTGCGCTTTGCCGAGATATCAGACTATTACATCGTTGAATGCCGCTTCATGCTCAAGGACTATGAGTATGTGGTGGAGAACGGCGAGAAGATATATGAGCGCATATCTGACGAACGCAAGCCTTTTATGGCCCGCATGATTTCAGAGTCCAATCTCGTCAATGGTGATGTGGAGAAGGCAAGAAAGTATTATGAGCTCACCTTGAATGCTCCGGATTCCACCAAGACAAGGTCGGACTGGTTCTATGCAGGCTCGCTGCTCTATGCTGCGAAGGACTACAAGGGAGCCATCGAATGTTTCAACAACATGACCGACAGGACAGATTCCCTCGGCCAGGTTGCAAACTACCATCTCGGCTTCAGCCACATCCAGATAAGGAATAAGGTGGCGGCACTCGGTGCCTTCAGGGATGCGGCAGCATGTTCGTATGACGCTGCGGTCACCGAGGATGCATATTTCAACTGGGCTAAACTGGCCTTCGACATAAACAACGACACGTCTGTCTTTCAGGAATACATGAAGATATATTCGGACAGGGATAAGGATGACAGGATATACAGCTACATCGCTGTGGCTGCCCTGTACAACCGTGATTATGAGGCGGCTGTTGAAGCATATGGAATGATAGACGAGATGGATGAGGACATGAGGAACAATTACATGAAGGCCAACTATCTGAGGGCAAACCAGTTGATCTCATCGGGTTCGTACCGTCTCGCAGTTCCTTGCCTGCGTGTTGCCGGCTATTATTCTGACAAGTCCAGCCGCTTCAATCAGATGTCGCGCTTCTGGCTGGCGGAGTCATACTATCGCAACGATCAGTTTGCCGAGGCGCGTGAAGTCTTTATGGAACTGTACAACCAGTCTGCTCTGAACAGGCAGCCGGAGTCGTACCTGATACCGTACAGCATCGCCTATTGCTATTTCAAGGAGGAAAACTATGCTTCTGCCGAGAAGTGGTTTCAGACCTATTGCCAGGAGTCTTCAGTGACATTCAGGAAGGACGCGCTGGAGCGTGCGGCTGACTGCCAGTTCATGTCCAAGAAATACAAGGCTGCGGCCGAGGGTTATGATAAGGTGCTGAAGGAATATTTTGATGTGAACGATATATACCCTTATTACCGTTCTGCAATTTCATACGGCCTTGCCGGCAACAGCTCCAGAAAGATAAAGCAGCTGTCTCATGTGCTGGAGGCTGATCCGTCGGCTAGATTCTACCCGGAGGCTCTTTTCGAACTTGGCAGGTCTTATGTGGTGAAGGAGGAAGACGACAATGCATTTGAATGTTTCAGGATGCTTGCGGATAAGGTCAAGGACAGTACGTATGTTGCCCGAGCCTATATAGAGATGGGTTCCCTTTCGAGGAATCAGTCCCAGTTCAATGATGCTCTGAAATACTACAAGACGGTAGTGGAACAGATGCCTCTTTCCGGTTATTCTGATGACGCTCTGGCTGCGATCGAGTCGGTCTATCAGACCAAGAACGACCCTCAGGGGTATCTCAAGTATATCGAGACCATAGGAAAGGGTGAGACCAAGACCGAGACCGAAAAGGAAGACATGATCTTCAATTCAGCCGAGCAGGTGTATCTGACTGAGAATTATCAGCAGGCCCTGGTGTCGCTCCAGGATTATATGGAGGCATATCCTTCAGGAAAATACTCGGGAAAGGCTGCCTTCTATGTAGCTGATTCATACAGGATGCTCGGGAAGTACGAACAGGCATGCGACGGGTACGTAGTGGTCATAGAATCGGAAGATCCGGACTATGTGGAGCAGGCAATGCTCTATTTCTCTGAACTTTCATTCAAGATGGAGAAATGGGAGGATGCGTATGGCGGTTATTCGTCCCTCCATGCTTCTGCCAAGCTGGATAACAACAGGCAGACCGCGCTCATAGGAATGATGCGCTCTGCGTTCAAATGGCATAATTGGAACGAATCGCTCAAGGCTGTCGGGAAAGTGCTGGAGAATGCTTCCACAGATGAAGATCTCAAGCGTGAGGCCCTGTATATAAAGGCTAAGTCGCTTCTGGCGACAAGCCGAAGGGAGGAAGCTCTTGCGGTCATGGAAACGCTTGCATCGGAAATCAAGGATTCATATAGCGCGGAAGCTGCTTACATGTTGATTCTGGATAGTTATGACAAGGGTGATTTCAAGGCTGTGGAAGACAAGGTGATCGCATTTTCTGATAACCATTCAAACCAGTTGTACTGGCTGGCCAAGAGCTTCATTGTGCTGGGAGACGCTTATGTCGACAGAGATAACCTGAAGCAGGCGAAGGCTACCTTCGAGAGTGTGCGTGACAGCTATAGGCCGTCATCTGCAGACGACGATGTTATGGACAATCTGCGTGTACGTCTTTCTAAACTTGAGGAAATGATGTCTCAGAACAATTAGTTGTGATTATGAAGATAAGAAATATACTGACTGTATCATGTGCCTTATGTCTGGGCATGCTTTCGGGTTCGGCTCAGAACCTGGATCCGACCGTGGTGGTGAACAAGGCGTATGAGGGAAAACTTTTCCAGGTGCACAAACCGTCAATCGAGATGGCTGTGCCTGATTCCTTGACAAGGTTCGAACTGGACTTTGATTATCTCGTGTTTGAGAAGCCATACAAGGGCTCCGGCGGGTTCAGCCCTTATGTGCTTACAATGAAACCCGTGCCGACTGTGGAGGATTCCAGGCAGCTTTATCTGAATGTCGGCGCCGGATATGCTCTTCATCCGACCCTGGACCTGGTGTGGTCTCCTTTCAGGGGGCACTCCTTCAAGATGGATGTGTATGCGATGCACAGATCATATGTGGGAAGGTATGAGCGTTGGAGTGAAGATGAGGCTGATTGGAAAGGATATGACCTCATGTCCGAAGCAGGGGTTAACGGGCGCTATGAGGCATCTTCAATGTCTGCAGGGTTTGATGTCTCTTACTTTGGCCTTGCTTCCGAGGATCCTCTCAAGAAACGTACTTATGACGCGATGGATGTCAGGCTCGGCCTGACCTCAAAGCCGGCTGGCAGCTCATATTTCAAATATGATGTCCAGGCTTCATACAGATATGCAAAGGACAGGTTCGCTTTCATCGGTGCGGACAAGGACTGGCTGAGTGAGCATCTGGTGGAACTTGACGCTGTCCTTGGGCAGGTGTTTGATGGCGGACATAAGATCTTGTGCGACGTGAATGTGGATGTTGCGGCGTATTCACATTGTGATTTCGCGTCTGCTACCGGTCATGTGGCCCTCGTTCCCCGTTATGTGCTCACCAGGGAGCGCTGGGCTGTGGATGCCGGAGTGAGAATTGCCAAGGTTATCCGCTCGAATTCATCAGACAAGGCATTCGCTTCGCGTGACCAGATCGTCTATCCTGAGGTGAAGGCCTGGCTTTCCATTCTGCCTGATGCCATGCGTCTGTATGCATATATCGGAGGCGGGAACAAGCTGAATACCTATGCGTCTCTGCTTGAGAAAAATCATCATACCGATCCGGGATTCGGTCTGTACGGACATGATCTGCTGGATGTTACCGTGGAGCGTGTTTCCACTTCGATAGGCCTTGAGGGACGTATAGGCTCAAAGTTCAGCTATGATGTGAGGACGGGATACGTATGTTATGCTAATGATCTGCTGGAGGCTGTCGCAGTGGTTCCGACGGAAAACTTTGAGAACGCACCTTCATATCTTCCGGGCATAGGATATGCGTCCTATCAGAAGTATTATGCTGCTGCGGACCTTCGTTTTGAAACGGAGCCTTTCCGCATTGACGGAAGCGTAGTGTACACCAGCACATGGGATATGAAGGATGCTGAAGGTCTTTTTGCCCCAGCAGCCCTCAAGGGAGAAGTAAGTGCGGAATACAACTGGAAAAGAAGGCTTTATGCCGGTGTAGACTGCGGTTTCTCCACTCCGAGAAAATCTTCAGGCATGGATTTCAGTATCCCTGGATATGTGGATCTGGGGATATATTGCGAGTATGCATTGAACCGTAAGCTCTCATTCTGGGCACGAGGAGGTAATCTCCTTAATATGACCATCCACCGCAATCCTTTATTTGCGGAAAAAGGTGTTGCCGGAACAGTCGGAATTTGCTTGAATTTGTAAGAAATAATTACTAAATTTGTCCGTTTTTGAAATAGAAAGATCAATGAGCGAAGAAGTAATCAATAACTCTTCTGCGGAGCAGTATTCCGCGAATAGTATTCAGGTGCTGGAAGGCCTTGAGGCCGTAAGAAAAAGACCTTCGATGTACATCGGTGATGTGGGAGAGAGAGGTCTTCATCATCTGGTTTATGAAGTTGTGGACAACAGTATCGACGAGGCCCTCGCCGGATATTGTTCACATATCGAAGTTACGATCAACGAAGATAATTCCATCACAGTAAGGGACAACGGTCGTGGTATTCCGACAGGAATGCATGAGAAGGAAAACAGGTCGGCTCTCGAGGTCGTTCTGACAGTGCTTCATGCCGGCGGTAAGTTCAGCAAGGACAGCTACAAGGTGTCCGGAGGACTTCACGGTGTCGGTGTATCCTGCGTGAACGCCCTTTCTGACTATCTCAAGGCAGAGATCCACCGTGAGGGAAAGATCTTTGTTCAGGAATATTCACAGGGAAAGCCATATAAGCCGGTTGAAGTCGTGGGTGAGGCCGATGACACCGGTACCATCGTGACCTTCCATCCGGATCCTGAAATCTTCCAGGTGACGCAGGTGTACAAATACGATACGCTTGCAGCGCGTCTTCGTGAGCTTGCATACCTTAACAAAGGTATCCATCTCAGTCTTACTGACAAGAGACATCTCGTGAATGACGTTGACGAGAATGGCAACGAACTCGAGACTACGCATTTCAGAAGCGATATCTTCTATTCGAAGGAAGGCCTCAGGGAGTTTGTGGACTATCTTGACGGCGGTGCGGAGAAGCTCATCGAGTCTCCTATCTATCTCGAGACAGACAAGATCATCCCTATCGAGATCGCTCTCCAGTACAATACAAGCTACACTGAGAAGATCTATTCATACGTAAACAACATCAACACAATAGAGGGTGGTACACATCTTCAGGGTTTCAAGATGGGTCTTACCAGGACTCTCAAGAACTATGCTGACAAGCAGGGTATGCTCGCCAAGCTCAAGTTCGATCTTGCGGCTGACGACTTCCGTGAAGGACTTACAGCAGTGGTGTCGGTAAAGGTTGCCGAGCCTCAGTTCGAGGGACAGACCAAGACTAAGCTTGGAAACGGTGAGGTGGTTTCTGCTGTTTCACAGGCTACTGCAGCAGCTCTTGAGGCCTACCTTGAGGAAAATCCTAAGGAGGCCAAGCTCATCGTCGAGAAGGTGATTCTTGCTGCTACGGCACGTCACGCAGCCCGCAAGGCACGTGAGATGGTTCAGAGAAAGACCGTGATGTCCGGTGCAGGAATGCCAGGTAAGCTTGCAGACTGCTCTTCGCGCGATCCTGAGGTATGCGAGCTCTTCCTCGTCGAGGGAGACTCTGCGGGCGGTACTGCAAAGCAGGGCCGCGACCGTATGACCCAGGCCATCCTTCCGCTCAGAGGTAAGATCCTCAATGTGGAGAAGGCCATGGAGCATAGAGTGTTCGAGAGCGAGGAGATCAGAAACATCTACACAGCCCTCGGAGTGACAGTGGGAACGGAGGAAGACAGCAAGGCGCTGAACCTCAGCAAGCTCCGCTACCACAAGGTGATCATCATGACCGATGCCGATGTGGACGGAAGCCACATTGCAACTCTTATCCTGACATTCTTCTTCCGCTATATGCAGGACCTCATCAAGAACGGATATGTATATCTGGCAACTCCACCGCTCTATCTTGTCAAGAAGGGTAAGGAAGAGATCTACTGCTGGACAGAGGCGCAGAGAAAGGAGGCCACCCTCCAGCTTGGAAAGGGTTCCGAGAAGGGTGTATTCGTACAGCGTTACAAAGGTCTTGGAGAGATGAGCGCCGAGCAGCTCCAGTCCACAACAATGGATCCTGAGAAGCGCCTTCTCCGTCAGATTACTATAGAAAATGCTGCAGAAGCAGAGCGTACATTCTCGATGCTGATGGGTGACGATGTGCCTCCTCGCCGTGAGTTCATCGAGCAGAACGCACATTATGCAAACATCGATGCATAGCACAGATTATCTTGAACCGTCCGTCTGCGGACAGACATATTTATACGGCTCTCACGCCGATGCATCAGTGTCGTCACGTATCGTGACGGCACTGACTATGCATATTGACCCGTCGGTTCTGGAGAAAGCCCTCGCAGAAGCTATGACAAGATTTCCGCAGATGGCTGTCGGTATTGTTCTTAGTGGAGATAAGAGGGAATTTGTTCCTGTAGATGGTCCTGTTCCAGTTTTTAAGGATGGTGACGACATGCCGTCGCATTTCTCTGACCAGCGTCTGGGAGGCTATCTGATGAGGATTTCATACAGCCACAAGCACCTGTATGTGGACTATCATAGGGCGCTTGCAGATGAGGTCGGCATGATGTCCTTCGTAAAGGCCCTGGTGCTGAGATATCTCGAACTTTCCGGTTTCCCGGTCCGTACAGACGGTTCTGTAAAGCTGCTTTCCGGAGAATTTTTCCGGGCAGAGGGAGAGGATCCTATGCCTAAGCTTTATGATGCATGCTCGTCGCGTCCGGTATGGTATATGGACGCAAAGGCAGTCGTGCCGGAAAAGGATGGGGGTGAATGCGAGGAGGTGGCACAGGTGCGTGTGCCTTTGAACAAGCTCAAGAAGGACTATCTGGATCTTCCAAATATTCCTGTGACATATGTGGCACCATTCATTTCGCACGCTCTCCATGAGCTGTTGAGCGGAGGGATTGACTCCGGTGAATATATTGTGGCATCTGTCCAGATAAACCTGCGTCCGTATTTCCCTTCGTCTACGTTGAGGCCTTATCACACTCCGGTATTCCTGGCATATAACAGAAATCTCTCCGACTACCCGTACAAGACGGTGCTTATGTCTCAGAAGAAGCTTCTTGAGGCACAGTTGAGGAATGATGCGCTGGCTTATAGCGCCCAGCGCAAGATAAGCGATGTAGAGAAGGCCTTCGATGCTTCCGTAACGATTGAGGATCTGGATGTCGAGTTTGCAGCCCTTCAGCAGAAGGCGGACTGCCGCTCAACTTATGACATATGCCGTGTGGGACATGCCATTCTTCCTGAGAGCATGCAGCGTCTTGTGTCAGAGTTCTATCCTGTCATCCCTTCGTCGGGAAAGACCGTGTCCGTCACAGTGACGACATACAAAGGCGAGCTGGCTGTCACTGTCAGCGGAAGAAGGCTTGCTCATGAAGTCTGCCGCAGACTGGTGGACCTTCTGATGGAAAATGATATAGATGCATATGTGGCGGACAGATATAATTTTGTACCGCTTGTCATGAATAAATGAAAGTAATATGAAGAGTAAAAGATTTCCACGTGGATATAAGGTATACCTTCCTTTGATCTTTATGCTTTGCTATTTCGTGTTCATGCTTCCGCGCAGCCCGCGTTTCGGTTATGAATACAAGAAAGGTGAGCACTGGATGTATGAGACTCTGGTGGCCGAATTCGATTTTCCTATCCTGAAGACGGATCAGCAGCTCAAGGAAGAGAAGGACTCTGTAAAGAATGCGCGTGTCCCATATTTTGACATGAGCACCCAAGCCTATGATTCCGCCATGGCCAGGGCATACAGGCTTCCATATGAAGGAAATGAAGAACTGATTTCCTTGCTTCAGGACTCGGCGTTGGATTTCATCTATTCAAAGGGAGTTTTCGATTCCAAGGATGCTGAACATTACGGCGTTGAGTCAGAGTGTGTGCTCGTGCTGGACGAGAATAGCGAGATTAGGGTTCCTGTACAGGAGGTATTCACGGTGGCTTCAGCAACCGAATACCTGAAGGATGCATGCATCCGGGCCGGTGTGGAAAATGTTGACTCGCTGTGGCAGGCCCTGGGGCTCAAATCCCTTATCATGCCTAATGTCAGATTCAGTCAGAGCATGACTGATGACAATTTCAACGACAGGATGTATCACCCGTCATCCACAAGCAATTATGTCAGCCGTTCTGAAGTGATTGTCGAGAAGGGAGAGCTGGTGACTGACCAGATCGCCAATCTTCTGGATTCATACAAAGCTGAGTTTGACAGGAGCGTCGGATATAGCGGAACGACTACTGCGATGTGGACAGGAATAGCAATCGTGGCTCTTATCATGGTTGTACTTTTCTTCTTCACCCTCTATTTCTGCGATTACGGAATCTTCTCGCAATACAACAGGTATCTTTATGTGCTTCTGCTTTATGTGCTGTTCTCTACAATCACCTTCCTGCTTGCGCGTGAAGAAACTGAGCTCTTCTATTGTATCCCGTACAGCCTGATGGCCATGTTCATGATGTCATTCTTCAGAAAGGGATTCGTGATGATAATGTACTTCATCACACTCCTTCCTCTGCTGATTGTCCCTACAGGCACAGTGACTGTATTCTTCATGCATCTTGTTGCAGGATTCATGGGAATATATGTATATGAAAAGCTCAACAAGGGCTGGCTCCAGTTTGTAGGTTCCTTCATCATATATCTCATGATGCTCGTTGTGTGGACAGGCTTCAATCTTATGTTCGATAACCCGGGTGACTGGTATCTTCTGCTTTACATCGCTTTGGGAGCGGGTCTGTCGATAGCCGGTTATCCTCTCATATATCTGCTTGAGAGGATGTTCGTGCTCGTATCTTCTGCCAGACTTGTGGAATTAAGCGACACTAGCAACACGCTCCTGAGACAGCTTGCCGACAAGGCTCCGGGAACATTCCACCACTCGCTTCAGGTAATGAATCTTTCAGATGCTGTTGCCAGAGCGATCGATGCGGATATCCCTCTTGTGCGTGCTGCAGCATTGTACCATGATATAGGAAAGATCAACAATCCTCAGTGCTTTACGGAAAATGAGGCCCCTGGAGTGAAGGTGCATGAAGGATTGACTCCACGTGAAAGCGCCCAGCTTATTACGAAACATGTTACGGATGGTCTCGCTTTGGCGGAAAAGCACAGGCTGCCTAAAGTCCTTAAGGATTTCATCGTGTCGCACCATGGCACATCGAGCGTTTCTTATTTCCTTACCAAGTATCTCAATGAAGGCGGTGATCCGAACGATGTTTCTGATTTCTATTATGAGGGCATCAAGCCTCAGTCAAAGGAACAGGTGATCCTGATGATAAGTGATGCAGTAGAGGCTGCTTCCAGAAGTCTGAAGGACTATTCTGAAGAAAGCATTTCGCGTCTGGTGGACATGATCATAGACGGAAAGGATTCAGAGGGCCAGCTGTCTGAGGCGGAAATTTCTCTGAAGGAACTCACCGTGATGAGGGAAGTGATGAAGTCGTTCCTTCAGCAGGTCTATCATTCGAGGATCCAGTATCCTAAACGCGAGAATGTGAGTAGGAAATGATATTTTGAATTCTCGCTGAGAATGATTATTTTTGCAGGCTTTTTGGGCAGCCCTTCCGGGCTTGCGTATGTAGGTAATAATTAAAAACATAGAATATGAATATTTCACAGAACAGAATCGACGATCTTAATCTCGAGCTAACCCTTTCTATTACAAAGGATGACTATGCTGACAGCATGAAGAAGAAACTTGCAGACTTCAGAAAGAAGGCTGACATCAAGGGCTTCAGAAAAGGTATGGTTCCTATGTCACTTGTAGAGAAGATGTATGGCCAGCAGGCTCTTGCAGACGCTGTAAATGATGTGATTTCAGAGGGACTGAACAATTTCGTGCATGAGAACAATCTCCGCGTTCTCGGCGAGCCTCTTCCAAGTGAGGACAATCCTCAGAACGAGTGGGTGAACGGAAACGATTTCACATTCAAGTTCGACATCGCTCAGAATCCTGAAGTTTCATTCGAGCTTTCAAAGGAGGATGAGGTGACATATTACACCATCACAGTGACTGAGGCAGCAAAGAAGGAGATGAAGGACAATCTTCTCAAGCAGTACGGTTCACTCGAGGAAGGCAAGAAGGCAAAGGAGGATGACTTCATCATCGTTGACTTCGAGCAGGGCGAGACCAAGGTAGAGGGAACATATGTGGCTCTTCGCAACGTAGCTGAGGCTGCGCGCAAGTCTTTCGTAGGTGTAAAGCCAGATGATGTACTCGACGTTAATGTAAACGAGGCATTCGAGAATGAGACAGACCGCGCTTCTATGCTCAAGGTAAACAAGGATGAGCTTGCAACACTTGATCCGATGTTCAAGATGACTGTAAAGAACGTGAAGACTTTCGTGAACGCTCCTATGACTGAGGAGACTTTCGAGAAGATCTTCGGCGTGAAGACAGAGGCTGAGTTTGACGCAAAGATTGAGGAGAGGATCCGTGCTGAGTATTCTCAGGAGGCTGATTTCCGTTTCTCAAAGGATGCAAAGGCCTACCTTCTCGAGAAGGCGAATGTGACTGTTGCAGAGAAGTTCCTCAAGAGATGGATCTATGTGATCAACGAGGGCAAGTTCACTATGGAGGACATCGAGAAGGATTGGGCTCTCTTCATCGTAGACTACAAGTGGCAGATGGTTCGCAGCTACCTCATGGAGAAGTATGGCGTGAAGGTAGAGGAGGCTGACCTTCTTGCAAGCGCAAAGGGATTTGCTGCATACCAGTTCGCTATGTACGGCATGAACAATGTTCCTGACGAGCAGTTGGAGTCATTTGCAAAGAACATCCTTTCTCAGGAGGAGCAGGGCAGAAGAATTCTCGATCAGGTAGAGAATGAGAAGACTTTCGCAGCTGTGCGCGAGGTGGTTACTCTCAAGAAGAAGAAGATTTCAGTTGAGAAGTTCCGCGAGTTGAATTAATTTTAACTTACAGGCCAGCTCGCAAAGCTGGCCTTTTTTATTGTCATCTCGAGCGAGCGTAGCGAGTCGAGAGATCTATATACCGTTAACATATGAATAAAGAATTTCAGAAATATGCGGTTCTGGAGCATGGTATCAGCTCCATGACCATGCACAGATATCAGTCCGTAATGGACGGATACATAAATCCTACTATCATTGAGGAGAGAAAACTGAATGTTGCATCGATGGATGTGTTCAGCCGTCTTATGATGGATAGAATAATTTTCTTGGGTGTGCCAATCGATTCAGATGTCGCTAACATCATCCAGGCACAGCTTCTTTTCCTTGCCTCGACTGATTCTTCAAGCGATATTTCATTGTATATCAATACTCCTGGCGGAGTGGTATCATCAGGTCTCGGTATCTATGATACAATGCAGATCATCGAGCCGGATGTGGCTACGATATGTACTGGCATGGCTGCTTCGATGGGTTCGGTGCTTCTTTGCGCCGGTGCGCCTGGCAAGCGTTCTGCCCTCAAGCATTCAAGAGTCATGATTCATCAGCCGCTCGGTGGCGCGCAGGGCCAGGCTTCCGACATACTTATCGCAGCAAAGGAGATCGAGAAGATTCGTGAGGAACTTTATACAATCATTGCAGAGCATTCCGGCCAGCCTTTAGAGAAGATTTTTGCAGATGGAGAACGTGACTTCTGGATGAACTCGCAGGAGGCGAAGGAGTACGGAATGATTGACGAGATCCTTACAAGAAAAGCTAAGTAGCAATGGCTAAAAAAGGAAACAACAGACAATACTGCATGTTCTGCGGGCGTCCTGATGACGAGGTTCCATTCCTCCTTCAGGGACTTACAGGATGCATATGCTCGGATTGTGTGAAGATGGCCGGGGAGTATGTGAATGAATTCACCGGTCAGCATAGCCATAGTGAGCCGCTGGAAAAGATCGAGCAGCAGTATAAGCCCAAGGACATACATGCATTCCTTGATCAGTATATCATAGGACAGGACAGGGCAAAGAAACTTCTGTCAGTTGCAGTATACAACCATTACAAAAGGCTCAATAACAATCTTGCAGGAGGGGAAAATGAGTTCGAACTTGAGAAGTCAAATATCCTCATGGTTGGTCCTACGGGAACAGGTAAGACTTTGATGGCTAAGACTATAGCCAAGCTTCTTAAGGTCCCTTTCACAATCGTGGATGCTACTGTGCTGACTGAGGCCGGCTATGTAGGAGAAGATGTGGAAAGCATTCTTTCGCGCCTTCTTCAGGAGTCGGATTTCGATGTCGCCAAGGCTGAGAGAGGAATTGTCTTCATCGATGAGATCGACAAGGTTGCCCGCAAGAGCGACAACCCGTCCATCACGCGTGATGTTTCCGGTGAGGGAGTGCAGCAGGCGATGCTGAAGCTCCTGGAAGGAAGCGTCGTGAATGTTCCGCCTAAGGGTGGACGCAAGCACCCCGAGCAGGAGTTCCTGCATGTGAACACTCAGAACATCCTTTTCATCTGCGGTGGTGCATTCGAGGGCATCGAGCGCAGGATAGCTCAGAGACTCAATACTCAGGTAATCGGTTTCGGCGCACAGGACAAGCAGAAGATAGATAAGGATAACCTTCTTCAATATGTTGAGGCTCAGGATCTTCGTTCTTATGGACTCATTCCTGAGATCATCGGTCGTCTGCCTGTGATCACATATCTTGACCATCTTGACAGAGATGCGATGAAGAGAATCCTGACCGAGCCTAAGAACGCTCTCATGCGTCAGTATGAGAAGATGTTCGAGCTTGACGGCATCAAGCTGAATTATGAGCCGGCAGTGCTTGACCTTATAGTCGATACGGCTATTGAGAACAAGCTCGGTGCACGTGGTCTCCGTTCTATCTGTGAGCAGATCATGACCGACGCGATGTATGAGGCTCCGTCTTCGAACAAGAAGACCTTCAAGCTGACTGTCAAATATGCGAAGGAAAAGTTAACTAAATAGATCAACCCGCCCTATGAAAAAGTTTATATTGATTCTAACTGTCTTGCTGATCGGATACTCAGCAGCAGCACAGGTTCCGGAAAGGACCCAGTCCAGAATGAAGTATAAGGACCTTAAGGAACTTTATGATTACAAGGACTATACAAAGGACATGCGTCAGGATTACAGGCCTGGTGGAGTGGGTGTTGCGTCCTACCTGATACCTGGCCTTGGCGAGATGATCTGTGGCGAAGGATGGAGAGGTGCTGCGTTCATGGGAGGATGGCTTGCATGCCATTTCGTGACTTTAACTGGTGTAGCTGAGTTGAGCGATGCTATATATTATTCCGGTATCATCGGTGCGCAAGCACTTAGAATAATATCATGCGTAGATGCGATAAGAGTGGCCAAGGTCAAGAATATGTACAGTCTGTATCCGTCCATGACCTATATCAAGACTGCTGATGGAATTCAGCCGACAACAGGTCTTACTTTCGCTTTGAGATTCTAATAATAACCATTCGTGAATATGAAACAATACATTGAAACTAATAAGGAGAGATTCTTTGAGGAACTCTTTTCGTTGTTGAGGATTCCATCTGTGAGTTCGCTTGAGAAGCATAAACCAGATATGCAGAAATGTGCTGAGCGCCTGGTTGAACTCTTGATGGAGGCTGGAGCAGATGATGCTTCGGTATATCCGACTACAGGACATCCGGTAGTCTTCGGACAGAAGATGGTTGATCCGTCGCTTCCGACTGTGCTCGTGTATGGTCACTATGACGTTCAGCCTGTAGATCCTGTCGAGCTCTGGCATTCGGATCCATTTGAGCCTGAGATCCGTGACGGTGCCATCTATGCGCGTGGAGCTAATGACGACAAGGGGCAGCTCTTCATGCATATCAAGGCTTTCGAGTTCATGGTGCGTGAGGACGCTCTCAAGCATAACGTGAAGTTCATCCTCGAGGGTGAGGAGGAGATCGGTAGTCCTTCGCTTGCAGCTTGGGCTAAGGATCATAAGGATATGCTTGCAGCAGACATCATCCTGGTTTCGGATACTACAATGATATCAGAGTCCGTTCCTTCCATCAACTGCGGCATGCGTGGCCTTTCATATGTTGAGGTGAAGGTGACTGGTCCGAATAAGGACCTTCACTCCGGTCACTATGGCGGAGCTGTAGCAAATCCTATCAATGTCCTTTGCGACATGATCTCGTCACTTATCGACAAAGATGGTCATATTACAGTGAAGGGCTTCTATGACGATGTGGTTGAACTCTCTGCTGAGGATAGGGCGAAGCTTTCGCGTGCTCCTTTCGATATGGAGGAGTATAAGGAATTCCTTGATATCAAGGAGGTAAAGGGCGAGGCAGGATACAGCACTCTCGAGCGCACAGGCATCCGTCCATGTCTTGATGTGAACGGAATCTGGGGTGGTTATATAGGTGAAGGTGCCAAGACCGTTCTTCCTTCTATGGCTCATGCCAAGATATCTATGAGGCTTGTGCCTAACCAGGACAGCGCGACTATCACAAAGCTTTTCACAGAGCATTTCCTTTCAATTGCTCCTGACTATGTGAAGGTAGAGGTCATTCCTCATCATGGTGGTGACGGCTTCCTGATCCCGATATCATCTTCGGCTTACAAGGCTGCCGAGAAGGCAATGACAGAAGTTTATGGCATCGAGCCTGTCCCTTCACGTGGCGGCGGCTCCATTCCGATTCTTGCCGATCTACAGCGTATCCTCGGCATCGATCCGCTTCTGATGGGATTCGGTCTGGAGAGGGACACCATCCACTCTCCGAACGAGAGCTATCTCCTCAAGCAGCTTTTCGCCGGCATGGAGGCAATCGCATTGTTCTATAGATATTATTGATTATGACCAGAAAAGATTTATTCGAGCAGATTCAGGCGAAGAAGAGCATGCTTTGCGTGGGTCTGGACGTTGATTTCGATAAGATGCCGGAGCATGTGAAGGCTTTGGCGAAGAAAGGCGAGCTCGCTCTCAAGGGCGAACTCTATAAGGGTAAGGCGCGTTCTATCATCGAGTTCAACAAGGCGATCGTTGATGCGACAGCAGCTCATTGTGTTGCTTACAAGCCAAATCTGGCATTCTATGAGTGCTATGGTATCGACGGCATGCGTGCCCTTGATGCAACAGTGGATTATATCCGCAGCAAGTACCCTGAGATCTTCCTTATCGCTGATGCGAAGAGGGGAGACATTGGAAATACAGCGAAGATGTATGCAAAGGCATTCTTTGAGGAGATGGATTTCGATGCAGTGACAATCGCTCCTTACATGGGTGCAGACAGCGTGACTCCTTTCCTTGAGTACAAGGACAAGTGGGCTATCGTGCTTGCGCTCACTTCAAACGCTTCTGCATATCAGTTCCAGAATGCGCAGAAGGACGGAAAGCCTCTTTATCAGGCAGTTATGGAGGAGATGATGGAGATCTCGACTCCGGACAACATGATGTTCGTAGTCGGTGCTACCAAGGCTGACAAGCTTCAGGAACTTCGCAGCTTCTGCCCGGACAACTTCTTCCTCGTGCCTGGCGTAGGTGCTCAGGGTGGTTCTGCAGAGGAGGTCATTGCCAACGGTTCAAACGAGTACGGCGGACTCCTCATCAACTCATCACGCGGAATCCTCTTTGCCGATTCGACAGAAAACTACGCAAAGGTAGCAGGCGAGGTTGCTGCAAAGACAGCAACAACTGAGAAGTGCGACGCACTATTCGTTTAACCGACTTTGTGTCAGTGCTTTATGAAAATTGCAATGCGAGCCCGAGGCTAATGAAATGCCAATAAATCATAGAGGAAATAGTTATCTTTGCTAGGATTTAATCGTTATGAATATGTATAAGAGGTTGATCGTTTTTATTCTGTCTTTTATTCTTGGAATTACATGGGCTGATGACTGCAAGGCACAGTACGACTATCTAAAGTTCGGTGATTTTGGTGTCACTTCCATCTCCCCGGTAAGCTTTACTTCTGTTCGTGGTGAGGTATGGGTGGATGTGGAAAACCCTCAGGCTGGTTTTTCCGTTACTGAGGTGTATGGAAAGCTTTATTGCGACGGCAGGGCTTTGATTGAGGGAAAGGCTGATGATTATTATGTACCTAATGGCAGTGGCCGCCTCAATCTTATGGGAGTAGCATCATTATGTCCCGGAGTATCTATCTTTGATGTGCTTGGACTGATATTCTTCGATCCTCAGATGTACACTGTGGATATCAAGGCAATCATTACCGATGATGGGGCTGCGCCGGTTGTAAAGGAAGTGAAGAATATACCAGTCCTTACTTTGTTGAAGAAGGATGAACAACTCAAAACAGTTGAATAATGAAAGTACAGATCGTCAATAAGTCTTCGTTTGAGACTCCGTTCTATGCTACGGAGAAGTCGGCAGGCATGGACCTGAAGGCTAACATCGATGAACCTATCACGCTTGGACCTCTTGAGAGGGCTCTTGTGCCGACAGGACTCTTCATTGCGCTTCCTGATGGAACAGAGGCTCAGGTGCGTCCGCGCAGCGGGCTTGCCGCAAAGCACGGTATCTCTGTGTTGAATGCTCCCGGAACCATCGATGCTGATTATCGCGGAGAGGTGAAGGTCATTCTGGTGAACCTTTCCAACGATCCGTTTGTGATCAATCCTGGTGAGAGGATCGCTCAGATGGTTGTAGCCCGCTATGAGAAGGTTGAATGGGACGAAGTTGAGGTGCTTGACGAGACCGAGCGTGGCGAAGGTGGATTTGGATCAACAGGAAGGTAATATGGAAATAATAACAATCTACAATAAGTTCAAGGAGTGCGGTGTCGTTACGACTGATACCAGAACTCTTAAAGGTGGCGAGATGTTCTTTGCCCTGAAGGGTGAGAATTTCGATGGAAATGAATATGCGCTGAAGGCCCTTGAGCTTGGTGCCCGTTATGCAGTGGTGAATGCCTCTGCTGAGGTTGCGGCATCTGATGATCCTCGTCTGATCAAGGTTGAGGATACTCTGAAGACCCTTCAAGAGCTTGCCCGCTGGCACAGGTCCATGATCTTTGTTGATGGCAAGCATCTGCCTGTGGTAGCTTTGACTGGTACAAACGGTAAGACAACTACAAAGGAACTTGTCCGCGCAGTCCTTTCAGCGAAGTATAAGGTTACAGCTACAGAGGGAAACCTGAACAACAGCATCGGGGTACCTTTGACGCTGCTTAAGGTGAATTCAGAGACTCAGATTGCTGTCGTTGAGATGGGCGCAAGTCACCCAGGCGATATTAAGGAACTTGTTGATGTCGCTTGTCCTAATTATGGACTCATTACAAATGTCGGCAAGGCGCATCTTCTTGGATTCGGCAGCTTTGAGGGAGTCAAGGCTACAAAGGGTGAGCTGTATGACTATCTCCGTCGTACTGCAGACAAGGCATTCATCAATGTAGACAATCCGCATCTTTGCCAGATGGCATCAGACAGAAACATGCAGCATGATCCAGAGCGTTCTGAGTCGCTTCTGATTCCATACGGTATTGAATATCAGGGTGCTTCTGTCCTTCCTTCTTCTGCAGAAGAGCCTTTCCTCCGAATAGAACTTGATGGACGTATAATCAAAACAAACCTCGTCGGCTCATACAATGCCGATAACGTGATGGCAGCTCTTACTGTCGGAAAACAGTTCGGAGTCTCATTTGAGGAAGCGGTTGCAGCAATCGAGGCATATATGCCTTCGAACAATCGTTCGCAGATGACAAGGACTGAACGCAATACTCTCATAGTAGATGCATACAATGCCAATCCTACGAGCATGGCTGCGGCGCTGGAGAATTTCTCTAATGTTTCGGCTGCGGTCAAGATCGCGATGCTTGGCGATATGCTTGAGCTGGGTGAGGACTCACTTGCAGAGCATGTCGCAGTGATAAAGTCTGTAGCTTCACGTGGCTTGGCCAAGACCTTCTTTGTAGGAAAGGAGTTCGCTGCAGCTTCAGAGGCTGTAATGCAGGAAGGCTCGCTTGGTCTGAACGCTATGCAGTTCTTCGCTACTTCAGATCAGCTGGCTGAGCACCTGGCTGAATTGCAGCTCACCGGTGCCACCATCCTGATCAAAGGCTCTCGCGGTACCCGAATGGAGAAGGTAATCCCATCACTATAGCCTGCAACCCCTGAATCTTAATCACTTGTATATTAGAGTGTTACGAAATATGCGTTCTCCCGAAATGGGGAACGCATATTCTGTAATGTACTGACAGTTAATATTTTATGATTTCAGTTTGCTTGCAATGCTGCATGCGAGGCGGGCGAAGGCGTAGCCGGCTAGCGCTCCCACTAGTGAGCCGACCAGTACGTCGCCCAGGTAGTGCTTGCCGACGAATACTCGGCTGACGGCTACCAGGGCCGCCCAGATGAACATCCATGTGCCGTAGGCTTTGAGCCATTTAGGCTTAGCTTCTGAAGGTCCTAGGAGCAGGCGTGATAGTCCGAAATATGTGCATGTGGCCAGTCCTAAGGCGTTCGCAGCGTGAGCTGAGAAAAAGCTGAAGCTGCTGGATCCCTTTTCCAGAACGTTCAGGCCATGACTAAGCATGAATGCGTCGTTCAGTGGTCTGATACGGCCGACAGCATCTTTGATGAGGTTGGACAGCTGGTCGCAGAATCCAAATGTAAGTCCTGCTGCAGCTAGGATGATGAGTCCTTTCTTCCAGCCGAGCTTCCATATTAGTAGACCAGCGATCAACACATACATAGGTATCCAGACCGGCACGCTGGAGAAGAATTGCCAGATGCCATCAGTGAAAGGGGAATCCCAGCTGTTGATTTCCAGCGAGACTCCCTGATCAAATTGATGTATTCTGTTCCAGAACATTACAGTGTCTTTTCGTTATCGTCACCAGGGAAAAGAACTACCGGAGCTTCCTCCTCGACAGGCATTTCCTTCTGAAGTGACTCCCAGAGCATGTCCTTCAACTCCTTGATTCCTTCCTGGGTGAATGAAGATATGAACACATGAGGTATATTATCCGGCAATGTCGCCTCGATCTCGCTCTTGAGCTGATCGTCGAGCATATCGGACTTTGTGATTGCGAGCACGCGGTCCTTGACGAGAAGTTCGGGATTATACTGAGTGAGCTCGTTAAGGAGCACCTCATAACCCTCTCTGATGTCATCCTGGTCGGCTGCAACCATGAAAAGAAGGATAGAGTTGCGCTCGATATGTCTGAGGAATCGCATTCCGATGCCCTTGCCTTCGTGTGCACCCTCGATGATGCCCGGGATGTCTGCCATCACGAATGACTTGTCGTCATAGTAGCTTACGATACCGAGGTTTGGTTCAAGGGTCGTGAACGGATAGTCCGCGATCTTAGGGCGTGCTGCCGAAACGGTAGAGAGCAGGGTAGACTTGCCTGCGTTAGGGAAGCCTACGAGTCCCACGTCAGCAAGCAGCTTGAGCTCAAGGATGAACCATCCCTCCTCGTAAGGCTCTCCTGGCTGTGAGTAGCGCGGAGTCTGGTTTGTAGCAGTCTTGAAGTTGTTGTTTCCAAGTCCACCACGACCACCCTTCACAAGGATGCGCTCTTCGTTCGGCTCCATGAGCTCGAAAAGGATCTCGCCGGTCTCTGCATTCTTCGCTACTGTTCCGAGAGGAACGTCAAGGATGATGTCCGCACCGTTCTTTCCGTGCTGAAGCTGACCGCTGCCTGCGCCGCCATGCTCAGCCATGATGTGCTTGCGGTACTTGAGGTGAATCAAGGTCCAGAACTGCGGATTCGCTCTGAGGATGATATGTCCTCCACGTCCTCCGTCACCTCCGTCAGGACCTCCCTTAGGAATATATTTCTCCCTCCTCATGTGCGTAGAACCCGCACCTCCATTGCCCGATCGGCAATATATCTTCACATAGTCTATGAAATTGCTGTCTGCCATAACTGTCTATAAATTAATCGGCTACAAAGATAGTCAATCTTTCTGAAATATAATGTTTCTACGGAACCAGCACCTTTAATGCATTCGGAATGACCTTGATGTCAATGGTCTTGCCGCCTTCAAACCAGTCGCCGTCGGCGTGGGCCGGACCTTCGCAGGCTCTTTCAATGATGATGTTTTTTCCTCGGTAGGTGTGTACACGGCGGCTCTTATGTGCCGAGCCTGTCATCAGGAGGCCGGCCAGAACAGGGAATTCAATAGCCTTGAAATCGTCTACGACTGTAATGTCAAGTATGCCGTCGCTGCTGTCGGCAAGGGGAGTGATCTTGGCACCGTTGCCCCACTGGTTGGAGTTTCCTACAGTAATGAACATGGCCTCATGCTCCTGTCTCTCTCCGTCAATGACAATCGAGTATTTTTCGGGGACATAGACACTCCATGTCTTCAGCCCTTCGGATATATATGTCGACAGACCTCTGTGACCGCATTTTGCAAATTTTTCGCTCACTACCGCGTCAAAACCTACTCCGCACACTGAAAAGAACAACCTGCCGTTGATGGTGCCAGCATCCAGATGACTTACCTTGCCCTTAAGTATAGTGTCGAGAGCTCTATTGAAATAGTGGCTTATGCCAAGATGCCTTGCCAGACCGTCTCCGCTGCCGCACGGGATTATGCCCAGAGTCTTTCCTGTTCCGAAAAGCCCTCTGGCTACTTCGTTCACAGTGCCGTCTCCACCTACTGCGACCACCACCTGTTCCGAGGCCTCGCGTGCAAGCTGCTCTGCATGACCCGCATACTCGGTGCAGACGACCTTGTATCCCGCATCGACAAGGTGCGAGATTATCCTTTTCTTCCGGCCGTGACCTGATATGGGGTTTACAATAAACAGCATTATTCGAAGATGTTTTTCGACTCGTCGTAGAAAGGAACTTCCAGACCCAAGAAGTTCAGGGTCGTGTGGTAGATGTTGTATGGACCTGCGTTAGCTATGTCTTTGACCTTCAGGCTGTCATCTGATGTCCATATAATGAATGGAATCTCAAGCTGACATGCAGGAGCGACGCTTTTAGGGAGTCCGTGCATGTAGTTGCCGTCCTCTCCGAGAGACTCTCCGTGGTCAGAGATGAAGATCACGCATGACCTTCTGTCTGGGAAGTCATTCTTCAATGTCTCAATCACCGAATGCACCAGATAGTCTGTGTACAGAATGGTGTTGTCATATGCATTTACGAGCTCAGAATTGACGGCATCTGCCATCTCTACGGTACGGCATTCAGGGAAGAAAGCCTTATGCTCCTCAGGGACATTCTTATAGTATGCAGGCCCGTGACTGGTATAGGTATGTATGCCGACAAATATCTTTGTGCTGTCACTTGCAAGGATGTCCTCCTTCAATCCATGGAAAAGGATGCCGTCATAATTCTTGTCGGCCTCCGGGAATCTGTCCTTCAGCTCCCCTTTGTTATAATTTTTGTCAATATGCAATGGTGGATGGCCCCAGTTGTTGGTACGCCATATCACATCCACTCCGTTTCGCTGCAGATAGTTCGGGAGGAGTTCGTAAAGGGTCTCGCCTGGCTTATATGACAGGATGGCCTTGACTGCTTCTCTTGTATATGTGTCAGATGCTCTTGCATTCAAAACTGCCACGCTGTCTTTAGCCAGCAATGGATTCGTATCCCTCTCGTATCCATACAGTGAGAAGTTCTCTCTTCGGGCGGACTCTCCGATTATGAGCACGAAGATATCTTTGCTGTCTGTGACGATCTTGGCATCCTCCAGCTTGATCTCAGGCTCATTCATCAGCTTCCAGTAGTTGTAGTAACGGACAGAGTTGATAACGTATGACCATGGCATCAACTTGCTTCCGAGAATGGTGGCGTTGTAGTCAATCCAAAGGACGTTGCTTTTGTTGCCCAGAAGGACGGCAATGATGATCAGCAGTGACGCACCGATGTTTGCAAAGAAGCGCTTAGCTGATCCCAGGTTTATCTTCCTGTAGAACAGCCAGATGCATGGTAATACTCCAAGAATCAGGATGTACAATATTATTCCCCAAGAGAAGAAACTTGATGCTTCGGAAAACTTGGTGTTGAATACATTGCCCATCATCGCCCTGTCTATAAGCGTGTTGTAGGTGCTGATGAAATAGAAGCATCCGGCATTTGCAATCATTGTGAATGCGATGATGCATTTACCGACAATACGTCCCAGATATAGCAGAATGTAATACACCATAAAGTTCAGCGTGAGCATGATGATGACCATGCTGATCACTATCCATACTCCGTTGAAACCTCCGCTTATCCTGTCGAGAACTTCAGAAAAGAAGGGTATATGAAATGCAATCAGCGTATATGCGCTGAGTATCAGGCATATACGCGTCAAGCTTGATTTAATTCTTTCCTTATCCATTAGAATCTGTTCATCACATCAAA
This sequence comes from Candidatus Cryptobacteroides sp., assembly GCA_045655825.1. Lineage (GTDB taxonomy): Bacteria > Bacteroidota > Bacteroidia > Bacteroidales > UBA932 > Cryptobacteroides. The sequence continues at coordinate 19,667 of JAZOPY010000057.1, read as the reverse complement.
GATGCGATTACCCACTTCATCGATTGTGCCAATGCCGTCGATCTCATGATATTTTCCGGCTTTCTGGTAGTATTCGATTAGCGGCTCAGTCTGGTTGTGATATGTCGCGATTCGTGTGTTGATCACCTCCTCGCTGGCATCGTCGGCACGGCCTTCCTTGAGTGCTCTGCCTTTGATGCGCTCCATCACCATCTCGTCAGGAATCATGATTGATACAACTGCTGTAACCTCTGCCTCAGCTTTCGCAAGTATGCTGTCAAGTGCCTCGGCCTGAGGGATTGTGCGTGGAAATCCGCCAAGAAGGAATCCGTCGACTCCGGTCACAGTCTTGAACTCATTTTCAATCATACCCTCTACAACTTCATCCGGAACGAGACATCCTTTTTCAATGAGGGATTTTGCAAGTGTTCCAAGCTCTGTTCCTGCTGCAATCTCCTTGCGCAGTAGAGCTCCTGTTGAAATGTGGTGAAGGTTATAGTTTTCAACCATTGCTGTGGCCTGGGTGCCTTTGCCTGCACCTGGAGGGCCAAAAAGAATGTAATATTTCATGGTTATTCGTCTAGTACGTATATGTCCTTGTAGTTTCTTCCTAATTCGTCGTAGTCAAGTCCAAATCCTACAATGAAGTCGTTCGGTATCTCCATGGCTACGTAGTCGATCTTGATGTCCTTCTTGTATGCTTCAGGCTTGAGCAGGAGGGAGCAGATGTATGATGCGGCAGCTTCCTTCTCCTCCATGATCCTCTTGAGTTCCACGATTGTGTTTCCAGAGTCGACGATATCTTCAACTATGATGACGCGTCTGCCCTTGATGTCGGCAGTAAGTCCAAGAGCCTGCTTGACCTTTCCGGTTGTCTCGGTTCCTTCGTATGAGGAAAGCTTGGTAGAGACAATCTGACAATTGAAATCAAGTCTCTTCATGAGTTCTCCCATGAACATTATGGAACCGTTGAGTACGCAGAGGAGAACAGGGGTATCTGTGCAGCCCTTGAAGTCTGCGTTGATTTTTTCAGCTACCTGATCTATCGCTGCTGAAATCTTGTCATAGGTTATGAATGGTCTGAAGGTCTTGTCCTTCAAGGTTATTTTCTGCATGTGCAAATTTTTTACAAACTCTTACAAAATTAACATAATTAGTTTAAAAAAAAGAAAAATTTCGCGTTGTTTCATGTTAAAACAACAAGTTTCATGACGTTCAATCATATTTTCGCGCAAAATATCTTATGCTATGCGCCGTTTGCTTTCATTCGCAATCTCATCCATCCTTGCAACCCAGAGCTTGATGTCTCAGGACATTCCGGATATTGATGCCGTGATGCTGTTTCTCGGCGTTGATGATCCGGGGGATGCAGACGAGGAAGAAGTGGAGCGGCTTATGTCCCTGTTGGAGGCCCCTCTGGTTCTGAACCGGGCTCCTGCAGCCGAGCTTCGCTCCTGCGGCCTGTTCACGCCATACCAGACTGCCGTTCTGGAAGACTACAGGTCCCGTCATGGTGACATACTTTCCTTGTATGAACTTTCTCTTCTTGATGGATTCAACGATGCGTACGTCCGGAAGCTGACTCCATTCATCAGTCTCCAGTCCAAAGGAACCTCTGAGCAGGATAATCTTCCTGCCAGGCATGAAGTGGCTGTCCGGTCCGGTTACCGGTGGAAGAAGACAGACGGAAGTGACGGCAGTTATGGATTGAAATACAGGCTGTCGTCAAGGAGATATTCTCTTGTAGGCGCGCTATCCAGAGCGGCGGGAACTCAATCATGGTATCCGTCGGATCTCTCCGGAAGCTTCGTCTGGAAATTCCACAGGAGGGAAGGGCAGCTTATTGTCGGCGACTTCAATGCCAGATTCGGCCAGGGACTGACATTGTGGAACGGAATGTTCATGACATCACTGACTACGCCTGACACATTTATGAAGAGACCTACCGGGCTCTCCCAGCCCTGGTCTTTTACCGGTTCGACGGCATTGACAGGTCTGGCAGGTGATTTTCGAGCGGGTCCGTTCGTCATCAGCGGCATGCTTGCGGTTTCTGAGAAGACCATTCTGATGCCGGCCGTGAATGTCGCATGGTACGGACGTTTCGGGCAAGTGTCGTTGACCAATGTAATGCAGTGCGACATAAAGGGCGGTGGATGGGAGGTGAAGACAGGACTTGACGCCGCGTTCTGCGTAAGAGGTGTAAACCTGTTTGGAGAACTGACATGTGATTGGATAGCAAAACGGATAAAGGCCCTTGTCGGTACGCGTTTCAGAACGGGAGAATATATGGACATGGCCCTTCAGTTTCGTGGCTTTCAGGCAGATCAATACGGACTGGCTGCAGGCGGCGAGTTCAGCAGAGGAAGACATAAAGGGTCATGGACGATGGATGCAACATATTATCCTATGTCCAAAGATCCGTCAGATCCGTACAGCCTTCAGCTGAAGTCACATCTTTTGTGGGAGATTCTTCTGATGCAGAACATGCAGCTCAAGATTCGTGTTTCAGAGCGCATCCGCACATGGGGACTGCCTTACAGGACAGACGTTAGAGCTGATTTGAAATATGATATTTCTCCCTACAGCATGCTGCTGAGGCTGAATCTCCTGAAATGCGATTCCCTGGGATTCCTGACTTATGCCGAAGGAAGTTACAGCAGTGGGGTAGTGTCGGTGCATCTAAGGCAGGGTCTGTTTGTTATAGACGACTGGGATGACAGAATCTATGTGTACGAACGTGATGCTCCCGGCTCCTTCAATGCTCCGGCAATGTACGGCAGGGGATTATGGACCAGCGCTGTGGCAGGTCTGAAGTTTTCTGACAGGATGCGCCTGTATCTGCGCGCTGCTTATACATGTTATCCTCTCATGGAAGAGGAAAATAAAAAGCCCGGCAAGGCCGAGCTTAAACTTCAGTTTCAGTGCCGCTTCTAGAACTGCGGGATCTTTATGGTCATTCCTGCCTTAAGCTTTGAGCTGTCCATGCCGTTGTAGTCCATTATGTTCTGTGCGCTCACGCCAGGGTAGTTCTTCGCGATGGCGTAGAACGAATCTCCGCTCTTGACGGTATATGTCGTGTATCCCTTTGCGCTGGCCGCCGTATTTGATGTAGTGGACTTGCTTGCAGCAGAGGATTTGCTTGACGAAGAACTGCTGCTTGATGTGGATGCAGTTGTAGCCGGACCGCTTCCACCCCTGTAGATTATGAGGTTCTGTCCCACACGGATGTTGTCGCTCTTGAGTTTGTTCCATTTCTTGATCTGTGAGACGCTGACGCGGTATTTGCTCGCAATCTTGCCAAGGTATTCTCCGCTCTTGACCTTGTGGGTGATCCTGACTCCGTCTCCCGACTCCTTGATCTTGCTGATCGTTACAGGATCGAAATAAACGGTTGCATTGTGTTTGTAGAGCGTGTCCTCAAGTTCAATGAAAGCGTTTGTATATTGATATGGAATCCTCAGTACGTATTCTCTTTCATGGCCAGGGATGATCTCATGACGGTACTGTGGATTCAGATTCTTCAGTTCCTCAAGCGGAGCACCCGTCATCTCGCTGACCTGCTTCAGGTGCAGCTGCTTGTTGATCAGGAGGGTGTCGGTCATGGCCGGCATTCCGACGGATTCCGGTTTCAGACCGTGCTCCCTATAGTATTCCAAGGTATAGAGCGCTCCTACGAAAGCCGGTACGTAGCTTCTGGTCTCTTTGGGCAGGTATGGCCAGATGTCCCAGAAGTTTCTGCTGCCGTCCGCCCTGCTGATGGCCTTTCGTACGTTGCCTGCGCCGCAATTGTATGATGCGATGGCAAGATTCCAGTCTCCGAATATGTTATACGCGTCCAGCAGGTATTGGGCAGCTGCCTCGCATGACTTTATCGGGTCCATTCTCTCGTCAACGAACGAGTCTACATGAAGGCCGTACTTCTTGCCGGTCTGATACATGAACTGCCACATTCCCTTTGCTCCTACTCTTGACTCGGCTCTAGGGTTCATCGCTGACTCGATGATAGCCATGGCCTTAAGCTCTACAGGAATCCCATACTGGTCAAATATCTCCTCAAAGACTGGCATGTAGTATTTACAGAGTCCAAGGATATATGGCATCGTTTTCGGCATCTTTTCAGAGTATCTGATGATGTAGTTTCTGACGATGTCATTGTATGGGATCTGGATGAACGAGTTCATCTTCTTCAGTCTCTCGATATAGACCTCGTCAGGTACATCGGAGGCGAATCTGACGGTATCCTCGCCAAATAACTCCTCTTCAGCCTCGTGAGTCAGCTTATGCGTGTACCAGAAATCCAGGAGGCTGTCTGTTACCTCTGCCGTGTATTCTTCCGGTGCAATGCCGGTGTTAAATAGTTCAGACGAATCGGAGCCGTCAAGAGAAAGGTCGATTCTGAAGCGAAGGTTCTCCTCCTGGAGCGAGTCTACCTGTCTGCTCAAGTTGGACAGTGAGTCCTTGAGCATCTGGATCTCTTCTTCAAGTTCCTTTACTTTCTTGTTCTGTGCCGACACGTCTTGAGTTCCGGCAAAAATAAAGGCAGCCATCATAGTGGCTGTCATTATAAGTATTCTTGTTTTCATTTCTGTGTTTAGTCTGCGTTCGTCAGAATCTCAGTCCCATTTTAAGTCCTACAGCGTTCTGGCCGGTACTGAATCCTCCTCCGCCCAGTGCGTATGCGTTGTCAGGAGCTATGATGGTCGGCTCGATGTTCATCGATATGTCGTCAGTGACCTCGAAGTCATGCATGTATGCAAAGACATTTGCATCGATGACCTGGAGGAAATATACCAGCGCTGTCGCCACGATCGAGTAGTCACGGTATCTTCTGTATACGTCCCTGTACCACTTTGCGGTTTCTCCTGAAATAGGACCGCTGTAGCTGTCTGATGTCGTCGCCTCGTTATGTATGGTCTTGAACCTGATGTAGTTTGTATGGTTTGTGGTAAGACAGTGTACGGAAACAAGAAGTCCTCCCCAGTAAATCGGCACCTTGTACAACTCTCCGTTATATATCTGTCCAAGTCCCGGCAGCAGCAATGAGTATAGTGTTGCTCTTCCAGGGTGCGGGTGTTCTTCTGCCTGATAGTTTATGACTCCGTCCATGAGAGAACCCCAGTAGACCAATCCGGCTCCTACCATCAGCCATGTTCCTGTCTTCTTGGCGCGGAGATCCAGCTCAGGCATAGGGACAGAATATGTGCCTCCGTATGTGTCCTCGAAATTCTTCTTGTCGATCTCCCAGCTTTCCAGGGCCTTTTTCGTCTTGTTGTATTTGTGCAGATAGTAACCTCCTGTGCCGGCAAATGCTCCGATTCCGGTATAAACTACCGGCAGTTTCCAGTAGTCTTTGTTATATATCTGGGCTGTGCCGGGCAGAATCATCGAACCGGCGAACATGTGACCGATCTTGAGGGGGTTCTTGTGAGCCAGACCCCCGAAATATTCCTTGAAGGAGAAGGTTTTGGTTGTGTCGGTCTGAGTGCCGGCAGAAGGCTTGATGTCAGGATCCTGTGCGTAAATGTCTTCCTTGAACTGTGCGTGGCTGACGCCCGCAAAGCACAGAAGCCCTACGCAGCATGTAATCAGATATGCTAGAAACCTGTTTTTCATCCTAGAACTGTGAGTCCTCCAATGCCTTGAGGAATTTCTTTACCTCATCGTCACTGTTGAAATGTATTGTCATCGAACCCTTTCCTGCTGACGTGCGCTTGAGGCTGATGTTGTTCTCAAAGTATTTTCCTACGATTTCCAGTACCTTGAAGTATTCGTCAGGAAGATCCTGTGCATCGTCTGCTGTCTCAGCTTTTGGCTGAGCCATCTTCTTGATCTTATCCTCGAGCTGACGTACCGACATGTCGTCCTTGATAACGAGGTCGCAGAGGTATTCCTGAAGCTTTACGTCGTCGATTCCGAGAAGTACCTTTGCATGTCCGACGCTGAGAAGGCCGACCTTCAGGTCGTGCTGTATCTTTGCAGGGAGCTTGAGAAGACGAAGGTAGTTGGTTACGGAAGCGCGCTTCTTGCCAACTCTTACAGCCATCTGCTCCTGAGTGAGACGGCACTCGTCGATAAGTCTCTGGTAGCTCATCGCGATCTCGATAGGATCGAGGTTCTCTCTCTGGATGTTCTCCACGATGGCCATCTCCAGCATGCCCTGGTCGTTGGTGTCGCGGATATATGCAGGCACCATGTCCATGCCCGAAAGACGGCAGGCTCTGAATCGTCTCTCACCGCTGATGATCTGGTATCTTCCGTCTTCCTTTCTGCGGACTGTGATCGGCTGGATAAGACCGAGAGTCTTGATAGACTCAGCCAGTTCCTCAAGAGCCTCCTGGTCAAATGACATGCGTGGCTGGAACGGATTTGGCTCTATCAGATCCACAGGAATGCGGAGGATGTCAGCTGTGACGTTCTGCTGAGGCTGCTCTGCATTTACAACCTCCTTGTTTATATAACCGACAGGTTTTCTTATGTTGTTAAGATCGGCTTCCATTCCGAGGAGGGCACCGATGCCCTTGCCGAGTCCTCTCTGCTGTTTGCTCATCTTTATTAACTGTTTTTCTCGAGTACTTCCTTTGCCAGGCTGAGGTAGTTTGTGGTACCGTTGCAGATCACATCATAGAGGATGATCGGCTTGCCGTGTGAAGGGGCCTCGCTCAGACGTATGTTTCTGTTGATGATTGTCTTGAAGACCATGTCCTTGAAGTGCTCCTGAAGCTCGTTGAGCACCTGATTGTGCACCTTGGTCCTGCCGTCGAACATGGTCACGACAAATCCCTCGATGGTGAGGTCAGGATTCGGACCGTTCTGTACCAGACGGATCGTCTGCAGAAGTTTTCCGAGACCCTCCAGGGCAAAGAATTCAGGCTGTACCGGGATCATCACGGAGTCTGCCGCTGTCAGGGAGTTGATTGTTATCAGACCCAATGACGGAGAACAGTCGATGATGATGTAGTCGTACTGATTCTTGATTGTAGCGAGGGCCTTCTTCAGGAATCCCTCTCTTTCAGGATTGTCCACCAGCTCCAGCTCGGCTCCGACGAGGTTGATGTGTGACGGGATCATGTGCAGTGACGCTATCTCTGTCTGTATCAGTGCATCAGTCACGTCGATCTCTCCGATCATCACTTCATATAGGGTTCTCTTCTGGTCGTTTTCAGGGGAGAAGTTCAGTCCTGAGGTCGTGTTGGCCTGAGGATCGGCATCAATGATCAGCACTTTCTTTTCAAGCACTGCAAGTGATGCTGCTAAGTTTATGGCTGTGGTTGTCTTGCCAACTCCGCCTTTCTGGTTTGCTATAGCTATTACTTTTCCCATATTCGTTTTATTAAGGACATAATCAAGGCAAAAGTAGCAAAAATATTTCATTGATTTTCTTTTATTACTACATTTGTTGATAACTTCTTGTGATATATGAATGATATTTGGTTAGTGATTGTAAATGTGTTTGCCGCTTCAAAGCAGGCAGGCTCCATATGGAAGAAAGCTGCAGCAATGCTTGATGCGGCTTCGGTTCCATACAAGGTGAAGTTTACCGGTGGCCCCGACAATGCCAAGGAACTCAGCCGCAAGGCTGCTGCAAAGGGCTATCGCAGATTCATTGCCATGGGCGGTGACGGAACCATCCATGACGTGCTGAACGGTATAGCAGAGTATATGGAGCAGACAGATGGACTTTCTATGTCGGACTTCACCCTTGCCGTACTGCCTGTAGGCTCCGGAAATGACTGGGTCAAGTCAGCCGGTGTTCCGCGCGACCTTGATAAGGCAGTCCGGCTCATTGCTGAAGGCAGGACGGGACGTCAGGATGTGGTAAAGGTGTCAGCGATGCTCAATGACGAAGAGCAAAGCGTTTCATACATGGCCAATATCGCAGGAATCGGTCTTGACGCCCGTGTGTGCGAGATCGTGAACAGGAAGAAGGAGCAGGGCAGACGAGGACGCAAATTGTATGTCCAGGCCTTGATCTACTGCATCAGACACCGCTCTCCGGTGCGTGCCAGAGTAATATGTGACGGCGTGGAAGTCTTCAACGGGAAATATCTGTCGATGGCTTTCGGAACAGGAAAGTATTCCGGTGGAGGCATGCGTCAGACTCCGCTTGCCATCATGGATGATGGCCTTATCGATGTTACGATCATTCCTGATATTTCGCTCTGGACAATAGCAAGAAAGGCCCCGAGGCTGTTTACCGGGACCTTCCATAAGGTCGATGTCCTCACTCAGTCCAGATGCCGTGAGGTCGAGGTGATTCCTTATACTCAGGCCGATGCTGAACCTGCTGAAGTTGATGGCGAGGTTATAGGACGTGTGCCTGTCAGGATGACTGTTCTTACCGATCAGATAAACATAATATCCGCCCTATCCAAGGAAGCTTAGCAGAATACCGGCAGCGACAGCTGATCCGATCACTCCAGCTACGTTCGGTGCCATTGCGTGCATCAGAAGGTGGTTGTTCTTGTCAAATTCTCTACCCACATTCTGTGATACTCGTGCCGCGTCTGGTACAGCAGATACACCCGCATTCCCGATGAGCGGGTTGATCTTGTTTTCCTCCTTGTAGAATAGGTTCATGATTTTTGCAAATCCGACTCCGGATATGGTCGCAACGACAAAGGATACCAGACCAAGGACGAATATCAGGATGGATTCCGACTGAAGGAAAACATTTGCTTGTGTTGAACAGCCGACTGTAACTCCGATGAGGATTGTGACGACATCAATGAGCGGACCGCGTGCGGTCTCTGCAAGACGTCTTGTCACTCCGCTTTCCTTCAGAAGGTTACCGAAGAAGAGCATGCCCAGGAGCGGAATTCCTGAAGGAACGACAAAGGCGGTGAGTATGAATCCTACGATAGGGAATATGATCTTTTCTTTCTGGCTCACCTGTCTTGGTGCCTTCATTCTGATGAGTCGTTCCTTCTTGGTTGTCATCATCAGCATGATAGGCCTCTGAATTACAGGGACAAGGGCCATGTATGAGTATGCTGATACTGCAATGGCTCCCATGAGCTCTGGCGCCAGTCTTGACGATAGGAATATGGCTGTAGGACCGTCTGCGCCTCCTATGATGCCGATTGCTCCGGCTTCTGCAGGGGTGAATCCCATGTACATGGCAGCGATGTATGTGCCGAAGATTCCAATCTGCGCTGCCGCGCCGATGAGAAGAAGGCGGGGCTGCGAGATCAGTGATGAGAAGTCGGTCATCGCACCGATTCCCAGAAAGATCAGCGGAGGGTACCAGCCTTGCTTCACTCCCTGATACAGTATGTTGAGGACGGATCCTTCTTCATAGATTCCAATCTGGAGCCCCTCAGCAAATGGAATGTTTCCGATGATCATGCCGAAGCCTATCGGTACCAGCAGCAGCGGCTCCCAGTCCTTCTTGATGGCAATGGTAATGAAGATGACTCCGATCAGGATCATCGCGACATGTAGCCATGAGAAGTTGGCAAATCCTGTGTATCTCAGGAACTGATTCAGACTTTCTATAACTGTCTCCATCTGTATTCTACTTGATTGTGACGATTACGGCCCCTTCCGGCACGGTTTCTCCCTTCTCTACATTGATCTGTGTCACTGTTCCGTCGTGCTCCGACAGAATCTCATTCTCCATCTTCATGGCTTCCAGGACCGCCACCGGCTGACCTTCTCTGACTGTGTCTCCGACCTTGACCTTGATGGCCAGAATCATTCCCGGAAGTGGAGATCTAAGTGACTTGTCGACTGCGGCAGGGGTGGATGCTTCTCGTGCAGGGATTGTCGGACGTTGATATGTCGGCTCTTGTGCCTTTTCCTCTTTGATGATTTCAACATCGTATGCGTTTCCGTTGACGGTAACCTGTGCGTCAGTGTCTGACACCGAATTGATCGTCACCTCGTATTCCTTGCCGTTTATCTTGTATTTATAGCTTGTCATTTTCTCTTGATTGTTATGATGTAACTCTCCTTGTCATGGACATTGGCGCAAAGGTGCTGCTCCAGAGCCATGGATATTGCTGCAGCTGTTTCCTCGTCCACATTGGCTGGTTCTTTCTTTGTCTGGCTTTCAGCAGCCACTGTCTTAGTGACGAGCAGGCCTATCAGCTTGTACGCGAAATACAATATGATGAGCGAGGCAAATACCACGAGTACAGACACGACCGTGATGATGAATCCGTGCGGATCCTTTTCTGCCATGGCTGCGCTCTTACTGATGGGCTCTGCTGCCTGTAATAGCATTATTGGATTCATTGCCTTGTCTGGTTATAAAGGAAGATTGTCATGTTTCTTCCATGGGTTCTCCTGCTTCTTTCCTGCGAGTTGTTCGAGCGCCCTGATGACGCGGAACCTTGTGTTTCGAGGTTCGATGATGTCGTCGATATAGCCGTAGCTTGCTGCGTTATACGGATTGCAGAACAGGTCGTTATACTCCCTGGCGTCGATATTCTTCAGAATCTCAACAGCCCCTTCTGCTCCCATTACGGCAATGTTGGCTGAAGGCCATGCATAGTTGATGTCTCCGCGCAACTGCTTGCAGCTCATGGTGATATGTGCGCCGCCATAAGACTTTCTCAGAGTTACGGTCACCTTAGGGACGGTAGCTTCGCCGTATGCATAAAGCAGTTTTGCTCCATGGGAAATGATACCGCCATACTCCTGCTGTGTTCCGCACAGGAATCCCGGCACGTCGACCAATGTCACCAGAGGGATGTTGAAGGCGTCGCAGAAGCGGACGAAGCGTGCTGCCTTTCGTGATGCGTTTATGTCCAGCACGCCTGCCAGAATCTTAGGCTGGTTGGCCACGATACCGACGCTGCGGCCGTTCATGTGTGCGAATCCTACGATGATGTTCTTCGCCCAGCTTTTGTGGACCTCGAGGAATCTTCCGTCGTCGACTATGCTGCCGATGACCTGGTACATGTCGTAGGCCTTGTTCGGACTGTCTGGGATTATCTCGTTGAGTGTGTCGTCAATTCGTCCGGCTGGGTCTGATGTCTGAATGAATGGGGCTGTTTCTCTGTTGTTCGACGGAAGGAAGCTGAGAAGATCTCTTATAGTCTGAATCCCGTCATGCTCGTCCTTTGCAGCGAAATGTGCCACGCCGCTTTTGGATGCATGAATGCTGGCTCCTCCAAGTTCCTCCTGGGTGACGGACTCTCCGGTGACAGTCCTGACTACGCCCGGGCCGGTAAGGAACATATACGATGTGTCCTTGATCATGACAGTGAAGTCGGTCAGAGCAGGGGAGTACACCGCTCCTCCGGCGCAAGGGCCGAATATGCCTGATATCTGAGGAATGACACCTGAAGCGAGGATATTTCTTTCGAATATTTCTCCGAAGCCTGCGAGGGAGCAGATGCCCTCCTGGATGCGTGCTCCTCCGGAGTCATTGATGCCGATGAACGGAGCTCCGCAACGTACTGCCATGTCCATCACCTTGGCGATCTTAAGAGCCATGGTCTCGGACATCGAGCCTCCGTTTACAGTAAAGTCCTGAGCAAATACATATACGATACGGCCGTCAATCGTTCCCATACCAGTCACGACTCCGTCGCCGTCGAACTTTGTCTTTTCCATTCCGAAGTTTGTGCAGCGGTGCTGGAGGAACATGTCGAACTCCTCGAAGCTGCCTTCGTCAAGAAGAAGCGCCAGTCTTTCACGAGCTGTCAGCTTGCCTTTCTGGTGCTGCGCGTCAATCCTTTTCTGTCCTCCTCCCAACTTTGCAGCCTCTCTACGCTCCACCAGTTCCTTGATCTTTTCCTTTTGCATAAAATACTATAGGTTTAAGATCCAAGTCAAGTCACAATCACGACAAAGTTACACATTATTTATATAAATAAAAAATCCGACGGGGTCTCCGTCGGATTCTCTATTATCTTTGCAATTGATTACGGCTGCATTGTAGTGTATACGTTCTGAACGTCGTCGTCCTCCTCGATACGCTCGATGAGTTTCTCGATGTCTGCCTTTGCGTCACCCTCAAGAACCTTGAGGTCTACGTTAGGGAGGCGTGTGAACTCAGCTGCAACGAGCTCGTAGCCGTTCTCCTCGATCCATTTCTGGATAGCGTTGAACGCTGTGAACTCACCGTAAAGAACAATCTCCTTCTCTTCGTTTTCGTTCTCCTCCTCGAAGATCTCCTCCACGCCATAGTCGATGAGCTCAAGCTCAAGCTCCTCGAGGTCGTATGGATTTGCAGTCTTCATGCGGAACATGCACTTGCGGTCGAACATGTAGTCAACGCTGCCTGATGTACCGAGTGAACCGCCGCTCTTAGTGAAGTATGAACGTACGTTTGCAACTGTACGGTTGTTGTTGTCGGTAGCTGCCTCTACGAGAACTGCGATACCATGAGGACCGTATCCCTCGAATACTACCTCCTTGTAGTCTGCCTGGTCCTTATCAGTTGCTCTCTTGATAGCACGCTCGATGTTGTCCTTAGGCATGTTCTCGCTTCGTGCTGTCTGGATAAGCGCACGCAGACGTGGGTTACCTGTAATATCTGAACCACCCTGCTTTACGGCAATTGTGATTTCCTTACCGATCTTGGTGAAGACGCGGGCCATGTGACCCCATCTCTTGAACTTTCTCTCCTTACGGAACTCAAATGCTCTTCCCATGGTGCTTCAATTATTTAGCCTCAACGCGGCTGATGTACTTCTCGATCTCTGCTGCTCTTGGTGCAGTAGGATACTTGTCCTTGATTGTCTGGTACATTGCGAGAGCCTTGTCGTTCTTGCCAAGCTTCTCTGCTACGAGACCTGCTCTGAAAGCGTACTCTGATGCGAGCTCGTTGTCTGCCTTTGCGACTGCTGCTGCATAGTTCTCGTATGCCTTCTCATAGTTTCCGAGCTCAACATAGCAGTCAGCGATGCATGCAAGAGCACGTGCGTTGTAGATTGCATCCTCGCCCTCGTAGTTTGTGAAGAACTCGATTGCCTTGTTGTAGTCCTTGGCCTCGAATGCTGCGATACCAGCCTCGAAAGAAGCTGCGCCTACTGCGTGCTTGCCCCACTCGTTGAGGTATGCCTCATACTCTGCAAGAGCTGCTGCGTTGCTGAGTGAGTCGATGGACATGAGACCTGCGTTCTCAACTGCTGTGAATGCCTCCTTTGCCTCTGCTGCTTTCTTCTCGTTGCATGAACGTACGCTGAAGATGGCGATAAGTACGGCAACTAATGCGATTACTCCGGCGATGATCTTCTTGTTGTTCCTAGTGATGAATGCTTCTGCTTTTGAAAGTGACTCGATGTTTGTGTCAACTTCCTGTTTGTGTTTGTTTGACATATTGATTGATTTTATTTATTTGCCTTATTTGGTGCAATCCTGGCAGGGATGCAAAAACAGGCGGCAAATTTATAAAAAAATGTCGTAAGTAACAATAATTCGGCATCAAATATGTCAATGCGGACAAAACTGACAATTAAATGTATTACGACATGAAAACACACTCCCTGACAATGAGAAGCATCTTCGCCTATATGATGGAGAATGGTTGTTATCCGACTTTTGAGGATGGATACATATTATTTGATATAGACGATAATAACTCTGTCCTTGAATATGAGAACGGCGTTCTGACGCTGAGGACTTTCTTCACTATAGATAAGGAAGGTTATGAAATGTTTCTAGAAGCCTCTAATTATGCAATGATCAAGTCATACATGATCAAGCCCGTCATAATGGAGGATATGCAGAGTATTATGTTCAGCTGCGAGACATTCTGTCAGACGATGGGGGATTTCAAGAGGTTCTTTCCTTTGATGCTGGAATACCTGCGCAAAGGTGTGGTCATTCATAAAAACGAGATGAAGGAACTGCTTGAGGCAGTTGACATGCTGTCATATAAAAAGCCCGCCACAGACGAACAGGTCGTCGAGACGGGCATATCAAGAGGAAAGCTGCTTTCTTAGCAGCTTTTTTTATTTATCTGATTTCGGGAGGTATTTGTTAAGGAAGAAACAGCCGAGAACAGCAGCAAGTACCGATCCGCAAAGGACTCCGAGCTTGGCCTGTGCCAGCAATGCTTCGCCTCCTTCTGCACCGGCGTATGAAAGATCTGCAATGAACATTGATACTGTGAATCCGATGCCGCAGACCACGCAGACGCTTGCGAATGCCTTCCAGTTTGTGCCGGCAGGGAGAGACACGATCTTCATCTTGATCGCAAGCCATGAGAATGAGAGCACTCCTATGAACTTTCCGAGCACCAGTCCGACGATTACAGCAAGACCGACTCCGGAGAATATGCCTCCGATGCTCATTCCCTCAAAGCAGATGCCTGCGTTGGCAAATGCAAACAGAGGGATGACGATGTAGTTTATGAGGAAGTGAAGGTTGTCTTCAAGGTCCTGAAGCGGGCTGATCATCTTGTCGGCCGCAGACTCGATACTCTTCCAGACATGTACCTCTTCGTTGGTCAGCACCACGAGTTTGTGCTTGTCCTCTTCGCTTGTCGTTTCGTGGATGTGTCTGAACTTGTCCACATTCTCAACGATGCGGCGAAGGTAGTGGACTGTAGGTTTCTTGAGGGTTGCAGGGATGCAGAATGCTGTGATTACGCCGGCGATAGTCGCGTGGATGCCTGAATTCAGCATCAGGTACCACAGAAGCAGTCCCATGGTCACATAGAATGCCTTCGAGCGTACTTTCATGAAGTTGGCTGCTATCATTGCTATGACTGTAACCGCAGCAAGTGCGAGGAACAGCATGTCGATATGCGATGAGTAGAAAAGGGCGATCACGATGATGCCGCCAAGGTCGTCGGCAACTGCGAGGGCTGCAAGGAATATCTTCAGTCCGATAGGGACTCTGGTCTTGAAGACTGCGAGAACTCCGAGTGAGAACGCGATGTCGGTGGCCATCGGGATGGCGAGACCGCGCTGCATGGCTGCTTCGCCTGGGCAGAAGAGCCAGAAAAGTAACACAGGGACAATCATGCCGCCGCATGCTCCAATGATTGGAAGCAGGGCTTTATCTCGTGTGGACAGCTCTCCAATGCGAATTTCACGCTTGATTTCCAGTCCTACGGAAAGGAAGAAGATCGCCATCAGGAAGTCATTGATTACGGCTCCCAATGACATTGCATGGCCGCCATGGCTGAAGAAGTTGAAGTCTCCGAAGGATAGCTGCACCGGAGTCTGCCAAAGGGCGAAATACCATTCTTTAATGCCGGGAATGTTTGCACATATCAGGGCTAGTACAGTGAAGAAGATCAGCACCATACTTGAGTTTACATGGCGCTTGAACTTACTCAAAAAACTATAGTTTGACTGTGGCATGGTAGTAAGTTTTGATGATTTACTTTTCAAAAAACGGGCGCGAAGGTAGTGATTTTTTCGAAAAATAATTAAATTTGAAAGAATTTATACATTAATCATGAAGCATGTAGTATTACCGGATGATGTCCGTAGAAGTCTTGCTTTCTACCTTGCCATGGAAGAGTACGTGGCCAATGCGGTGGAGGATGAGGCTTTTTTTGTATGGCGTGTGGAGCCTACAGTGATATATGGACGCAATCAAGTGCTTGAGAATGAGGTGAATCTGGAGTATTGCAAGGAGCATGGAGTCGATATAGTAAGACGCAAGAGCGGGGGAGGGTGCGTGTATTCCGACCTTGGTAATATAATGGTATCATACGTGTCCCGCAGAGGTGATGTGTCAGAGGTGTTTGACAGATACATGACGTCGCTTTGCGAGGCCTTGCGTGCCTTGGGAGTGCCGGCTGAAAAGTCGGGACGAAATGATGTCCTGGTGCAGGGACGAAAAATCAGCGGAAATGCGTTCCATCAGTTGACAGACAGGAGCATAGTACATGGTACCTTATTGTATTCTACAGACCTTGAGGCTCTGGTGGAGGCGATAAAGCCGCCGGTGGAGAAACTGCAGAGACACGGAGTGGAGTCTGTTCGTCAGAGGGTTCTGAATCTTTCCGAGTTTATTGCCACCATGTCGGACCCGGCTCCCGAGCTTCTGTCTCCGGAAGCGTTGGAGGAGTACCTGGTGCGGTATTTTACCGACGGGGAGATCCGCCTGGGTACAGACGAGCTTAACGTCATTGCGAGGAGCGCAGCGACGTGGCAATCCGAATAACTAATAACCAATATATATGGAAGAGAATCTATTGAAGACCTGTCTTTATGACAAGCATGTTGCTCTGGGTGCGCTAATGAGCCCTTTCGGAGGTTTCATTATGCCTATCCAGTACACAAATATTACAGATGAACACAATGCCGTGCGTCATGCAGCCGGAATGTTCGATGTCTCTCACATGGGAGAGATTTTTGTAACCGGACCGGATGCCGGCAGGTTCGTGAATCATGTGTTCTCGAACGATATCACGGGAATGGAAGACGGAAAGATCCTCTACGGAATGATGCTTTATCCAAACGGCACCACTGTGGATGACCTTCTTGTGTATAAGGAGTTCGAGCCGAACAGCTATCTGCTGGTTGTGAATGCATCGAACATCGCCAAGGACTATGAGTGGCTCTGCGCTCAGGCCGAGGGTTATGACGTGAAGGTCGACAACCAGTCGGATGTTTGGGGACAGATTGCTCTTCAGGGCCCTGAGGCTGAGAAATACGCAGTTGAGGTTCTTGGGCTGGCAAAGGCTGCGGAGCTCAGTTTCTATACATATTATAGAGAACCGCAGATGGTAGTAAGCCGCACAGGCTACACAGGCGAAGACGGTTTTGAGATCTATGCGCCTCATGCTGTGATTCTGGAAATGTGGGATAAGCTCCTTGCAGCCGGTGTGGTTCCATGTGGACTCGGATGCCGTGATACCCTCCGTTTCGAGGCTGGTCTGCCTTTGTATGGCCATGAACTCAGCGACGAGATCACTCCTCTTGAGGCGGGTCTGGGTATGTTCGCAAAGGTAAAGACTAAGGACGATTTCATCGGCCGCGATGCTCTCATCGCTCAGAAGGAGGCCGGCCTGACCCGCAAGAGCGTGGGCATTGAGCTTCAGGACAAGGCTATTCCGCGCGCAGGCTATCCGGTTGAAGTCGACGGTGTCCAGGTCGGAGTAGTGACCACAGGCTACCGTTCTATCTCTACAGACCGCAGCGTATGCGTGGCCCTTGTGGACAAGGCATACACAGAACTTGGCACCCAGGTGGAGATCCGCATCCGCAAGAAGGTCTTCCCAGGCATCGTGACCAAGCGTCGTTTCTATGAAACCAATTATAAAAAATAACACTCATACGTCATTACGAGGAACGAAGTGACGTGGTAATCTGTAACATTAAACAATAAAACTATAACTATTATGGCAAAGACAGTAGAAGGACTCTATTACAGCGAGTCACACGAATGGGTAAAGGTAGAAGGCAATATCGCGATCGTAGGTATCACTGATTTCGCACAGCATGCGATGGGTGATCTCTCATACGTAGATATGCCAGAGGTTGATGATGAGGTTGAGGCAGGCGAGGAGTTCGGTGCTGTGGAGAGTGTGAAGGCTGCAAGCGACCTTTTCAGCCCTGTAACAGGAACTGTAGTCGAGATCAATGAAGCCCTCGAGGATGCCCCTGAGCTCCTCAACGAGGACGCTTTCGCAAACTGGATCATGAAGGTCGAGATGAGCGACCCTATGGAGCTCGACGCCCTCATGGATGCAGCTGCATACGAGGAAATGTGCGCTAACGAGTAAAGTTACAACTATGGCTTTCCCTTATTTTCCCCACACGGAAGATGATGTGCGCCAGATGTTGGACAGAATCGGAGTAGGATCCCTGGAGGAGCTCTACTCCGATGTTCCTCAGGACGTCATCTACCGTCAGGAGTATGACCTCCCGGATGCTATATCCGAGCACGAGGTCCGTCAGTATTTCGAAGACCTTGCCGAGCAGAATGTTCCTCTTTTCTGTCTATGCGGTCTTGGAGCGTATGATCATTATTGTCCGGCTGTGATTCCGCACATCATCTCACGTTCGGAATTCCTTACAGCCTATACTCCATACCAGCCTGAAGTCTCTCAGGGCACACTCCGTTATATATTCGAGTACCAGTCCATGATCACCGAGCTTACCGGTATGGACTGCACCAATGCTTCGATGTATGATGGCGCTACCGCTGCAGCGGAGGCCATGATGATGGCTATGGCTTCGACAAAGAAGAAGACCCGCGTGCTTGTGTCTGAAGGCCTTCTTCCGCAGGTGGTAAGAGTTGTGAAGACATACGCCAAGTTCAACGGGGTTGAACTCGGATTCATCCCATGCATCGATGGTGCTACTTCATACGGAGCTATGCTCGCAGAGGTGGCCAAGGGTGATGTGGCTGGAGTCCTTGTTCCTGGCATCAATAAATATGGTATAGTCGAGGATCTTACAGGCTTTGCTGATGCCGTACATGCGCAGAAAGGTCTTCTTATGGTATATTCCGATCCGTCTACTCTGGCTGTCATCAAGACACCTGGCGAGTGGGGTGCGGACATCGTGTGCGGTGATTCCCAGTCGCTGGGTATTCCGCTCTGCTATGGCGGCCCGTATGTGGGATTCCTTGCATGTACAAAGGATCATGTGCGCAAGCTTCCGGGACGTATCGTGGGCGCAACTCGTGACGTGGATGGAAAGCGCGCTTATGTCCTCACGCTTCAGGCTCGCGAGCAGCATATCCGTCGTGAGAAGGCGACCAGCAACATCTGCTCGAATCAGTCCCTGATGGCCTTGTATGTGACTGTATATATGTCTTTGATGGGACCTTCAGGTCTTCGTAAGGTCAATGAACTCAGCTATGGTGGAGCGCATTATCTGCATGACAGACTCATCGAGACCGGTCTTTTTGAGAAGGCTTTCGACAAGCCTTTCTTGAAGGAGTTCTCGCTCAAGCCTCTTGTGCCGGTAGAGACTCTTCAGGAAGCTCTTCAGATGATAGGAGTGTTTGGAGCAGTGGAGTTCGAGCCGGGTCTGGTGAACTTCTGCGTAACCGAGAAGGCATCAAAGGACAACCTTGATGCAGTAGTGGATTACATCACGTCATTGCGAGGAGCGGAGCGACGTGGCAATCTTATGGAGGAACAGCCATGAAGTACTACGATAAACTGATCTTTGATCTTTCCAAGGAAGGAAGACATGGATATTCTCTTCCATCACGCTCATGGGAGGCTTCTCTTGCTGATCTCCCTGCAGGTCTTTGCCGTGCAGAGGCTCCAGCCCTCCCGCAGGTGAGCGAGCTTGACGTTGTCCGTCATTACACCAACCTTTCGCAGATGAACTTCGGTGTGGATTCGGGATTCTATCCTCTCGGAAGCTGTACGATGAAGTACAATCCGAAGATCAATGAGGAGATTGCCTCCCATCCTGGTTTTGCCGGACTTCATCCTATGCAGCCTGCATGTACAGTCCAGGGAGCGCTGCGCGTATATAAGGAACTCGCAGAGGCCCTTTCTGCGATAACCGGTATGGAGGAATTTACCCTCAATCCGTTTGCAGGAGCACATGGTGAGCTTACAGGTCTGATGGTTATCCGTCAGTATCATATTTCACGAGGAGACCTCAAGCGTACCAAGGTGATTGTACCGGACAGTGCACATGGAACGAATCCGGCATCAGCAGCAGTATGCGGTCTTGAGATCGTGCAGGTGAAGTCAAACGCACTGGGTCTTGTCGATGTCGAGGACCTCAAGCCTCTGCTCGACGATACCATCGCAGGTATAATGATGACAAATCCTAACACTCTCGGACTTTTCGAGAGGGATA
>JAZOPY010000056.1:0-67506 GCA_045655825.1 Candidatus Cryptobacteroides sp. | reverse complement strand
TGTTCTTACCACGAAGAACGAGAGCAAGTCTGGCAGCAAGACGGCCTACTACGAGGTCAGTAGCATCGATCACAACCCACTCCTTCTTGATATCGCCTGCCTTGAGGGATACCGTTTTGTAGCTCTGTGTGTCCATCTTGTTTTGTTAAATGGTTAATACTTAATTAAATAATAAAAATTTGCGATCCCTACACTACATAGGGGGCGCAAAGATAAGAATAATTTTTTGTTTATCAAAATTTTGCGAAAAATAACCAAAAGCCAACAATAAGGCCTGCCCCGGCAACGCCAAGGACAGGCCTTATATATAATATGTACGGTCGGCTTAGATCGAAAGCACGTTGAGCACATTGATGAGTTCACGGTCGATAGGCTTGTCGATGCGTATCGCCTTATTGAAAGGCACATAGACGATCTGATCATTCTTCACTCCGATCATGACGTTGCGCTGGCCGTCCTTCAGGGCATCTATCGCAGCAACACCGAGACGGCTGGCAAGGATGCGGTCATTCGCTGTCGGGATTCCTCCACGCTGAAGGTGCCCCAGAATGGTTACGCGAGCCTCAAATTCAGGATACTCATGCACCAGGCGGTCAGCATAATACTGAGCTCCACCAGTGCCGTCCTTCTTTGACTCAGACACCAATACGATAGAACTGTTCTTGCTCTTGCGCACTCCTCTGCCGATGAATGTCGCAAGCTGGTCGAACTCCACCTTGTCCTCAGGGATGATTGCAGCCTCGGCACCCGTTGCTATGGCAGCGTTCTGGGCAAGGAAGCCGGCATCTCGGCCCATCACCTCGACAAAGAAAATACGGTTGTGTGAATTGGCTGTATCGCGGATTTTATCAACGCACTCCATGATTGTATTAAGAGCAGTATCGTATCCGATAGTTGTATCGGTTCCATAGAGGTCATTGTCGATGGTTCCCGGAAGTCCTACACAAGGAATGTCATATTCTGCAGCAATCACCTGCGCTCCAGCCAGCGAACCGTTTCCTCCTATGACGATAAGCGCATCTATGCCATGGGCCTTGAGGTTCTCGAACGCCTTGGCGCGTCCCTCCTCATTCATGAAGTCCTTGCTTCGCGCAGTCCTGAGGATTGTGCCTCCTCGGTTGATGGTACCGCTGACACTCTCAGACGTAAAATCCTTTATCTCATTATTGATGAGACCTTCCCAGCCTCTGTATACTCCCTTTACCTTCCATCCGTTATATATCGCAGCACGTGTCACAGCCCTGATAGCTGCATTCATTCCTGGAGCATCACCACCTGAGGTGAGCACACCTATTGTATTTATTCTTGTCATAAGCTCAGTATTTATCCATGCAAATCTACAAAAAATCTGCTATTTTTGCAGATTGTTATGAAGATTGGTAATATAGAGCTAGGAGACAGGCCGCTTTTTCTTGCGCCTATGGAGGATGTGACTGACGCGTCCTTCCGATTCATCTGTAAGGAATTCGGTGCAGACATGATGTACACTGAGTTCATCTCTTCTGACGGACTCATCCGAGATGCCCGCAAGTCATTGGAGAAGCTGGTCACTTACGAATACGAGGCTCCTATCGGCATACAGATTTACGGCAACATTCCTGAGGCGATGGTAGATGCGGCCAAGATGGCAGAACAGGCTGCAGAAATTGCCGGAGGTCACGGAGCGGACCTGGTAGACATCAACTTCGGCTGTCCGGTAAACAAGATAGCCCGCCGAGGCGCCGGTTCCGGAATGATGAGGGAACCGGACAAGATGGTGGAGATCACCCGCCAGGTGGTTGAGGCTGTCAAGCTTCCGGTTACAGTCAAGACACGATTGGGATGGGACGAAGACTCGAAGATCATCGTGGAACTGGCCGAAAGGCTTCAGGATGTGGGAATCCAGGCTCTTACCATCCACGGACGCACCCGCTGTCAGATGTATACAGGCGAGGCCGACTGGACATTGATCGGAAAGGTCAAGGAAAACCCACGCATGCATATTCCTATCATAGGTAACGGAGACATCAACTCGCCGCAGAAGGCAAAAGACTACTTCGACCGTTACGGCGTAGATGCCATCATGATCGGTCGTGCCACATACGGACATCCTTGGATCTTCAAGGAAATAAAGCACTACCTCCAGACTGGTGAACTGCTCCCACAGATGAGCGTAAGTGACAGAGTTGCCCTGGCGAAGAGACATCTTGCGAAGTCTATTGAAATCAAAGGCGACAGGGTCGGCATTCTGGAAATGCGCAGACACCTTTCATGTTACTTCAAGGGACTTCCGGATTTCAAGGAAACCAGGCTCAAGCTTGTAACATTGAACGACCCTGCAGAACTTTTCGAAACATTGGATTATATTGACGGCCGTTGGGGCGGCGAAGAAGCGCCGCTGGCTGGGAATGTATATAATATATAGGTATGATTGATTCGGTATTGCTATTTCCTTATTGGGTGACCCTGAAGGTAAGGCACCTGCTTTATGACAAAGGACTGAAGAAGGTCTACAGACCTTCTGTTCCGTCCATCTGCATCGGCAACATCACTGTCGGAGGAACCGGAAAGACTCCTCACACAGAGATGATTCTCCGGACCTTGATGCAGCAGGAGGAGTGGGCAGGAAAGAACCTGGCCGTACTTTCGCGTGGATATAAGCGCAAGAGCAAAGGATTCCAGCAGGTTCCGGTTGACGGCAGGGCACTTGATTATGGAGACGAACCTCTGCAGATAAAGAAGAAATTTCCGGGAATAACAGTAGCCGTAGACAGTTCGCGCGCAGAAGGTTGTAAATTCCTTACAGACCCCGAGTCAGTCAAGACGTCAAAGAAGGGTCGTAAATGCATATTCAAGGATTTCCCTAAGTCAGATCTCATAATTCTTGACGACGCATTCCAGCACAGGGCTGTGAAAGCGAGTGTAAACATTGTGCTTGTAGACTACAACAGGCCTATATTCAAGGATCATCTCATGCCGCTGGGAAAACTCAGGGACCTTGCTTCAAGGATCAAGGCAGCAGACATCGTGATCGTCTCCAAATGCCCTAAATACATGGATGCATGGGAGAAGGACAAGTTCAGGAAAAGACTTGGACTGAAGGAGAATCAGCACCTCTTCTTCACTACAATTGCATACGACACCCCTGCCGCAATATTCCCAGAAGGAGACCCTCGTTATCTCTATGCACAGAAGCTCATACTGTTCTCCGGCATAGCCAATGATGCGCCACTGGCACGACACCTGATCAGCAACTATCAGATAGTAAAGCACTTCAATTTCCCTGATCACCACAAGTTCAGCCGAGCCGACATTCTTTCAATAAGAAATGCTGCCGACATCCATCCTACCTCTGTGGTTATGACAACAGAAAAAGACTGCCAGAGAGTGCGTGACTCCAAGGCAGTCCCTGAATCATTGAAGGCAAGGCTTTTCTATGCTCCGATAAAGACCGAGTTCCTCTGCGAGGAGGATAAAGAAAGATTTACTTCCGTCCTTCTGTCTTATCTGAAATAACCTCATTCTGAACCTCCACAGAGGCTTCGTGTATTGCATTGAAGACTGCCTTCAGGAAGTCTTCCGACAGGTCATATTCCTTGCCTTTCTCTATGACTTTGGCCAGCACCTTATCCCAGCGCGAAGTCTGAAGGATGGCGATATTGCTGTTTTTCTTATACTCACCTATCTGGCGGCTTATCTTCATTCTCGAGCCGAGAGCATAGAGGATGTTTTCATCTATTATATCAATCTTTGCACGAAGCTGATCGATGTTTTCTTTCCATTCCGGAGAATCCGAATCCTTATCCTTCACCTTGATCTGCTTGTAAAGAAGGTCACTGAGTTCAGCAGGTGTCAACTGCTGCCTGGAGTCACTTAACGCCTGGCTTGGATTGCAATGCGACTCAATCATAAGACCCTCAAAGCCAAGATCAAGCGACCTCTGGCTGATCTCACGGATATAATCCTTGCAGCCCGCCATGTGGCTCGGGTCCACAAAGAATGGAAGCTCGGGATATCTACTGCGAATCTCAATAGCCACCTGCCACTGAGGGTCGTTGCGGTACTGGATCTTATCGAAGGTAGAGAAGCCTCTATGAATCACTCCCAACTTCCTGATACCGGCACGGTTGAGACGTTCCAGCGCACCGATCCACAGATCAAGGTCAGGATTCACCGGATTCTTTACAAGCACCGGTATATCCGTATCCTTCAAAGCATCCGCTATTTCCTGTACGAGGAACGGATTAGCTGTAGTCCTTGCTCCAAGCCAGACAAGGTCGACACCGAACTTCAGACATTCGAAGACGTGCTTCTCACTGGCAACTTCGGTGGCTATCTTCAAGCCATATTCCTTCTTGGCCCTCTGCATCCACCTGAGGCCCTCAGAGCCTACACCCTCGAATGACCCAGGATGTGTCCTCGGTTTCCAGATTCCCGCTCGGTACACATTTATACCCATTTCACGAAGTCCCTTTGCAGTCTCCATGACCTGCTCCTCCGTTTCTGCACTGCACGGACCTGCCACGACACCAGGACGGGGTTCCGTAAACATTCCCCAGTCGTAGAGAGGGATTATATCTAAGTTTCTTGTTGCCATATATCTGTCGTTATCTTATTATTCTACTTATGCGGCCGGCTGCCTGCTGCAGCACCTCCGGCTTTGCGCAGAGGGAGATGCGGATGTACTGTTCTCCGTTCTTGCCGAAGATGAAGCCAGGGGTGATGAAGACACCCGCCTCATAAAGCACGCGATCAGAAACGGCCTCGCCGCTCTGGCCGACCTTTCCCCACAGGAACATTCCTGCAGAGTTGTGGTCGTATTCTGCTCCCAGCAGGTCAAAGATTTCTCCGGCAAGCACACGGCGGCGTGCGTATTCTGCATTAAGCTGATCAAACCACTCAGGTCCCTGACGCAGAGCCTCCACTGCAGCAAGCTGCAAAGGCTTGAACATTCCGGAATCCATCTGGCTCTTGACCTTGAGGATCTGAGCGATAACTTCGGCGTCGGCGGCCACCATTCCCACGCGCCAGCCGGCCATATTGTGGGCCTTGCTGAGTGAGTTCAGTTCCAGGCAGCAATCCTTTGCGTCCGGCTGCGAGAGAATCGACAACGGATTGTCGTTCAAGATAAAACTGTACGGGTTATCATTGCAGATCATTATTCCGTGACGTCTTCCAAAATCCACCAACCTTGCATACAGATCTTTTGTAGCCGGAGCGCCGGTCGGCATATTCGGATAATTCGTCCACATGATTTTGACGCCGGTCAGGTCCATCTGCTCCAGCGCCTCAAAATCCGGCTGCCATCCGTTGTCTTCCTTCAGGTCGTATGTCACGATCTCAGCCTCAACCAGTTTTGAAGCCGAAGAATATGTCGGATAACCGGGATCTGGAACCAGAACCTTGTCTCCGGCATTCAAGAAGGCCAATGAAATCAGAAGAATACCCTCTTTCGATCCAACCAGAGGCTGAATCTCCTTGGCTGGATCCAGCTCCACTCCGTACCATCTCGAGTACCAATCAGCAAAAGCCTGTCTCAGCTCGGGTAGTCCGACATAGCTCTGATAGGCGTGATTTCCAGACTGCCGGGCACTTTCACACAGAGCCTGTACCGCTTCACACGGCGGCATCCCGTCTGGAGAGCCTATGCCGAGGTTGATGACAGGGTCTTCACCACGGGCTGTGCGCTCGGCATTCATGACTGCTATCTCCTTGAGTTTGCGGGAGAAGTAATACTCCTGGACAGACTCCGTCCTATGGGCTGGTTTTATTATCATATTGCAGAAACGTATTCACCTAAAATGTTCAGGTCTTCCATCAAAGGGCGGACAGCAGAGAGCGCCTGCTCATATCTAAGATAGTCGTCAAACTTGATGTCGACATAGAAGAAGTACTGCCACTCCTGTCCCGGAATCGGCAGGGACTGAATCCTGGTAAGATTCATCCCATAGAACGAAAGGATGGTCAGGACGTGAGCCAGCGAGCCTGGTGTGTGGGTCAGGGTAAAGCACATTGAAGCTTTGTTTATAGCTGCCTTATTGACTTTCAAGGCATCATCCAGAATAAGAAACCTTGTGAAGTTCTGCTTGTAGGTTTCAATGCTTTCCGCAAGAATATCCAATCCATAAAGCTCGGCAGCAAGGGTCGAGGCGACTGCGCCGACCCCTTTCAGGCCACCTTGAGCAACATCTGCGGCACTCTTCGCAGTATCCTCAGACTCGACCAGGCGGATCCATGGATAGTCCTTGAAGAATTCACGGGTCTGATTGATGGCCATATAGTGCGTGCGGACCTCCTTGATATCTTCGATAGTCTGGCCGGGCAGAGCCATCAGGTTCTGCTGAATGCGGAGAAACACCTCTCCCTTGATCTTGCGGTCATACTTGCGAAGGAGTTCGAAGTTTGGAAGAAGTCCTCCTGATACTGTATTTTCTATCGCCATGACGGCAGCATCAGCCTCTTCCTTATCAAGAGCCGTATACAGGCCCTTGAAAGTGAGGCACTCAACTATTTCTGGCACAATATGTCCGTGCTCTTCATAGAAAAGCCGGGCTGCCTGTTCATGAAAACACCCCTTTACTCCCTGTATCGCAATCCTTTTGTTCATACTCATTTAAACAACACTGTCCGGTGAGCACACCGGACAGCATAAAAGTTCCAATATTCGGGACAGACTATACTGTCATCATCTCTTTCTCCTTAGCGGCTACGAGCTCATCAACCTTCTTAGTGAAAGCGTCAGTCTCCTTCTGGATGAGCTGTTCGTACTCCTTCTGGAGATCCTCAGGCATACCCTCCTTGTTAGCCTTCTTAAGGTGCTCGATACCGTCACGACGTGCGTTGCGTACGCTTACCTTTGCGTTCTCACCAGCTGCCTTAGCCTTCTTGAGAAGTTCCTTACGACGATCCTCAGTAAGAGGCGGAACGATACAACGGATAGCCTCACCGTTGTTTGACGGAGTAAGACCGATGTTTGCATCGAGGATTGCCTTCTCGATGAGCGGAATCATCTTCTTCTCCCATGGCTGGAGCATGAGGGTCTTTGCATCCGGAGCTGTTACTGAAGCAACCTGCGGTACTGGTGTAGGGCTGCCATAGTAGTCAACCATCACGTTGTTGAACACACGTGGGTCTGCCTTGCCGGCACGGTATGTCTTGAGCTCTTCGTCAAGGTGTGAGACAGCGTGAGACATCTTGTCCTTTGAAGCTGCCAGAATTTCTTTAGCTTTTGTAATCATAGTATGTTGTGTTGATTATTATACATGTACGAGTGTTCCGACCTTCTCACCCTTCACGAGCTTGGTGAGGTTGCCCTTCTGGTTCATGTCGAACACGATGATAGGCATGTTGCCCTCACGGCAAAGAGCGAAAGCTGTCTGATCCATTACCTTGAGGCGGTCTTCGATTGCCTTGTCAAAGCTGAGCTCCTCGTATTTTACAGCTGTCGGATCTTTTTCAGGATCTGCTGTGTAGACGCCGTCAACGCGTGTTCCCTTGAGAAGCGCATCCGCTCCGATCTCGAGGGCACGGAGAGCCGCACCTGAGTCAGTTGTGAAATATGGATTTCCGGTACCTCCTGCGATGAGTGCAACACCGCCGCGTTCCATCACTGCAACAGCGTCATCTCTCATGTAGTAACGGGCAACAGGCATCATTGGAGTAGCTGTGAACACCTCAGCTTCTACGCCTGCAGAACGGATGGCCATTGCAAGTCCGAGAGAGTTGATTACGGTAGCAAGCATGCCCATCTTGTCACCATTCACTCTGTCAAATCCTTTTCCTACACCCTGAAGGCCTCTGAAAATGTTACCGCCTCCGATCACGATTGCGACCTGAAGACCATTCTTTACAGCCTGAGCCACTTCTTCAGCATAAGCGGCAAGCCAGTTTTCATCAATTCCCTTTCCAGCGGGGCCTCCAAGGCTCTCTCCGCTCAATTTCAAAAGAACGCGTTTATAGGTACTCATATTTGTATTAGTTTCGTTGATTCGAGCAAACAAAAGTATCGAATTATTATGAAACTTCCAAGAAAGAATATATCTTTGCAAGGCTTTGAGCATATTCTGACCGAATATTAACTATAAAAGATTATAAAACAATTATGGCACTTTCATCAATCACCAAGAAGCTTATCATGAGTATAAGCGGATTGTTCCTGATTCTCTTCATGCTGCTGCACACAACAATCAACGCATTTGCAGTTGTTGACTTCTTCAAGGGAACTTGGGGAGCCGGAGCAGGCGAAGGCTGGTATGCAAGCGGATGCTGGTTCATGGCAACTCCTGTAATCGACATCATGGTTCCAATCCTTGCACTCGGATTCATCGTACACATCGTTTACGCAGGTATCCTTACTTATGGTAACATGAAGGCTCGTGGCCCACAGCGTTATGCAGTAGCACATCAGGGCAAGTCAGAGTCTTGGGCTTCAAAGAACATGCTCGTTCTCGGAGTCATCGTTCTCGGAGTAGTATTCTTCCACATGTCACACTTCTGGGCAAAGATGCAGTATGTAGAGTGGTTCGAGGGAGCACACGTAGATCCAGCGATCTGCTACTCACTCCTTGAGGCAACATTCTCACAGTGGTGGATGGTAGCTATCTACATCGTATGGTTCGCAGCTCTTTGGTTCCACCTCACTCACGGTTTCTGGAGCGCCCTTCAGACAATCGGATGGAGCAACAAGGTATGGGAGCAGAGACTCATGTGCGCAGGTAAGGTTCTCGCAACCCTCATCTTCGTATGCCTTACAGTTACAGCTATCGTTTCATACATCGTAGCAAACAACCCTGGCGTTCTCGCATACTTCAAATAGTATCAGACAACATAATACAGAACCGGCTGGCAGCTCAGATTGCCAGCCGGTTTTTTATTGTAAAACCATATTGAATTGCTTGAAAATAAAGAGGGGAAGATATTTGAAATTCTGAATTTTCAGAATACTGGTCTATACATCAGCCGGCTGCCTGCAAAGCCATTTCGAGTACCGATGCTGAAACCGAAGCAGGCGCAAAAGCGTTCCCCTCTTGTTGAAATTCTACTTATTCAATGCCTTTCTTACACGTGCGACAACATAGTCTTCTGCATTTTCGCATTCAAAGTAAAAGCACAGCACATCTATTCCGTTCTCTTTACATAACTGCTTGGTTTCCAACAACGAAAATCTCTTGGTCTTCTGTTTGCCAACCAGCAGAACCGCAATTTTCTTATTGCCATCTGTAACAAGGAAATTGAGTGGCATCGCGTATGCCATGGCATTAGGAAACAGCGTGTGTGCCTGAACCTTTGCCTCAATCTTACAATCTGTCAGATTCTGACTTAAATAGCTATAGAAAATATGGTTCAGAGGATCGCGCAGAGTATCATAAGGCACAACATTATTTATATCCCAAGGGTGACGGAAATAATCAGGTGCCCTATAGATGACATTAGGAACAACATTGCCCTTTTGATCAAACACAACGCCACACCATTTGCAATAATTCTCCTGCCTATAGTATGCTCTGTTACAGTTAGGGCATCGTCCTGACCCGTCCTCCTTGAGGATCTGCGGCCTAGGGGGTTCAGGGGCGACACGTCCGCCTCCATAATAGATGCTGTTCAACTCACTATTTGCCCTGTTGATCTCAACGCCCCCCTTTATAAGCATCAGTACCATAGACACACCTCCAAATATAATAAGCATCATTCCAAACTCGTCATTTTCAACAAATGCCATCATAAAGAGGCACACGACGAACACTACCCAGCCCAGAAGCATAACCAATACTCCTTTAAGCTTTTGCTTCTTTAACTCTTTAATTTTAGTTTTCATATCCATACAAGATTATTAAAAGTTTATATATATAGACATTGTCATCAAGAAAAATCATTTACATTTTTATAGTACTCGTGAACAAGCGCCCTGTATCCCAAATCCTTTATCTGCTCATAACGGAAGTCAAAGCGTGATTTGGTTCTGGATTCAGTTACTATATAGCGTATGCAATCCTGCATATATGCGTCCAGGACCTTCAGTGACTTGTCGGTATTGATCAGCGGAAAGTACCAGCGCGACCAATTGATTTCATGAGGATCATCAGAAGTATAGAGACGCTTATTGAAATACTTTACGAACGCCCTTGCCGCCATCCAGTCATCCTTACCCTTAGCATGTTTCCACCGGATCAGAGTTCTCGCCTTACGGCGCATCTTCGCCTTCAATTTACGCACAGAGTTTGCGCACACATCCACTTCCCCGTTATGGTACGAAAATCCGAGAAATGTCCATTTCTCGCCTGAAGCAGTCTCGACCTCCTTGTCCGTATTAACCTCCAGACGAAACCTATCCAGATAATCATGAAGGATTGTCTTCGCCTTGGAAAGCGATTCCTGGTCAGGCGCAAATAAAATGATATCGTCCGAATATCTGCAATAGATGACCTCAGGGATATCCTCAAACGCACGGTCCAGTGCCGAAAGGTAGACATTGGCAAAAAACACCGCTGAAGGCATGCCGGCCATAACACCTTTTTGCTCACAGACCACTTCCCCATTTTCAACTGCGCGAGGATCTGACAACTGCTTGTAGAAAAACGTATAGAGTTCCGGATCGTCAGAAAAAAGTTCCTTCAACTGAGGAAGCAGCAGCTCCACGTCAATGGAATTAAAATAATTCTTTATATCTAACTTGTAAGAGCAATACTGGTGGATCCCTTTATGGGATATTACCTTATGAAAGGCGGCCTTTGCACTCATTCCGGGACGGAACGAATAGAGATTGGGAGAAAAGTGAGAATCATACTTCCTTATCATGAGCCAGGTCAACAGTTTAAGCACCATCGACTCATCATCTGGAAGCATATAGACAATACGTTTCTTTAACGAACCCTCCTTGGCAATCTTTTTCTTTACTGGTATGGAAAGTCTCTCCCCGGAAAGTATCTTCTCCACGACAGGAAGATATCTCTTCTGACGGACATACCGGAAAAACTCCTCGGCATCATACTGACGCAGAAAATCAGAGTCGGCCTTTAATTCATAAAAGCCGATCCATGTATCTGCATCCTTGAGGTAATTAAAAAGAGACATAATTATGTAAAAGAGGGGAATAGGTTTGAAAACCATCCGTGATGGTTTACCAGCTCTTACATCCTCCGACTGCCTGCAAAGTCATCATCAAGAGGTGCTGGAGCTCAAGCAGGCGCACATTGCGTTCCCCTCTTTATCTGTTTTATACAAAAAAGGATTTCACACGCTCTACGACATACTTCTCTTCATTTGGAAGCTGCATATAGAAAAACATCAGGTCAAGTCCATTCTCCTTGCAAAGTTCCTGAGTCTCAAGAAAAGAGTAACGTCTCATATAGTTCTGCTCCACCAAAAGAACAGCCAGTTTCCTACCATCTCTAGCAATGATAAAGTTAAGCGGCATTGCATAATCAGGAGCACCAGCGAAAACAGCAGAAGCCTCCACTCTGCTCTTCACATCATAATCAGCCAGATGAGCATCGAAGAAGTTTTCAAATCTTACCTGCAGCGGACTCGAGCATGTCTCATATGGCACAATATTGTTCACGTCCTTGATATGACGGAAATCATAAATCACATCAGATGCCGGTCTTCGTGCTGGAGCCGGTTCCGCATTCTTGGAACCGAAAAGTCTGCTTAATAATCCCATGATATTCTGAGTTTAAATCATTATTTCCTATAATATCCCCTCACCCCTTCGAGCATTGTGTTGATATATTTGCCGAAAGCGGGATCCTTTGAATAGAAGCCGATCTCGTCTGTTGCATACTTGCTTGGGAAGGCCAGTACCGCTTGGCCTGAGACCAACCAGCACGTCATGGTAAGGTACTCGTCAATTGGTATCAGTTCAACACCATGCGCGCTGTATTCGCTCTCGAGAAGATGAGTCATTCCGCGATACATCTCCATGTAATCATTGAAAGTGACTTCGCTGTATGGTTTTCCTCCGAGACAACGCGTCTTTACGGAGTCCAGCTGCTGATAAAGGGCATTCAGTTCAAGACCAAGAGCGTCATTGTAGGCTGAATGAGTACGCAGCGGTGCCAGGTAGCTGTTCACATTACGCTCGAAAGCCTTCGGATCCTTATCGCGGGTCAGAGATAAATATTTCTCATTGATTAAAGATATTTCCTCATCGCTGGCCCTACGTCCCAAAGTCCTGCGCTCTTCATCAATAGAAGCAAAGTATTCCGGAGCTATACGTGACTCTCTGATCATTCTGCTGAAAGTCCAGCCTTCGGGGTCATAATACACGATGGTCGCCTTACCACCGCCGTCAACGTGCGAAAGAAGCATGTGATTCATGTGGATAAAGTCCTCTGGCTTGGAGAGGATTCCATAGTAAAGGACATCTTCGAAAATCACAATCTCACTACCGGGGTCTCGCTCAGCCAGCAGATTGTTAACCTCAGAGAGATAGTCAGGAAAAATTCCAAGATATCTGGTGGATACCGAATTCTGCATCTCCAGCAGATCGCCCGAGATGTCTTCCAGATTGCCGATCAAGGTCTCAGTACGCTCTTCGTCTTCCTTCTGCTCCACGGCAAAAATGACAAGAGTAATCATCAGAGAGACGGCAGCAGAACTGATGATGAACTGCACAATCTTATATATAAACGAACGCTTGAATGCATTGACAAAGCGCTGCCAGCGTGAAGATTGCTCGCGGATGGAGTTGCTCATGATTTCCGAGATTTCTTTTTGTATGAACAGCTAAGTTACAAAAAAAAACTGATTCTTGGCGTTTTTTTCGTTTATTAGTATATTTACGTCAGATATGAAACTCCTCGTCAGTGCACTTGCAAAGATCATCCTGGGGCTGGGACTTCTGGCAGCCATGATGTTTGCTCCGGCCGGAACCCTCGCGTTTCCCGGAGCATGGAGACTTATTGCCCTTCTGTTCACTCCCATGCTCGTCATCGGAATTGTATTCCTCATCTGGAATCCTGACACCCTGGCAAAGAGACTGCGCTCCAAGGAGGACCGCAGCAGACAGAAAGGCGTCGTTGCCCTGTCCGGCCTGCTGTTCATCATAAGTTTCATTCTTGCAGGCCTGGACTTCAGGTGGGGATGGTCACAAATGCCGGAATGGATGATCTGGACCGCGGGAGGAGTCTTTCTCTTCAGCTACGGCCTCTATGCCGAAGTAATGCGTGAAAACCAATGGCTTTCACGAACCATTGAGGTCATGGAAGACCAGAAGGTCGTAAGCACCGGCCTATATGGAATCGTCAGACACCCGATGTACACGGCGACCATCGGAATGTTTCTAGCCATGCCGCTGATCATGGGTTCATGGTGGGCCTTCATCGTCATGATTCCATACATCCCTGTCATCGCCATCCGCATCAAGGATGAGGAAGAACTCCTGGCAAAAGAACTCGACGGTTATCAGGAATACAAAACCCGGGTACGCTGGAAGCTGTTCCCGGGTGTGTGGTGAGAATGTTGTCAGAGGGATGTGCCCATCCACGACAACTCGGTCGTTTTTTCTAAATTTCCGGTTTCAAGGTATGACCTATAGATTGAAGCGTCTTCTGAAGGTCTGTGCCATAGTGCGGATTATATCGCGGACCATATTCGGCCATTGACGGAACCAATGACTCTATGCAGTATGGCATGATTGCCGAATCTACTCTATGAATGAAGATTCTCTGCTTCATTGACTCCGAATCGGAAGGGACAAAAGAAATACGCACATTGTCTCCAGCCAGAAGTTTGTTATCTCCCTCAAAACGAGTGACTGTATCCGAATCCTCTTTGTATGCACTAATATAGAAAACCTTAAGCATATTGCTTATTGGACTTACACCGCCGTTTGCCTCCATCTTTATCAAACCTCTGTCGTGCAGGCTTAAAAGCGGAGCGGACTTTCTTAAGATATTCTGCTTCAGCAACTCATATTCTTCTTCAGTCATATCATTGATGATATCCATAATCTGGCGTTCCCTGAACCTCGAAGCCGCAGGCAGCGAGTACGTGTAGTTGGCAACAGCCTCTTCAAGAGCATCCGCATCAAGTTCGATCAACGAAGTCTGAAGAGTTGCATTAAATTCCACCAGAACATTTTCATTGATATCTGATTTCAGGCATGACGCATCCTTGATTGACAGATCTATCTCAAAAAGAGACATTGTTTCACGTTCCATCTCACGCTTACGAATATCCTCTCGGTAGCTGTTTTCAAGATTCTGCATTCTATCGGCTAACGCCGCTACCGAAGAATGTTGCGCCCTGACCTCATTGATAAGTGCAGCAAACACAAGGATGGCCTCTTCGCGACGAGCCATTTCCAAAGCAGCGCGGGTTGCCTTGACAGCAGATATTGAAACCTGTTCCAAACACTGACGGTGTTTGCCAAACAAGCGTTTCATAAATTTGCGAGAGCATTCATCATACTCGCTCAGTTTGCCTTTAAGTATAACGTCAGCCTTGTCGTGAGTCTCTTTTGAAGCCAGCCTCTCAGTCTCCATCTCCTCCTTATATCCGGCAAAGATCTTCTCCAAAGAAGAGAGGAACGACAAAACAGTTGTTACACCGCCTTTTTCTCGCAGAAACCTTATCACCTCTTCCTTCAATGACACAACAGAAGAGTCTATAATCTCTGTAACATGATCTTTCTTCCATAAAGATGCATTCTTTTCAGCATATCTAAGCAGGCTGGTTTTGATTTCCTCACCGGAGAGACTAGGATCCAATACCGGAGGCCTTACTCTTGCAATAGAATCAGGCGGACAAATCCAGTCAATCAGTTTGTTGTAATCATTTCCGTCTTCTCGCAAATTGACCCTCTCGGTCCACTCATTGATTCGTTTTGCATCACACTTCGTCTCCCCGATCAAGTAACGCAGCAGGTCTGCAGCAACATACTTACGATAGAGAGCCTCCATATCGGCACCGTTATAAACTACCTGGCATACACCAAAGGCATGCACCCAGCTGCTCTTCACACCCCAGTTCAGACCTCGCTTTCTCCAATCGATCGCATGCAACTTTCCAACATCCGTTCCGCCATAGAACATAGAACAACCGATAGCATTGCAGAGACTGTTAAGATTGTCAACCATGCCACCTAACTGCGTCTTGTTGTCTACTACGTAGAACTCATCGAAAAGCGGCATGTTAGCAGTTACGGTCTTTCCTGAAAGGCTGTAGGTGACTGGAGATTCAAAGGTTGCAGACTGGAAGTAGTCCAACTCCATAATGGATGCGTATGTATTGTATCGAATCCTAGGCGTAACGATATTATATGGATCCATCAGATGGAAAATCGAATGCATGACGCCATAGCCAATGATGCGGGCATGATCATAACGCTCACGCAACATATTGGCAACCGTGAACATCAGCGAACTGCCCGTTCCTCCTGCAAAAGACATTGCAAGATATACATTGACATGATCATCATTCATGACAATGTATCCCTTCTGCTGATTTGCAAGAGACAGAACGCGGGCCATTGCCCCATTTACAGCAGCTTCGATGCAAGGGAACACAATATCCGCAAAAAGCCTGGCATTTGTCCTGACCTGACCTGAACCACACTCCATAAACTCAGGTATGAAGAACTTGTTCTTTTCCGGCATCCAGCTATATTTTTCACGATGGCATTCAGCCTGATGAATAAGGAACGGGTTGACGGAAAGAGGTAACTGGACAAAATCCGAGCTGATGTCGGTCGCAAGTCCACATTCATCTATTGCACTTCTATCATAATCCAGTGCTAGGAATGTCACCTGAGGAGGGATGTTGCCCATACCGAATGTTTCTTCAAACATCCTCTTTGTCTGGGCAACAGCCTTCACTCCAGTGCCACCAAGTCCTATATATATCGACTTCCTGATTGTCTGCATACTTTACCTATTGTTGAATTTCCGGTTCCTGAACAACTGGGCTGCCCCAGCTGTTCACATTCTTATCACCCTTCAAGAACATAAGCAGAAACAGGCAGATCAGTCCCAACGCAGGGATCAGGATAATCAAGTACAACCATCCGCTTCTTCCTATGTCATGCAATCTTCTTACGCATACCGCCACACCTGGAACCAGGGCAGCATATGAGTAGCACATCGCCAGCTTTGAGAAGAACTCATATTCATAAAACAATCCATATGCGATCGCCGACAGAATCAGTGTAAAGATCACGTTTACAATAAAGAACTGCCAATATTCAGAACGTGAAGCACGGCTGCTGAAGTCCGCGCAATGCTTCCAGCATTTTATATACATTTCCATAGCACTTACTTTTTATCGTTCTTCTTCTGGAACATTACACATTCGTCACACTCAATACATGCCGCCTTCATGAAGATTGCAAGATATGGATTCTCCAATACGAAATCTGCATTCCCTCCTTCCGGCATGAATGTATAAGTCATATCTGGAATGACGCCACGGGTGATTGAGTTGGTATGGAAGAACGGACCTGACCTACGGATAAGATTTGGCAACGATATTTCACCGTCTTCTACTCTCAAGGTATTCTTAACTGTCATGGCAATCTTAGCGCCTGAATCATGAGCAATATGGTCGTGAATTCTAAACTCGGCAACATCGCGATGTTCAGCCATCCTCTGCTGAATAGTCAATGTCAATTTCTTGACATACTGTTTGACATAGCTCTCATCAATCTGATAATTCTCTATGTTCTCGCAGAAATCAACATCACAGATTTCATCATCAGCCAGGAACTCTTCGAAATACTTATCCAATTTTTCCTTGTCCAGAAGTGAAGTAAACGGCATATCAAGCCAAAGATCTTTAGTCTGCTCATACTCCTGAAGCGCCACATATTTTTCTCTCATGGTGTTGATAAGGAAAATAAGCTTTGTGTAACGCTGCTGGAAACGATTTTGAATATCGCCCAAAAGACGAAGCCATTCACGAGCATAATGAGTCTTGGCTCTGAAATTATCGATTTCCTTCTGCTTTCCGGCTATCTCCTTGGTCTTTCTGTTGATTCCCTCCTCAAGACGGACCTTGGTTTCTCTCCACTCATTCCACCTTGATCTTGCTATAAAGAACAATATAAGAATCAAGACTCCCGCGATCGGAATTATTGACATTATACCGATTGAGCGGACTCTGGCGAAGTGCATATCGAGAGAAAGGTCTCCGGTTATGATGGAAACAGGAGCAAGAACACCGACTGCAGCATAGCCTGCAGCTTTCTCGAGAAAACTCATCTGCGTCTGAGGAGCCTTTTCAACGAGCGAGCCTACAAAATAATACAGGAATGGTTCCTCTACGACCAGCGGAGTGTCTGCAAGCTTCGACGGAACTTCCTCATACCTCTGGTAACTCATCGTATTGAAGATTACCGGCTTTGCAAGGAAATTATTGAACAGAATGCCGAGGAAGAAAAGGATCGGTACGGCAATAGCCAAAAAGATTGTACGTTTCTTGAAAAGGCTATAATTCTCATTTTCCTCATCCAATCTTCTCTGAAGATCCTTCTTGCCTTTCACAAGAAGCTCCTTCTCCTCTTCTTTCTTAACATTCGTAACAGCAATAAATTGCTCTGTTTTGTTAGGATTCGAGAAATCTCTCTTTATCTTCTCAAGATAAATCATGAGAAGATTGCGTTCATTCTTGAAGGACTCGAGATTCTTCTCTTCCTGATCCTTGGCAATCTTACAAAGGTGATAACGAATCGCGATGTCAGTATCGTCCACCTTCATCTCCACAGTCTTACGCACATTTACGATAGGGAGAGACTGTATCTCTGTAATGATGCAGGCGAAGTTGAAGAGATGCTCGTGCTCAATGTACTCATACGGGATGTAACAATATCCCTTATTACCCCAGTCAGCACCCCATGAATTCCTTACCAGGAATGACCTGAGTTTATCGTCATAACCGACGATAACCATACCATGTCGGTTATGCATTGTCTTCTCCTGAGTTCCGTTCTCAAGAGCATCCAATTCAGCCTGATCAGGCATGCTTATCAAACCGTTCGAAGACGGGTTGAAGCTTGGGCAAAGTGTGAAGCTTGCCACAACCGGATAGCCTTCCGCTACGGCAGACTTCACTGCAGAAACTGTACGATCAACGTTAAGGGCCTTGATAAGTTTACGCACTTTGGCATTTTCGTATGCCTCATCACTTGGCTTTACATGACATACATTCTGGTCATATTTGCAGAAAGACTCTTCAGCGAGACCAAATTCTGACAAAGATCGAATAGCCGATGTGAATGTGGTTCCCTCGTCAAGGGTAGGATCAAAACCTTCACCCTGATCTATCATTCTGGAGTTATAATACAAGAAGGCCTCACTGAGGTCAAGCGTCTCCTTGGTATTCAGCTTAACAGCATATTCGAAGACTGATGTAAGTGAAAATGCCACACAACTGCCCTGAGCACCCTGATTCTGAATTGGTCGGAATTCAGCTGTCAGATCCACACTGGACGTCTTGGTCTCCTTAGGAGTATATGTCTCTTCAAGAAGTTCTTCCTTCTTAGCAGGAAGAAGGCGATACTTTCTGTTGTTCACGACTATGCAGTCGTCCTGGAACACCGCATCTCCCATCTTGGAAACATCCTCCATCTGGTCTCCGAAAGTCTTAAGCTCCTCCTGAAGGTTTCGTACTTCTGCTTCAGAGTTGATAATCAGAGAATTCAGATCCTTGATTCTTGGAATAGGATTGACAACAGGCTCCCCTTCCTCAGCATAAAAACCTGCGACATCATTGGTTCTGAAATACTCAATAGGTTCCATCAGCAAGTCGTTCATGCTCGACTTCTGAGGATCGTAAATGATATTTGTAAACAGCTCGCACTCATTCTTCGAAAGGAGGGCAGCCAGCGTTGCTGCCTGCATGGTGACATCATTGTCCCTCTCAAAGATAGCGGCAGCCTTGTTGACTATAATATCCGCCTCTGCTGCCAGCTCGTTGCATGTCTGTTGGAAGTTCTGATGATCGCCGTTATCATATTCAATGAGCAACTTAGACAATACAGCATCTTTCTCATTAACTATTTCAAGAGCACGATCGAAAGCATCATTCACGCTGACTTTCTTCACCATCATACGGCTCTTGTCTATAGAATGGAGGAGCACCTTGTTGAGCATATACTCAACAAACATGTATCTATCCATATTGAGAGCTGTAAGTCCGAACGATATGATGTCCTTATAGTCAACAGTCGGCGGGAACATCTGCTTGTAATAGCCCGAAATAACGATAGCAAAAAGAGACATAACCTCTGCCAAGGCTGACTCGTCCAGATTGAGTGGAATACCATTAGAGAAGGTATTTTGAATAACAAACAGATGGGTTGAGACAGATATCTCCTGCGCATTCTTCATCTTCATGAACTGGCGGACCTGGACTGAAGATGGAGACTCAATCTTGAACGAAGGTTCGATGATCCTGGACAGATCGTCGCCATATCCTACGAACATCATAGTCATAGGCATGCGAAGATTGAGGAAGGCCGAATATATGAGTTTCAGCGAATCGATCGACTGAGGCTTATATAGAGGAACGTGCACACAGATATACAATCTGTCAGCATCTTCCACATTGTTTCCTCCAAGAACATTCGCATACATTTCACTGAACACCTCAGGAAGAGACCCATTCTGCGGATCTTCCCACTGGATATCAGTATAGTCCTCAAAACCCTCCAGTACGGGTTCCGGAGCGGATGAGTTCACAGCCAGCTTCCTGCATGAAATGCTGGCCTTGTCGAGCTTATCTACAAGATAATATCCGATGAAAGAAGCGGCAGAGCTTCCACTGTTTCTCAGTGTGGCTCTGCCCATCTTCATCACTATCTGTTCAAACTCTTTCCCTATGAATAGATGAACAAAATTGTACATATTGCTGTTTTAAATTATTTCAAAAGCTGCAATGCATCCATGAACTTCTCATCGAGGTATGCCCACTCCTCATCAACGAACTCTGCTTCCATAGTATTTCCACTATAGTAAGTAACACTGCTCTTGTGTGAACACATTACCTTATCGATGTAGTCCTGCTTGCCGTTTGCTTTGAGTTCTTCGATAATGAAGTTATACTTTCCAGCGCCATACTCGCTGACCTTGGCAAGGATAAGAGCCTTGAAATCGTCACGGAGTGTATTCAATACCTCAGTCTTGAAGAATTCAAATGCACGCTTTCTATCTGGAGTATTGATTTCAGTCCACTTACCGGCCTGGCCGCGTCCTGTACCCTTCTGGTTCCAGTACCAATACTTGTTCCTCTCATAGCGAACATACTTCTCATGCTTAACATCCTCCTTCTCAAGCTCCTTGATTGTCTCGCCGTTAGGACCCTTCTCCATGATACGAGCCTTCTCAACAACTTCTGCCCATCCGAAGATCTGACCGGCAACCCAATAGAACATTGCCTCGTCAGTCATCTCTGGCTTAAGTTTAAAGTCTCTCTTCTTCATTTCATGGAAGTTCTGAAGGTCATAGTGAGGGTGGAACATTGCGTTACCAGCCGATACCTGAGCGAGAATTGTCTCATACTCATAATTTACTGATTCATCCAATGCATCAACGCAATATGGAATAACAGCTGAGTCAGAACGATAGAAGATAACTCTCTGCTTCATGTTAGGAGTATCTGACGGCATGAAGTTGAGCTTGAATCCACCTGGAGCAAAGTTCTTGTCGTTCTCCATACGAGACTTCTTCTCTGGATTCTCCTTATAAATAGAAACAAGGTACTTCTTAACCATCTTGTTTGCAGGACTGAGGTTTGTCAATGGATCAAGAAGACCTCTGTCGTTCAACTTAAGAAGTGGACTGGCCTTTCTGGCAACCTCATGTTTGAGTTTCTCGTAATCAGCATCAGAAAGTTCCTGAATCACATCCTCAATGAGTTTAGTTCTGTACTCCTCGCAACGTGGAAGTGCTGCAGCGTATGCATCAAGAGCTGCAACCAGTTCTTCCTTAGTCAGCTCTGCTAAAGGCTTAGCAAGAGTTGCTGTGAAGTTTGGAAGAGATACATCGTGCTGTCCGAGAGTCAGGTTGAGACGCTCCTTTGCTGAAAGGTCATACTCAAAGAGGAGCATTGATGTCTTGTTGGAATTCTGCTGCTTTGCGAGATCATCAGAATATGCTTCCTTAATAGCATCGAGCGAAGCACTGATAGACTTGACGCCTGCAAGATTATTGTTGATCTCATTGATAAGCACTGCAAAGATTTCAGCAGCCTCCTCACGTCTTCTTGCTTCTGCCTTAGCCTTAAGAATAACCTTAGCCTGACGAGCGATGTTATCAAGACGCTCCTGCTTACCGCTCTTAGACTTAAAGACTTTGCCACAGTAATTCTGATATTCCTTGCATGCGTCGTCAAGGGTCTTCTCCTTGCTCTGAACAGAGCTTACAAAATCCCTGCGCTCGTTTTCCATTTCATTCTTATAACCGGCACAGATTCTACCGAGTGCTGTAAGGAAAGTCTGAGCATCAGCAACTCCACCAATACCGTTGAGGATTTCATTAATCTTCTCCTTCAATGCATCGATAATCTGAGCACGAAGCGGCTGCAGAGCATCCTTAGCAGGGAAATTCTGGTAATTTTCAAGGTATTTCTTAATTTCTGAGTAGGTCGCCTCGTATGATTCGTCTGGATTCAATACAACCTCCTTGAGCTTACCGAGATCATCTGGAGAGAAGATTCCGTCGATCAGCATGTTGTACTCATCACCATCCTCACGCACACGTGCAACCTCAGTCCAATTTGTAGCCATCTGCTCTACATCCGCACCAGCACTCTTGAACTGACGGATCAGCTCAATCTTAGCCTTGAGCGCATAGAGATCTGCAAGCTGCTCACCCTTGTAAATAACCTGACACACACCGATTCGCTGTGCCCAACCAAGCTTGTTGTCCCAGTTGTAGTTACCCTGAGTCCAGCCAACATTACAAAGAACGCTTCTTACTGCATCGCCAAGCTCACCACCTGACAGATACATACAAGTACCGAGAGCCTGACAAAGAACGTTTACATTGTCGACAGCCTCACCGTTCTCTGTTCTGTTGTCGACGAGGTAGAAGTTATCATACAATGGAGCGATGATGGTCTTTGTCTGACCTGCAACAGTAAATGAAATAGGATTTGTTGTAGACGCTGTCTGCAGATAGTCAAGGTCGAGAATTGCAGAATATGTATTCAAGCGAACCCTTGGAGTCTCCAATGTACCTGGGTCCATTGCACGGAACACGCTGTACAATACGCCATATCCGTACAAAGTAATCTTTGAGCCATACTTTTCCTTGATCAACTGAGCGATGTTGATGAAAGAACCGCAACCAGTACCGCCGGCAAGAGACATTGCAACATGGACATCCACACGACTGTCCTCAGATACATTGTAACCCTCAGCACCTGCAGCAAGATTTGTCACGCTCTGCATAGCCTGATCGATCTTAGGAACGATATTCGCCATGATAAGCTCAGTAAGAAGACGACCTGTTGTACGAACCTGGGCAGCACCATCCTCGATGCTATCCGGAAGGTAGTCAGCATTCTTAGGGAACAGCCACTGATACATGCCTCTTGAGGCCATATTGACATATGTATGATGTGGATTCACGCCTGAAGGAAGGGTGATGAAATCATCGTCAATGCGAGTCGGGAGTTTCTGATCGTTGACAATAGCTTTGTCGAAGTCAATAGCCACAAATGCAATCT
Source organism: Candidatus Cryptobacteroides sp. (assembly GCA_045655825.1). GTDB lineage: Bacteria > Bacteroidota > Bacteroidia > Bacteroidales > UBA932 > Cryptobacteroides. Next base: position 44,865 of record JAZOPY010000056.1, on the reverse strand, counting down.
GTGGAGGAATATTACCTTCCCCAAAGATATCCTCATACATTTTCTTTGCATTTGCAATTGCTTTTATACCGGTACCGCCTAGACCGACATAAACAGATCTACGAATTGTTGGCATAAGTTAAAAGTTTATTAATTATTATTGCTGTAGTTTATTTCATTTAGTTTGTGCGTAACGTTGCGGTACGTCCCTCTTCATTCTTGATTATGAATTCCTCCTTACGCAAAGGTTCATCCGGAAGGATATAATCGCCCTTAGTCCTTAACATCAGGTTCTGTCCGAACAAATTCTTGAGGATCACCTCCTCTGTCCAGAAGGAATCTTTAATAACAGCAACCTTTCCGACAAAGAAGCGATGGAACAGACTCACTTTGTATGGTTTATTGGTGAGAACCACCATATAGCATCCTCTGGTAGTGTAAGACCTCATCTGGTCGTCATCATATCCGACCTTGACATTCGTGAATTTAACAGGTCTGTTGATTACTCTAGAAAGAATATGAGCAGCGATCAAAGCAGCCAGAATGATCCAGAGACCAGTAATAGACCAAACCTTGAGGGTATTTGCAACGTGTGTGTTCTTGATATGAATATCCGTACCGAAGATTATACCATTCTTTACCAAGCCGATTTCTGTTTCCTCATCCTTGACGCCAAGCACCTTAATTCCATCCTCGCCTTCAAGACTTTGGAGATTCCATGAAAACTCACAATCCTCAGTAAGTGCGGAATGATCCAGTACGATTCCAATCTGAGTCTCCACAAGGCCATTTTTCGGAGTGATCTTAATCTTGTTGTCGTCGGATTCCACGCCATTAACAAAAACGGTTGCAACATCTGTTGGTACAATCGTTCCATTGCAATCACAAAGAGCAAGAGTAATAGGCTTTGTGACCTCCTCACACTCTCTGAATTCCGTACTTATCTCAAACTTAATAGTATCGACAGCGTCCTTGTGCCACAGGAAATCCTCAAATGTCTGGATTTCAAAAGACTCTCCGTTTACAACAGGTGCTTCCTCAGAACAAGAAACGGCAGTGACACTAAGAGCCAGGACTGCAAAGATTTTTGTAATATGATTTTTCATAGGTATTATTTTCTTGATATACGAACAACTGCCTTTGGCTGAGCATTAATAGACAAATCAACTATGATCTTATCATTGCCTTCCAAAACTACGTCCTCACACTCAGGAGCGACACTGCACTTAACGACTGCAGAATGCACCTTATTACCGAGCTCCTGACGGTACGCTTCGCGAGAGCCATAGGCAAACTTCACAGGAATTATAAACTTACCATCTGTCGGAGCAATTGGTGCCGGATCGACAACAATCATAGGATCGTTTGTTTCGAAGACACAACGGATCTTATCCGGATTACCAAAAGCCGCAACGACATTACAATCCACAATTATATTAAACTCCGAAAGATTTTGCTCGACGACTTTCTCATGGGAAAGATTGCTGAGAGAGAAGCTTACATAATTCGCAAGATCCTCAAGACTTTCAACAGTGGTTACACCACTATCCTCATCTTTTTTCTCAAACGCCTCCAGCACATCTACATCATTCACTGCCGAGGTTAACATCACATAAACCAAGCGGTTATCTACATATTTTGAATAGACATTTGACTGATCCCACTCACTAACAATATCAATTAAAACTGTCTCATCATCAGGAGTCGAGCAATTACCATCAGTAAGCAAAATAACCCTATTAAGTCGATCTTTCTTAAAATGATTATCTATCACCTCTCTAAGACACTTACCAGTATATGTCGGTGCCGAATGAAGATTATTCCAAGACTCTACCTGCTGAATAATCGTTTCCTTATCCTTAATGGAAGCTGTCGAAACTTCAAAAACATCCCTTATCTCCTTATCGTACGGAAGCACTACAATCTGACAATCTTCATCCTCAATAGCCTTAATAGAATTAATCAAAGCCTCTCTCGTGGGATTGAAGATATCCTCTTTCTCTTTATAATATTTTATATCACGCTCCTTATAAGAGTAAATCGGGTTTCCTACACCAGCACTAGGGTTTGCTTCTGGGAAAGATTTATTTGCAGTTGCACCCACCATAGAAATGGTAACATCCCACAAATAAATTCTACGTTCTTTTTTGGTTGTATTCTCCTGCGCAGCAGCCTGGAATATACCACCAAGGAACAGCGCCGCTGCAAGGCTGCCCATCAGCATTTTTTTCAATAGATTCATATTCTTAGGTGTAGTTTAGTTACGGTTCAGAATTATCAGCTTACAAATATAATAAATTTTATTCATTGTAGCCATAGGGGATACTTTTTTTGCACTTTACGGGCATCCCGCACCTGAGAAACAAGCTCCCGTCCATGAAAACAGGCGAATTCATGGACGGGAGCAGTTCTAAACCTGATTACAGATCAGAGGATCATCACTTCCTGAACACCCTCAACAGTTCCGGAATGAGAAGTACCGGCGAGGTGACCAAAAGGAGCAGCCACCAATCCTGAGCATGGAGCGGAGCCACGTCGAAGAAGTTGCCGAGGAGGTTCACTATCATGACCTGTCCCAGCAGGATCACAGCTGCAATGAGGTAGAAGCTGAATGTATGACTTTCCTTCGACAGCAACGACTTAAAGAATGACTTTCCTGTGCGGTACATCTTGGCGTTGAACATGTTCCAGAACTGAAGCATCACAAAGAACGTGAAGAAGATACCCATTTCGTATGGAGTCAGTTCAGTGCTGGTGTGACCTAAGGTGCCAGAGACACCATCAACGATTGTATCCCAAGTCAGAAGGTGGCTGACGCTTTGCACATCCACATGCAGCATGATCTCCCAAAGGAAGAAGAGCACCCCAAAGAATGCAAGTCCGCCAAAGGCGATCCGCTTGATCATGCTTCTGTCGATGATATGGCTGTTGGGATCACGCGGCTTGTCATCGAAAACCTTAGGATCAGCAGGCAACGAAGACAGGGCCATTGCAGCGAAAGTATCCATGATGAGGTTCACCCAAAGCATCTGAGTAACTGTCAGAGGAGATTCAACTCCGAAGAATGCTCCAAAGAGAACCAAAACGCACGCACATACGTTGATGGTCATCTGGAAGAGTATGAAGCGTCTGATATTCAGATACAACGAGCGTCCCCAGAGAATAGCCTTATTGATGCTGACAAAGGAGTTGTCCAGGATGGTTATATCGCTGACCTCCTTGGCTCGTGCCGTTCCGTCGCCCATTGAAAGACCGACCTGGGCCTGCTTGAGCGCCAGAGCATCGTTGGTGCCGTCACCTGTAACCGCAACCACCTCGTTATTCTTCTGAAGAAGTCCCACCAGACGGGCCTTATCCTCCGGACGGGCACGAGAGAGAATCCTCAAGGACTTTATTGCCTCCTGAGCTTCCAGATCAGACATCGCTGCAAACTCTTGTCCCGAAAGCGAGTACGGAGTCTCACCGTCATCAAAAAGTCCAATCTCCATTCCGATCTGCTCAGCAGTTGCCGCAACATCACCGGTAACCACTATCACGCGCACACCGGCACGCTGACGGCATATCTCAATAGCTTCCTTGACTCCAGGACGCACGGGATCAGCAATACCAACAATTCCCCCAAACTGCAGGTCATCATCCAAGCCATCTCTCTGATATGCGAAGGCAAGCGTTCTAAGCGCACGTCCCTGATACTCTTTCAACTGAGTCTCAATCTGTTCAACCTGCTCATCAGGGAGTGACATCAGGCACATATTTAGGACATATTCGGGGGCTCCCTTTACGAGTCTGATCCGCTCTCCTGTCTCCTTGTCACGCGCAACCACTTCCATATATTTGGTCTGGGTACTGAAAGGAACCGAAGACAATATCTCATACTTATCTCGTATGGTTCTGTAATCAACACCGCAATCCTGTTCCGCCCAGCGGAGCAGAGCACACTCGGTCGGATTGCCGATTGATTGCGTGCTTCCGTCTTCCATCTTGGAAAGATCCGCTGTGGAATTGACCGCCACATTGGTGATGATCAGATCTTCATCACATGAGAATTTCTTGTCCAGGACAGTCATCTGGTTCATTGTCAATGTACCGGTCTTGTCAGTACAGATGACCGTCGTCGCACCCATGGTCTCGCATGCATGAAGCTTGCGGACAAGATTCTTCTCCTTGAGCATCTTGCGCATGCTCAAGGCCAGGGATATGGTCACACTCATCGGAAGACCCTCCGGGACAGCTACGACAATCAGGGTCACCGCAATCATCACAGAATGCAGGAGATACTCAAAGAAGTGCAGCCAGTCCATCACCTCTTCCGAGCCGGGACCAAATCCAAAATAAAATATCATCCTTCCGATGACTATCAGTATGGCAAGGATGTAGCTGATCTTCGTGATGAGCTTTCCAAGGTCGCCAAGCTGCTTGTTCAGAGGAGTTTCGACCTCCTCGCTTTCACGCATCTTGATAGCACCCTTACCTTCTTCTGTTTCTATACCTACGGCACTTACCGCGTATAGACAGAATCCCTCCAGAATGATAGAACCTCGGAGAAGGAAATTCGCCTTATATGCAGCGTCCTCTCCGGACATGTTCTCATTGGAATATTTCATCACGTAAGGCTCTCCCGTGAAAGCCGATTCGTCGACCCTGAGTTCGTTGCTCAGCAGGACATGACCGTCTGCAGGAACTTCATCTCCCCCTTCAAGACGAACGATATCACCCACCACAACATCCGCACGCTTGATCGTCATCAATCTAGGCTTTCCGTTTTCCGTCTTTTTCCTTATGACCTTTACGGGTCTGTCATCCTTTACCTGATTAAGGACATCGAATTCTTTTTCAGCTTTATTTTCAAAGATGAAGCCTAATCCCGTAGACAAAAGTATAGCCAGAAGCACTCCTGACGGCTCGAAGAAAAGTTTCGGATCGGGTGAGAGATAGTATTCGTAACCCGTCACAGCACATGACAAAACCAAAATAACCAGGAGAATTATGATGAGAGGGTCCTTGAATTTGTCAAGATAACGAAGCCATACCGAACGCTTCGGGGGCATGGGAATCACATTCTTTCCTTTTCCCTGAGTAACCTCAGCGGACATTTCCGAGAGGCCTTGCTTCCAAATACGATAGCTATCAGTCATAATTTTAACATTTTTGACAGGCAAATATCAAAATTATGACCTAAAACATTGTTAAAAAACCAAAGGTTTGGAAAATCACATCAAAGAACACCAGAGTTCTGAAGATGACAGCTCATGGATACCGCCTTCAGAGTCCTCACACAAGAACTTTGAAACACTCACCGACACTCTGTACACTTTAAGCTGGGAGTCATACACAACCGAGAAGTTTGGCTGTCCCGATAATTTCTCCACATCACTGAAGCCCTTGTTGATATAATGCTTTAGAGCACTGCGATAATAGAAGATCTTCTCGATATAGTCCAGGAACTTTATATTTTCGGTATCCTTGGTCGAAATAGCCGAATATATCGTTATTGCATTATATATAAGTACAGCGACATCAGTACCCTCCCTGCATAGGAAGGCCTTGAAACTTCCGAGGTCAAAGATTCCGTCAATCACATACTCTTTACGATCAGTACGTCTGAGTTTCTCAAGCGCATCCTCAAACAACTGCTGAGAGATTCCTGTCTCGTTATATTTCAGCAGAAGAAGATAGAACGTACGCGCCTGAGGGGACGATTCGAAAACAACCGGAGTGCGCTGAACATTTTTAAGGCAGAAGTCATACTTCGCATCCAGAACAATATGACTGACGGTCTTGGCCTCCGAACTAAGGTAGTCACACAGGATTTTATAACATCCCTCGTATGATATAGGACTGCCTTTCTTGTCAAAATTCGATACAAATTTATATATGCGTTTCTTTACATCAACCCCCAGATCCATTATAAAGAAATCAACAGCCTTTGCAAGATTGTTATCATCGTCAAGATAGTAGCTGTCGCGTATTTTCAACATCAGGAATGAGTGCGAGCCCAGCGCCTCAGGACTTATATTATATCTTGAGAGAAGGAAATAATAAAATTCGCAAGGATTGAAAGCCCCCTCCTGCGAATCATCGGACGAGACGACTGCAGACGGAACCAGATACCTCATGGCCATCTTCAGAAGGGATGAGTTTGTCCTGTCGCCGATGCCTCCGGAAGCATTCATTCCGCCGATGGCGTCAGGAAGGTAGAAGAAATCCAGGCCAAGGTCGTTGAATGCCTTTGTGATCAGAAGCCTGTCATATTTGTCATCGAACACCTTGTGAGCGGGCTCGGCCGGCAGATCCTCAAGGTACATGATCTGTTTCTTGGACGTCTCGTCCATCACATTGGATGCAGATACAACATTACACCAATGCTTTGACTTCCCGGCTATTGACATCTTCACGGATGTGAGAAGGATATTCTCCTCATAATCAATGTCGTTATCCACACACATGATCTCGTTCATCAACTCCACTACAGCATCCGCAGCAGCCTCATCAAGATCCTTCAATGCCTCGATAGCCTGCTGCAGCGTGATATAATGGATACCATCCACATCACGCTGGGTCAGTCCGAACTGTGCCTGCAACTGCGCCAGGACAGCAACCTCCTCACCAAAAATCTGATTGTCAGCCTTTATCAGGTCAACGGCCAGTCTCAGCACGGAAAGCTTATGCATGTAGGACAAGCCTAATCCTGTAAGATCCTTTATCATATCGCAAGTGTTTTTTCTCTGAGCCACTTCGCCGTTTCTTCTGAAAGGAACGGCGAAAGTTCGTTATATACCCTTTCGTTGTATGCATTCAGCCATGCTTTCTCCTGATCGTCAAGAAGATCCGTCAAGATTGCCGATGTATCTATGTGACAGAGGGTCATGGTCTCGAAATCCAGCCAGTCTCCAAACTCGGACGTTCCGGCTTCACGACAAAGGACCAGATTCTCGTGGCGGACTCCGTGCATTCCTTCGCGATAGATGGCAGGCTCATTTGAGGTCAGCATGCCCGGAAGGAGTGGCTGAGGGTTGTACTGATAGCGGATGGATTGAGGTCCCTCATGCACACAGAGATAATATCCGACACCATGTCCTGTGCCATGGCCGAAGTTTCGCTTTGCTTTCCAGAGCGGCATACGGGCCAGAGCATCGAGCTGACAGCCTGCTGTGCCACGAGGGAAGACTGCCATAGACAGGTCGATCATTCCTTTAAGAACCAATGTATAGTCTTCCTTTTCAAGGAAAGAACACTCTCCCATAGGAATAGTACGGGTAATGTCCGTCGTTCCTGTAAGATACTGCCCACCGGAATCAACAAGATAAAGACCGGCAGGGCGTATATATACCGGGCTGTCATGGGAAATCACATAATGTGGAAGAGCAGCTGAAGCACCATAAGCGGATATGTTCTCAAAACTGTTTCCTCTATAACCTGGAATCTCTGCCCTGAATGACGTCAGCATCTCAGATGCCTCCCACTCGGAAACCTCTCTTCCGCCTGATACCTCAGTGTCAAGCCAGTGCAGGAATTTTTCCATAGCGACACCATCATCCACGAATGTCTGACGCAGGTGTTCGATCTCGCTGGCAGTCTTGACAGACTTTGCCAAGATCACAGGTGAGGTCCCACAGATGACACCATCATGCGGAAATGAAGACTTTATATATTTGTAGATAGTGGAGTTCAGGGTTGAAGGATCCACGAAGATTGTACCGTACGCTTCACCGTCACCTTCGTCAGAAAGCCCGCCGAAAATCTCATCATACGCCCAGATGTCTATGCCGTCCTGCTGAAGTTCATCAAAGCTGCACCATGTATCCGGGTCATCCATCTCATAAAGTCCCGGTTTCTTCACAAACCAGCGTACATACTCCTGAGAGATGACAAGATATGATATGACAAGCGGATTATAATCAATGTCATTTGCCCGGACATTCAGGAGCCATGCAATCTCATCCAATGAGGAAAGAAGCATCTTGTCATAGCCATTCTCATGCATCCATCCACGCAGCCACTCGAGTTTCTCCCTGCGCGAAGTACCGCCAAAGCACTCGACGTCCAGAGTCGTTATCGGAGTTACGGGACATGCAGGACGCCCTGCCCATATTTCTTCCAACAGATCGGGAACGTCTACCAGAACCCCTCCCTCACCGAGGGCAGATTCCAGTTCATTGGCAGCATCGACACTCTGGCATATTCCATCGATGGCAACAACCTTAGCCTTTCCGGACAGCCACTCTGGTATGCTTACCGCTCCCGGAACACGGGTCTTGTGCAGCTGGCCTCCAGTAGCCTTGAGCTGAGCTTCTGCCTGAATGAAATAACGCGAATCTGTCCAAAGACCTACATGATCTTCAGTAATGACGACGTCTCCGGCCTCTGCTGTAAATCCAATAAGCCACTCAACCTGACGCCATCTTGGGGCAGGGTACTCACTGCTGTGCGGATCGCTGCCTCCAATTACAACAGCATCCCAATCGTTATGGGACATCATCTCACGAAGAGCCGAGACTCTTTGTTCATAAACGTTATTCATAGTGCAAAATTTATCTTCTGCAATATTACGGAATTTTTCAGTTTATGCTTAAACCAATGAAGAAATTATACTGTCTGAAATAAAGAAATTGGATTCGGGTATTCTCAACAACCCTCCGTCCTGACGCACCAGATGGCCGCATGACAGCGCCATTTCAAGCTGCACCGCATCACAATTAGCTCGTAGATATTCCTCAGGAAGACCGTCTGAGGTCCTAAGACCAAGCATTATATGTTCAAGCACCAGCTGTTCTTGAGTAAGTTCTTCCCTACCCTGGAGCGCCGAAAAATCGCCTGTCTGTCCAGCCTTCAGATATGAGCCCAGGTCTCCTTCATTCCATTGTCTTGCTGCGTCAGGCATATAACTGTGAGCCCCCGGTCCTAATCCTACGTATGGGACATGCTTCCAATATGCACTGTTATGCTTCGCTTCATAGCCGGGCTGAGCAAAATTTGATATTTCATAATGGTGATATCCTGACTTATGAAGTCTGTCGCAAAGCATTGAATACTGCCGTTCACAAAGCTCATCCGACGCCTCTGCCCATTCCCCTCTATCTACCAGACGAGCAAGGGCACTGCCTGGTTCAACAGAAAGCTGATATGAAGATATGTGGTGCGGAAGGCATCCGACAGATGATATATTCAAAGCTTTGTCAAGGGTTTCATCCCACTGGCTGTCAGAAAGCTGAGACAGGCCAAAGATAAGGTCTATGCTTATATTCGGCACTCCAGCCGCTTCAAGTATTGCATAAGCCTTGCGTGCCGACTCCGAGTCATGCCTGCGGTTCATCCATCGAAGTATTTCGTCATCAAATGACTGCACTCCCATACTTACGCGGTTGACTCCCATGCGCAGAAGCCCCTCAACATACGCAGGACCCTTCTCGACAATATCCTCCGGATTCACCTCAACGGTAAATTCATCGAACGGCCCTGGATGGCCACAACCTCGCAGCGTTTCCAACAGTTCTTCAAAAACATAAAGGGGCAGCACCGATGGGGTGCCGCCTCCTATATATAATGTATTGATCTGATCTGTAACCTCTCCTGCACGCATAGCAGCCTCTCTTGAGAGGGCGCTGGAAAACGAGGCGAACTTCTGCTGTTCGTCCTTGCTGCATCTTGATGCGACTTCCGAATAGAAGTCACAATAGGTACAGAAGCTTCTGCAGAACGGTATATGAACGTAAATCACGATTTATCGAAGCATGAATTCGGTTGTACCGAGAAGAGCCTTGGATGTATATGCCTCAACAGTATAAACTCCCTTTGTATACTCAGGAATATCGTTCAGATAGATTCCAAGTTCCACTGCTGCACCCTGATAATCCACCTCACGTGATGCAGAGCAGTTCATAACCTCACCATTATACTCAAACGCTCTCTGATTACCATTTACAAGGAGAAATCCTTCCGGATCCTTTACTCTGATATATACTGTAACCGGACCTTTCTCTGCAAGATCATTCTCACCAAGAGTAAGCGAAGTCAGGATATATGTAGTACGGCTGCTTCTGTCTGTAACCTTATCCGACTTGTTGTATGCCTCAGCCTTGAGACCGTACGCCTTGATGATGGCACCGGCAGAAACCTGTCCTGAAAGACTCTCTACGGTTTTTGAAAGTTCCTCAGTCTTCTTCCTGCTTGCTGCAGCCTCCTTACGGGCAGCAGCAGCATCAGCTGTCAGCTTTGTATTCAACTTCTGGAGTGAGTCGATCTGCACGATATAACCCTTCATGATGGTTCTCAGGGTACCGAGCTCTTTCTGATACTGCTTGATTGTAGCATTGCTGATCTTACGCTCATCCTGCAGTTTCTGCATCAGGAGTTCAACCTCCATTCTCGACGAGTCAAGCTGCATATTGATGGTATCATACTGAATCGAAAGGCCGGAATACGCCTCCTGAAGATCCAGAAGGTCCTGAGCGCTCGCAGCAAGAGCCGCCTTGCTCTCTTCTATGTTTACGTCAAGCTCGCTATCGGTCTTATGCCACATATATCCCAACACACCACACAGAACAACCAATACGACCGCCACTGCTATCAGAATCTTCTTCTGCTTTCCGTTTTCTGAGGTAGGTTCCTCAACAAAGTTAAATTCTTCCATATTTCTATTTTGGTATAGATGTTTCTACAATACGGGCACAAAGATAACAAAATATCATATTTTTCTTACCTTTGCCACGTTAACAAAGCGCCATTGGCGCATGCAAATTTAAAGCCATGAAATATTTAATACGTTCGATCAAATACTTCTTCTACTTTGCAATCCTGACATCACTCATACTCCTGGTACTCGTATATCTGGGCATGGCTGATGCAAACATCGAGAACAATTTCGAAGGAGGCAGCAACGCCTTCTGGAAAATGGGGCTCTTCTTTGCTGCAGTAGCTGCAGTTTATCCTAAGCTTGCATTCATCAACCGCAGGCTCTACATCGATCCTTCTGCAGACATCACCCCTGTCGTGACAGACTACCTCCGCGAGCACAGATATGTTCTTGAGAATCAGACAGAAGACACCATGACATTTCGTCTGAAAGGATTCGGTCCAAGACTCATCAAGATGTACGAAGACAGGATCACCATCGTACGAACAGCAGAGGGCTACTACATGGAAGGACTCCGCAAGGATGTTCTCCGATTTGCCTCAGGACTGGAGTATAAGTTCCAGAACAAGGAAGATTAAGCCTCCTTGTTCAACATCTTAGCTGCTTCCTCCAAGGCCTGATAGAAATCCTCGCCGAAGTAACGCTCGATAGGTTCGCGTAAGAATTGATATACGCGGATCTTTTCTTTTTTACCCTTGGCGAAAGCATCCTGACAGATGTGCCAGCGGTGAAGATTCAAAGCGCGTGTACCGTTGCTAAGCTGTGTGATTCGGATCGGATAGAGCCAGCATGAGATAGGCTTGCGGAAATCTCCCTTACCCTGGAACCAGCAGCGCTCCATAGAGCAGAAGCAGTTTCCGTTCTCGTCAAAAAGGGTGTAGGCACACTCCTCGCTGCCAGGGACAAGCGGAGTAACCATATCTCCGTCCATGTCGATCTCATAAAATCCCTTTGCAGCAACGGCGGCACGACCTTCCTCCGACATGATAGGAGAGAAGATGTGGTAGTTCTTTTCAATGGCCTCGGCCTCGCACTCCTCCATCGGAGCGCCACTGTCGCCGATTACACAGCAGCATCCCTTGCACTTTTCATAGTCACAGGCATAGTACTCTGTGAGGATTTCCTCTGACACGAGGCAGTCATCAATCTGGATTATAGTTCCGTGATACATGATATTATTATTTTTCCTTGATTATATATTCTACTCCCGCGCCGTCTTCAAGCGTTCTGAAAATATCCTTCACCTGAGCGGTTGTTACGGCATCTATCTTGGCGGCATAGCCTGATGTGAAATCCTTTCCCTCCATGTGTCTGAGCGCGATGACGCGAAGCCAATACTCAGGATTCTGCATCTGAAGGGTATATGCATTCTTCACATAATCCTTATATGCTTGAATGATACGCTCGTCCAGATCCCTGGTGCACTCTCCCAACATCCTTCTTATCTCAGCGGCATCATCCTGACTACAGTCTCCCTCCATCATGATAAAGATGCTGAAGCGCTCGTCAGGATAGATGTTCCTTGCATATGACAGTCGGACGGTTATATTCCGGTCTGCAAATCTTTCCTTGACCTTACGTTCCATCATCATTGCTGCGATCTCAGCGGCGAAATGATTTGAAGCGGTCATCGGCATCATGCCTGACACGGCGACAACCGCAGCATTCCTATAACCTTCAACAGAATACTCCATCCAGCTTGACATCGGACGGTACTGCAATGACGGTCTTCTTGAAGCCACAGACTTGACCTTGAATTCCCCGACATACATCTGCAGAAGCTTCTTCAGCTCATTTTCCGACATGTCTCCGACAATGACAAGAATTCCGTCATTCATCTTCGAGGTGAGATTTTCAAACAGACTCTCAGCCTTGTCAAAAGTACTTGTCTGCAGTCCATCTTCCGTCTTGAAAGAAGTATATCTGTATCCAGGGCACATAAGACTATCCAAAGCCGCTCTGACATCCTTACCCTTATGAACCAGCTGGCTCAACTTCTCGCTTTCCACATAATACTTTACAGCCGCAGTGTCGACTTTGCATCCTCCGGCAACCGCAAGGAGTCCCTTCATCATCAGGCCGGCATTTCTATCTTTCACCTGACCTGAGATCACTGTATTATGCAGATTTACACGCGACTTCAATGTCATCCCCGACAGCTGAAGCAGATCCTTGAATTCCCGACCTCTCATTCCGCATATCCAGCTGTTGTTGATGAAGTCGGACATATAAGCTCCTTCTCCCCGGCACAGGTCATCCACATTTGCATATCCACCGTTCAAAGAGAGTGAATAATACAAGGTCCTTCCTGTGGGCATCTTCTTATAAATGACCTTGAATCCATTGGCAAAAGTCCATACAACACCACCGGAAAACGGGTCCTTACGTGAAGATTTCACTTTTTGCTTCAGACCCATTCCAGGAAACACCAAGGTATCAGACAGCATTACTCCAGATGCTGTCTTGGCGACAGTATCTGTTTGAGAGGCCACATCAAGCAAGGCCGAAGCAATACCTGTAAATATACTTTTACGGGACTCTACCGGCACATCTTTGGAAACAAAATATCCCAGACGCTCCCTGGCGCCAGACAACGGACGATTATACAGGAAGGCATCGATGCACATGCGGACATACCCGCCGTTGTCTGTAACCGGACTTCCAGAGAGCCTCTCCAATGAAAGCAGGTATTCATTTTCTGCCAGCAGCAGGTCGCAGTCAGCCACATTTCCCTGATCAAGGGCCGCCAGGACCATCAGCATCTGCTCCCTTGCCACCGACTCATCCTGCAAGGCCACAGTAGTCTCGACCACGAACGTCTCGTCCACCATTCCCTTTACATTACCTGAATATCTGTACATGACATCCGCCACAGGTACTCCAAGGTCACGAAGATTCCTCCTTATCCACATCTGAGCAACCTTCCCCATCTCCCATACAGCCTTTTCATATATTGCGGACTGAACGGTATTCATATATTCCCAGGGCGCTCGGGCTGCATTCCACTCACATCTGACGGTCGACAACCCCTTCAGCGTATCACGTACGCACGACACCCTGGCCCCCGCATCTCCATCCCATTTGTAATCAGGCGCTGGAGAAGGAATCGAGGAGTCGATCATCAACGACATGTACTTGAGTTTCTGAATTATAGACGAGGCGTCTACGTCTCCACTGACAACCACAGCCTGATCCGCAGGAATTGCATCAGCCTCAACACGTCTCATGATAAGCAACAGGGTAGAATCAACCGGCGTTTCCGCAGAAGTAAGAACATCCTCAAGGGAAAGAACAATCTCGTTTCCGGAATAATCCCTCTTCACGAGAGCAAAGTCTGCAATGCCGTCAGATGACGCATTGGCTGTCACGTAGCAGGACAGACCATTAGGCAGGACGCTGCATTTGACAGCAGGATCCTGAGGCAGAAGCGACAGTTCCTGTGCCGGCACAATTGTTGCAAATAAGACTCCCGCAACACTTAATATTACCTTACTTAACCTGAGTTTCATATTTTTTAGTGAATCCACGTGCAAAAATACAATATTTTTTTCCTACTTTTGTGCGTTTGTGTTACCACGATAATTAATCATTAAATAAATTTAGATAAAATGAAGAAAATTGTAATGCTTATTGCCGCTGCCGCAATGACCGTTTCTGTTGCTTTCGCACAGGATATCAATGCAGTAACTGACATTTATAACAATGGAGCCATGGAGCTTGAGATGGGAAACAAGGAGTCTGCCCTCAATTATTTCCAGTCTGCTCTCACTGAGGCTGAAGCTCTTGGCGAAGCTGGTGCTGAAATCATCGCAAACTGTCAGATGATGATCCCTGCCGTAATGATTTCTTTGGCAAACGATTTCATTGAGACTGATAACCTAGATGCAGCTATGGAGTGGCTGGCAAAGGCTGAAGAGGCAGCAAACGCATACGGCGACACTGACAATGCAGCTAAGGCTAACGAGAAGAAGGAGCAGGTCCTCATGAAGAAGGCTGCTGAACTTCTGAAGGCAAAGGATTATGCAAATGCAATCGTTGTTTACGAGCAGATCATGGCAGCAGACCCAACTAACGGCCGTGCAGCTCTGCAGATGGGACAGGCATACAACGCATCAGGCGATCAGGTGAAGGCTGAGGAGGCATTCAACATCGCTGCTGCAAACGGTCAGGAGAAGCAGGCTTTCAAGCAGCTTTCAAACCTTTATGTGAAGAAGGCTTCAGCATCTCTCAAGGCAAAGAACACTCAGGAGGCTTATGACTTCGCCATCAAGTCAAACGAGTATCTTGAGAACGCAAACGCATACAAGATCGCCGGTCAGTGCGCTATGGCACTTGGCAAGGCAGCTGAGGGTCTTCCACTTCTCGAGAAGTATCTTGAGCTCTCACCAAACGCTAAGGACGCAAACCAGATGAAGTTCAACATCGCAGCTACTGCACAGAAGCTCGGTGACAAGGAGAAGGCAAAGGCTTATTACGAGCAGGTTCTCGGCGACCCTAAGTTCGGCGCTCAGGCAAAGGCTCAGTACGACGCCCTCAACAAATAATTTAACGGATGAGGCAGCTTGAACTGCTTGCTCCGGCAAGAGACACAAATATCGGCATCGCGGCAATCGACTGCGGTGCCGATGCTGTGTATATCGCCGGTCCGCAGTTCGGTGCCCGTCAGGCAGCCGGAAACGACATCGAAGAGATCAAAAGGCTGTGTGACTACGCCCACAAGTTCGGGGTACGTATCTTCGTAACCTTGAACACTATCCTATATGATGATGAGCTTGAGGCGGCTTATCGCCAGATGCTGGCCGTACAGGAGGCCGGAGCAGATGCAGTCATCGTACAAGATATGGCCATCGCACGCATGGCAGCATGCGGCATAGGCGATTTTAAGGAAGAGTTCCGACTTCCTCTGCATGCATCCACACAATGTGCGATCAGGACACCGGAACAAGCCGTTTTCCTCGAAAGGCTGGGATTTTCAAGGCTCATCCTCGAGAGAGAACTGTCTTTGGAACAGATACGCGCAATACGTCAGGCCGTGAGTTGCGAACTGGAATTCTTCGTACACGGAGCGCTCTGCGTATGCTACAGCGGACAGTGTTATCTTTCAGAAAAGATAGCAGGCAGGAGCGCCAATCGAGGAGCCTGCATCCAGGCATGCCGCTCACTTTATGACCTGGTCGATGCGAACGGGAAAGTCCTTGTACGCAACAAGGCACTGCTTTCGCTGAAAGACTACAATCTGCGCAACCGTATTGCAGAGCTGGCAGAAGCCGGCATCACATCATTCAAGATCGAAGGCAGACTGAAGAACGAGTCGTACGTACGCAATGTCGTACGAGACTACTCATTGGCTCTGGATGAAATTATTTCCTCGAGATCTGAGAACTTTGTCAGAGGATCATTCGGAAAAATTACCGGTGGCTTCAAGCCAGACACCCTCAAGACATTCAACAGAGGCTACACGGAACTTTTCATTGACGGGCGCAGAGGTCAGTGGGCAAGCATGGATGCAGCCAAGTCAATGGGAGAAGAAATCGGAACCGTGACAGACATAAGCAGAGAAGGCGTAGCCCTGCGCCTTACAGACCGCAATGTGATTCTGAACAATGGAGACGGATTCTCATTTGTCGCCAAGGACGGAAGCGTCTGCGGATTCCGTGGAGACGTCTGCGAAGGCAACCGCATCCGATGCAAGAATGTGCCGGCGCTATTTAATGGAGCACGACTTTTCAGAAACATCAACGCAGCTTTCGAGAAGGAGATCGAGCGTAACCGCTGTATCCGTGAAATCGAGGCGGCAGTAAGTCTTCGATTTGTGAAACGCGGTGACAGTTGGACTGCCATAGCTCTATGCCAGAGCGAAGACGGAAGAAAGATCGAGAGGGTATTCGATGCAGGAATCCAGGATGCCACCAATCATGAGAGAATGCTGGGCATGCTGAATGCACAGCTCGGCAAGACTGCCGGCATTTATAGATTTATTGTGAATGACATCGACTGCGCCGCCGGCCTTCCATTCATGAGCGCATCGACAATAAACGGCATAAGGCGTACACTTGCGGAAGACCTTGAAGGCATGCCTTGCATTAAAAGAGATCTCCTTCTGAGAAAGATTGAGAAGGACGTATCAGCATGGGGTGCCGCCCAAAAGGAGATCTCATATAAATTCAACGTATCCAACAGGATTTCTCAAAACGTGTATGCCCTTGCAGGAGCAGAAAAGATAGAGCAGGCTTATGAACTTTCACATTCTGTCGGAGCAGAGCTCATGCGCACCAAATACTGCATAAGGTATGAGTTGGGAATGTGCCCTGTTCATCAGAAGGCCTCAAATACGGGTCATCTCTTCCTGCTGAACAACGGTCAGCGTTTCGCCCTGCAATTTGACTGCAGGAACTGCGAAATGGTCGTCACAGACGCTAATACTCCTGCACGTCAAAAATAAGTTCCACATCACCATAATAGCCGGCCTTCCCGTCATTGGCGTCAAGCCAGTCCCATGCCAGGCGTCCTCTCCAGACGACATCGTCCCACGATTTGATCGGCAGGGTAATTTCGAATCCGTAGCTTTTTGAAGCTATGCGAACCAATGCCGTGCACTTCCATTCCGTCCATGTTCCACCATCGTCTTCTATCATCATGAATGCGCAATGAGTAAGCTGATCTGCCCAATCTGATATAAGAATAGTGTTGCATGGAAGGGTTTTGCCGACATTTCCTCTTGTCACCACTATCATGAAATCCGTGATTTTAGGATTATAAAGTTTCATTTCCGCTTCAGTACTGGCGGTAAAATCATCCACTGACCCTGTTTTCACGAAAAATTCCGAAGCACCTGCAAACCAGCAGTCATAGTTTCGTCTTGCCTTGAAGCTCTTCAGAACCAGACATTTGGAAGATGGGGATTTTACGGAAGAAGGGGTCACAACTATATCTCCCCCGCCACTTCCCCAGTCCGGATCTTCCTTGCGTAATATTTCAAGGGTCTTATAGGCAGCGTCAGAGTTCCTGTTTATCACCCACACAGGATTCTCCATAGCCACCTGTTCATCGACAATAACCTCTTCCATAACGCGGCCTCCGGCTTCATTGACCTTGACACGATATCCGATATTCACATCCGAATCGTCTTCCGGGTCAAACGTTATTATAGGAAAGGTTTCACCATCCCAGTTCTCCGAATAAGGCCAATAAATCTGCACGTCCGATTCCATCAGCTCATCCAGCCACCTCTGCGGATCGGGAAGCATGGCTGAAGATTTTGTCGCAAGCACATATTCCTGGATCAGTTCCCTGAGAGGGCGCTCATACTTCTGCACAGAACGCGTTTCCTCCGGATTCTCTCCTACTCCGCATCCCGGATTCTCAAACAGACGGTTCATTGTATATTCCTCATCGTAACCGTTTCCACATGAAGAACTTACAGCATCAAACACTTCGTGAAGATGCTCCTTCTGGATAGGGAGTGCAGCCATCACTTGGGCCACCTCGCTGAGTTCTACATATTTCTTGGGATCGACATGCTGCTGCGGATCGTCATCCACCACCTCGCACGAAAGCACCATCATTACTGAAGCAATCGTACAAACCAGATAAATTCCTAAACTCTTCATAGCTCATATATTTAAATCTGCTGCAAAGTTCCGAAGACTTATCCGCGTAACAAAAAAGTACGCGAATAAAGTCAAAAATCGCCCTCAGAGCACTATCTAAGGGCGATTTATATGCAAAAATTTGTTTGATTTTTTATAAAAATCAAACAAATTTCCTGGTAAATTTAACGAAACGATGGCGATCAGACAGGTCGCAAAGCACTTCAACCGAGGTGTAGCCCGCAGCATATACTGCTGCTGTCTCCTGACCGAGAGCTTCGTTGATCTCCACAAGGCCAAAGCCTCCGGGCGCAAGAAGAGAATCAGCCCATCCTGCTACTGCACGATAAAACAAAAGAGGATCATTGTCAGGCACAAACAGCGCCAGGTGCGGTTCGTGGTCCAGGACATTTGTTCTCATCAAGGCCTTTTCGGAATCCATCACATACGGAGGATTGCTGACTATGACATCAAACTGTCCTATATCTTCGATCGGGCCGGCAAGAACGTCAGCCTTTATGAATCGAGGGGCAATGGCTCCGGTACGTGCCATTTCTTCAGTGAAATCCTGTGACGAGGCAACAGCCAGAGCCTCATCTGAGATATCCACAGCTGTAACCTCAGCACCAGGCATCTCCAGTGCCAGGGTCCAGGCTATGCAGCCGCTACCGGTACACAGATCCAGAATCCTGAGAGGGCCACTGGAGCACTTGGCACCTGGCCTAATTATAACCTCCCTGCAGAGAATTTCGGTTTCGGGTCTAGGGATAAGAACTGCAGGGCTGACCTTGAAATCACGACCGTAGAAATGAGCCTTACCTATTATATATTGAAGGGGCTCACCGGAAACCATGCGATCAAAGGCTGCAAGAGACTCGGCAGCAACATCATCTGAGACCTCAAGTGACGGCTCAAGGATATGTGCCAGGCGCTTGAGGGCATGCGCATCCTCAAGATACAGCAGAACCATCTCACGCGCTTCCCTTTCCGGATAAAGCACAGAGATGGTCTCTACACCTTTATTGATAAGTTCCTTTAAAAGCATTTATGCGTTGTCGATCACTGTCGAGAGGAAATCGGTCATTGACATGCCTGCCGCACGAACCATCTGAGGGACGAGAGAGGCTGATGTCATGCCGGGTATGGTATTCACTTCGAGGAAATAGAGTCCCTCTTCTGAAGCGATATAGTCTACGCGCACAAGACCGGCACAGCCAAGATGACTGTATATCTTCTTCGAAACTTCCTGAATCTGATCTCGGAGAGCATCCGGAATCTGAGCCGGGCAAACCTCACGGCTGTGACCGTTGTATTTCGCCTCATAATCAAAGAACTCGTTCTCTGTGATGATCTCGATAACAGGAAGAGCGACATTTTCCTTACCATTATAATATACTGCACATGTAAGCTCACGGCCGACAACCGCCGCCTCTGCGATAAGCATGTTGCCTTCCGAGAAGGCATACTCTACTGCCTTGTCGAAATCCTCGACAGTCTTTACCTTGGTCACACCGAAGCTGCTGCCTCCGTCAGTAGGCTTCACGAACATAGGAAGTCCAAGTCTCTGAACCGCCTTCTGAGCCAGGCCCTCGTATGATTCGCCCTTGCGCAGGAACATATCGTCAGCACACTTGACGTAATCAACATCCTTGAGGTAGCTCTTGCATGAGAACTTGTCGAATGTGATGGCAGACACAAAGGCATTGCATCCGCTGTGCGGCACACCGATCATCTCAAGATATCCCTGCATGAGACCGTTCTCGCCTGGTGCTCCGTGCTGCATGATGTAGGCAAAGTCAAACTTGACCTTCACACCATCGACAACAGCTGAAAAGTCCGACTTGTCAATTACGGGACGCTCGTTCTCTGCCAGCACCACCCTCTCCTGACCTTTCATTCTGTAAGCCGCTACCGACCACTGTCCGAAGCGGGCAAATATCTCATAAACATCAAATCTGTTTCCATCCACTTGAGAAGCGGTGAACTCACCGCTTCTTACTGAAACTTCCCACTCGGAAGAGTCGCTGCCATAGATGACAGCTATTGACTTGTATTCTTTCATCTACTCAAAATATTGTTCTGTTTCATCTTCGTATTGGTCGAAGTATGGATTGCCCATATCTTCCGGCATCTGATTCGAGCTGGATGCCTCGTCACCGGTACAGCTCAAATCTATATTATATCCTACCGGGCGGTCGAACGCCACCTTGTCATAGTATTTTGCCAAAGACGGATCCTTGGTCACCTTCTGCATGAAAAGTCCCCAGATCGGAAGGGCAGAGGCTGAACCGCCACCATTACCGATGTACTGGAAGTGGATCTGTTCGTTCTCAAATCCTGTCCATGCACCGGCTGTCAGTTCCGGAGTATATCCGATGAACCATCCGTCAGCATTGTTGTTTGTCGTACCTGTCTTTCCTGCTATTTCGCCTGTAAGAGCGAATCTGCTTCTCAGAGCATATCCGGTACCTGTATTAACCACACCCTGCATCAGATTTGCCATGAGATATGCAGTCTGGTCGCTGATCGCCTCACGTTTTTTTGTAGAGAAACGCGCCAGCACATTACCCTCATTATCCTCGATTCTGGTGACGAACACAGGTCTTACGTATACACCTTTAGACGGGAATGTATTGTAAGCGGCAACCATTTCATAGAGAGATATGTTCGCTGAACCCACACAAAGAGGCGGAACCGGATCCAGATAGCTGCTTACACCCATCTTTCGCATCATCTCCACCATGGCCTCAGGGCCATACTGCTTCATGAGGTAGGCCGAAATATTGTTCGAACTCTTTGCAAGGCCCCACTTGAGAGTCACCATATTGCCTATGTATTCATCTCTGTCCGTACTTTTCGGAGTCCAGATCTTATCCTCGGCGATGATGAATGTCTGAGGGACATTTGCGACTTCGTCACATGGAGACATTCCTTCCTGCATGGCAAGAGTATAGAGGAAAGGCTTGATGGTAGAACCGATCTGGCGCTTGCTCTGACGCGCGTTGTCATACTGGAAAGCCTTAAAGTCTGGTCCTCCCACATACGCCTTGATCTCACCGTTCTCAGGAGTCATCGCGATGAACGAGCTGCGCAGATGTCTCTTGTAATATCTGATAGAGTCATCTGGAGTCATCACAGTGTCGACGTATGTCCTGTTCTTGCCGTCCCATGCGAAGACAGTCATCTCCTGAGGCTCCGAGAAAGTCTTGAGAATATCCTCTTCAGACATACCTTCCCTCTTGAGATGTCTGTATCTGTCACTGTCACGGCGTGCCTGTTTCATGATGGAGTTGACCATGCTCTTTTCCACATCATTTGAGAACGGAGCGTTGCGAAGGTTCTTGAGTCCACCGTCAAAGCGATTCTGAAGGTCACCGCCCAGATGTTCGGCAACAGCCTCCTCCGCATAGCGCTGCATCTTAGGATTGATCGTAGTGTATATTCTCAGACCGTCCCTGTAGATGTCATATTTTGTTCCGTCAGGCTTAAGGTTCTTGTTGAGCCATCCATACAAAGGATCCTCCGCCCACTGGAGTGAGTCCACTACATAATCCTCGTACTGTCGGTAAGATGAACGCACCGGCTCGGACGCACTCATGGTACGCTTGAGCATGTCTCTGAAATATAGCGCGCTTCCTGCTGTGTGGTCCTGCACCTGATAAGAAAGAGTGATAGGAATCTTCTTTATGGAATCTGCTTCAGCCTTTGTAAGGTAACCGGCCTTGTTCATCTGAGAAATGACGAAATTTCTGCGGGTCAGCGCCTTTTCCGGATTCAACGCAGGGTTGTAGCGGGTCGGCTTGTTCACCATACCTACGAGCATCGCACTTTCCTCAACAGTGAGGTCTGCGGGGCTCTTTGCAAAGAATGTCTGTGCAGCAGACTTGATTCCGTATGCATTACTGCCGAAGAACACCTGATTGAAATACATGGTGATGATCTCTTCCTTGGTATAGCTTCGCTCCAATTTTACAGCTGTTCCCCACTCTGTGAGCTTGATGCCCAACATCTTGAATATCTTCTGAACGGCACCCAGCTGACTGAGGTCCTGACGAGGATAGAGTGTCTTTGCAAGCTGCTGAGTAACTGTACTGCCGCCTCCCTGGCTTGAGTCTCCTCCGAGGAGCGTCTTTACGGCAACACGGGCAAGACTTGTGAAGTCAATGCCTGAGTGCTCGTAGAAACGAACGTCCTCTGTTGCGACCAAAGCCTCAACAAGATTCTGTGACAAATCATCATATGTAACGTACGAACGGTTCTCAATATGGAATGTTGAAAGAACAGTCTTTCCATCATCACCGATCACCTGAGTAGCAAGGTTGCTCTCCGGCCTCTCAAGCTCTTCGAATGACGGGATATCCGCTCCAAGCCATATCCACATCACTGCACTTATCACCGCAAGAACAGGGATGGAAAACAATGCCCAGAATGCGATGATTATATTTCTTTTAGCCTTTGGACTCAGTTCTTTTTTCTTTGCCATAATTGCCGTTTTTACATATAAACTTACAAAAATAACAACAAAATTTGGAAAATTACCCAGATTGTGACTTACTTTGCAACTTCTTTTTGAAAAGAGGAGTCAAGAGCATGAAGGAAGGAAAAAATCTAGTAATTGTCGAGTCTCCTGCAAAGGCAGGCACGATACAGAAATTTCTCGGAGAAGGTTTCACAGTAAAATCAAGCTTCGGACATATACGCGATCTGAGCGACAATGAACTCAGTATTGACATTCAAGGCGGATTCAAGCCGGAATATGTCATCCCAGCTGACAAGAAGAAGGTCGTTTCAGACCTGAAAAAAGCAGCAAAAGAGGCTGATATTGTGTGGCTTGCATCCGATGAAGACCGCGAGGGAGAAGCCATCTCATGGCATCTGTTCGAAACACTCGGACTCAAAGAGGAAAACACAAAAAGAATCGTTTTCCACGAAATCACCAAGAATGCGATCCTCAACGCCATTGAAAACCCACGTAAGATAGACATGAATCTCGTGGATGCCCAGCAGGCGCGTCGAGTTCTGGACAGACTTGTAGGTTTTGAACTCTCTCCTGTGCTCTGGAGAAAGATCCAGCCAAAGCTCTCCGCAGGACGTGTGCAGTCCGTGGCTCTCCGCCTTGTCGTTGACAGAGAAAGAGAGATTCTTGGATTCAAGAACGAGCAGTTCTACAGGGTAGACGCCCTCTTCCATCCAGACGGAACACCGGAGAAGACACTGGTGAAAGCAACTCTGGACAGACGATTCCCTGAAATTGACAGCGCACAAGCGTTCCTCGAAAAATGCATTGGCGCGACCTTCACCATATCTGACATTGAGAAGAAGGAGGGCAGCAGAACCCCTGCAGCACCTTTCACAACTTCAACTCTCCAGCAGGAGGCAGCCCGCAAGTTGAGACTCTCTGTAAGCCAGACAATGAGCATCGCCCAGAAGCTGTATGAGCACGGACTCATCACATACATGCGTACCGACTCCACCAATCTGTCATCTCTTGCCATCAACACCGCAAAGCAGTTCATCTGCAACAACTTCGGCGAGGAATACTCAAAGGTAAGACAGTACAGAACCAAGGCCAAAGGAGCCCAGGAGGCGCACGAGGCCATCCGTCCGACATACATCGAGAACACGTCAATCGAAGGAACCCCGCAGGAAAAGAAACTGTACGAACTCATCTGGAAGAGAACCGTAGCATCACAGATGGCAGACGCCCGCGTCATGAAGACCGACATAAAGGTAGCCTCAGACAAGAGCGAGGAGAAGTTCAACGTACAGGCAACTCAGGTACTTTTCGACGGATTCCTCAAACTCTATATTGAGAGCCCTGATGAGCCTTCACAGGACGACGAAACAGTAATTCTCCCTGAAATGAACATCGGAGACAGGATGTTCGACAAGGAAATTACAGCTGAGTGCAGATTCACTGCGGCGCCGCCACGCTACTCTGAAGCTACTCTGGTAAAGAAACTCGAAGAGCTCGGCATCGGACGTCCATCAACTTATGCACCGACCATCTCCACTCTCACCAAGGGACGCGGATACATCATAAAGGGCGACAAGACCGGAGAGAAGCGTTCAGTCACCAACCTTACGCTCAAAAACGGAGTGATCAAGAGCAGCAGCAAGACAGAAACCGTAGGAGCGGAAAAGGGACGTCTTCTCCCACAGGATATCGGAATGATAGTCACTGATTATCTCGTGAAGAACTTCGAGTCTATCCTGGACTATGGATTCACAGCAAATGTCGAAAAGGATTTCGACCAGATTGCAGAAGGCCAGATGCAGTGGAACAGCGTGATCAACGAGTTCTACTCTCCGTTCCACACCAGAGTACAGGACACATTGAGCAGCAGAGAGTACAGCAACGTAAGCCGCGAATTGGGAGTAGATCCTTCTGACGGACAGCCGCTCGTGGCTCGCTTCGGACAGTACGGACCTTACGTGCAGAAGGGTGACGGAGAATCAAAGCAATACGCAAGCCTCGCTCCAGGACAGCTCATAGAGAGCATCACGCTTGAAGAGGCATTGAAGCTCTTCGAACTTCCACGCACAGTGGGTCAGCACCAAGGCATCGACATAATATGCACAAAAGGACGTTTCGGCCCATACATCAAATACGGCGACAAGAATGTCTCTCTTCCACGCGGAACAGACCCTCTCAAGGTTGATCTGGATACCTGCATCAAGCTCATCGACGAGAGCCTCAACAAAAAGACCGGAGGTATCATAGCAGAGTTTGCCGGCAGCGACATCCAGGTGATTGACGGAAGCTACGGGCCATACATCAAACACGCAGGAAGCAACTACAAGCTCCCTAAGGGCACAGATGCAACAACCCTGACCGAAGAGCAGTGCAAGGAAATCATTGCAAGTTCAGAACCTACCGGACGCAAGAAAAGACGCAAATAACAGATAAACTTATACGAACTATGCCAACTTATCAGCTAGACCAGATCGACCAGATGATCCTTTCATTCCTTGTGAAGAACGCCAGGATGCCGTTTTTGGAAATTGCCAGAGAGTGCAACGTATCAGGAGCAGCCATCCACCAGAGAGTGAAAAGACTGGAACAGAATGGAGTGATTACAGGTTCACGACTGCTCGTGAAGCCTCAGGCATTAGGGCTCAACGTATGTGCATTTGTGAGCGTATCCCTTTCAGAAGCAAACAAATATCCTGAGGTTATCGAAGCTTTCAAGAACATTTCTGAAGTTGTCGAATGTCACTTCGTCACTGGAAAGCACAATCTCCTCATCAAGATCTTCTGCTTTGACCATGATCACCTCATGCAGATTCTGCTGAACACTATTCAGAAGATTCCTTATGTGCAGCAGACTGAGACACAGATATCACTCGACCAGGCGATCGAGCGTCAGGTATGGGTGAAGGAATACCAGAACACCAGCTTCTCCGCTAGCGTGAAGAAGAATCAGAAAGAGAAAGAATAGCCTTTGCCAGGACAAGATCGTCCTGCGTGGTAAGTTTTATATTGAACCTCTCGCCTAACAGGTATGAGAGGTTTTTTCCGTATTTAAGAACAACTGAGGCATCATCAGTAAAAGCAGTATCATAGGCCTGCTCATAAGCCTGCTTGAGTATCTCTGAGTGGAATATCTGAGGCGTCTGAGCCCCATAAAGCACCGACCTGTCGACGCTCTGGCCTTCAGCAGTGACCAGCTCGTCACCATCCCTGTAAAGCACCTTCATGGTGTCTACACACGGCAGCACAGGTATCAAGGCCGGAACATCCTCTGCCTTTTCAAACATTTCCTTGACAAACGGTACTGAAACCAACGGCCGAACTCCGTCATGCACAGCCACCAGCGCCCCGTCAGGAATCTTGACCAATGCGTTCTGCACTGAATGGAAGCGGGTGAAACCTCCTTTGACCAATACCTGAGGACAGGTGAAGTTGTGCTTGAGACAATAATCTCTCCAATATTCGATATGCTGATCCGGGAGAACTGTAATCACCTTAATGTCCGGAACTGCCTTCAGGAACACCTCGATAGTTTTCTGAAGTACCGCTTTTCCGTCCAGTTCAATGAATTGCTTCGGCACTTCGGCTCCCATTCGGGTACCGCTTCCGGCCGCCATCACGATCAAATATTTTTTTCTGCCCATAAGCTTAAATTTGTTCTACAAAATTAAGTTATTTTTTGTAATTTTGGGGCCAAATCCAACAACTGATAATTTGTATAGAAACATATGGCATTTTCATTCTTAACACAAGAACTCGCGATTGACCTCGGAACAGCGAACACAGTCATTTTTCAGAATGACCAGATCGTTCTCGACGAGCCGAGCATCGTGGCTATCGACAACGCTACAGGCAAAGCCATCGCCCTTGGACAGAAGGCGAAGCTGATGCAGGAAAAGGAGAATCCTGGCATCAAGACCATCCGTCCGATGAGAGATGGAGTCATTGCAGACTTCCAGGCTGCAGAGCAGATGATCCGCGGCTTCATCAAGCAGGTAAACAGCAAGCGCAGATCACTTTTCACACCTAACATCAAGATGGTGGTAGGAATCCCTTCAGGATCTACCGAAGTGGAGATCCGTGCGGTGCGTGACTCTTCAGAGCACGCGGGAGGACGTGATGTATATCTGATATACGAGCCTATGGCTTCAGCACTCGGAATCGGTCTCGATGTAGAAGCTCCGAAAGGAAACATGGTAGTGGATATCGGAGGTGGTACGACTGAGATCGCTGTGATTTCCCTTGGTGGTATCGTTATCCAGGACAGTATCAAGGTTGCTGGTGACGTATTCACAAACGACATCCAGCAGTATCTCCGCCAGCAGCACAACATCAGAGTCGGCCAGGTGACTGCCGAGAAGATCAAGATCGCCATCGGAGCAGTGATTCCAGACCTTGACGGTGACGAACCGGAGCCATACAAGGTGACAGGACCGAACCTCATGACAGCGCACCCTGTTCATGCGACAGTGACTTATCAGGAGATCGCACACTGCCTTGACAAGTCAGTGGCAAGAATCGAGGCCGGCATCCTCCACGTTCTTGAGCAGACTCCGCCAGAGCTCTACTCTGACATCGTAGAGAACGGTATCCACCTCGCAGGAGGCGGATCGCTCCTCAGAGGTCTGGCAAAGCGTCTCACAGAGAAGGTGAACATACCTTTCCATGTGGCAGAAGACCCTCTGAGAGCCGTGGCACGAGGCACTTGTCTGGCACTCAAGAACACAGACAATTACACCTTCCTCATGAGATAAGCCTTGAAAAAAGGTAAATTCATATACTACGTCATAACAGCAGCTATCTTCATAATTCTGGAGATAGCTGCGTTGACTATGCTCAACAACAACGGTCCTCTTCAAAGGACATGGTTCGGAAAGGCAGGGCAGGGCTTCATGGGTTGGTTCTGGGGCAGCACACAGAAGATATCCGACTACTTCTCTCTCGACGAGCAGAACGATGAGCTTGCAGCAGAGAACGCCAGACTGACCCTTCTGCTTGCCCACAAGCGTGACTCGCTTGTCAGAGACTCGTTGAACAGACTTGTCCCACAGGATGGCATCGCCGGGGATTTCATTTATATCCCGGCATGCATAAGCAAGATAAGCAACAACTCCCAGCACAACTATCTGATTCTTGACAAAGGCAGCGCAGACGGCGTTGAAGTGGGATATGGAGTAATAACCGCCAAGGGAGTCATCGGCATCATCGACGCCGTAAGCGAAAACTACTCTTACGCCCTATCCTTCAAGAATCACATAATGAGCATAAGCGCCCGTCTGAGACAGGACGGTCCGGTAGGCACCATGGCATGGGACGGCAAAAGCCGCAATACAGCTATCCTCAAGGAAATTCCGCACCACATACAGCAGACTCCCGGAGATACAGTATACACGAGCGGATACTCGGCGATATTCCCTGCCGGAATACCCGTAGGCACGACTGCAAATGCGAGGATTGTCAACGGATCAACTTATGAGATGGAGGTGAATCTTTTCGAGGACTTCAATTCACTCAGATATGCCATAATCGTGGGCAACATCGGCAAGGACGAGATTAACACACTGGAACAAAAGAAGCAATGAAAGTAAGTCAACATTTCGGAACTTTATATACTCTGCTGATAATCGGACAGATCGTTCTGTGCAATTACAGCCAGCTGGGTCCGTATGTCATGCTTTCCATGCTCCCGGCAATGGTCCTGTGCATCCCGCCAAGCATCAGTACCATTACAGGTATGTTCATAGCATTCGCCAGCGGTCTCTCCGTTGACTGGCTGTCCGAAGGGCTGATCGGACTTAACACGGCCGCCATCGTTCCTGTCGCCCTGATGCGCAAGGGGGTCATCAAGATATTCCTTGGAGAGGATATCATATCCCGAGGAGACCGATTCTCTTACAGAAAGAATGGATTTGCTAAAATCTCAGCTGCACACTCTGTGTGTCTGATAACCTTCCTTGCACTGTACATCATCCTCGACGGTGCAGGCACACGTCCTGCATGGTTCTGTCTTACAAAGGGAGGAGCATCATTCATCTGCAACTTTGTGCTCGCAATCATTGTCACAAACATCCTCACTCCGGATGACAGAAAATAGGAGGAAGACAGATGACACTTGACAGAGAGAATAGACTTCTCATAGGCCTCTGTGCCATGGCCGGCATATTGATCGCCAAACTTTTCAGCATCCAGATCGTAGAGGACAAGTACAAGGAAAGCGCAGAAAGCAACACCAAAGTCTACACTACCATCTATCCGACAAGAGGTATTATTCACGACAGAAACGGAAATATTCTCGTAGGCAACAAGGTTGCATACGACCTCATGGTCACCCCGACTGAAGTAGGAGAATTCGATACGCTGGCACTTGCAGAGGTTCTTGAGGTCACTCCCGAGTTCATCACCGGAAAGATGGACGAATTCCGGGCCAACAGGAAGAAGATAGGATTCCAATCAGTGGTGATGATGAAGAAGCTTCCTCCTGAGACATACATGAAATTTGCAGAAGTGGCCTATCAGTTCCCTGGATTCAGAGGGCAGGCCAGAAGTCTTCGCGAATACCCGTTCAATGCGGGTGGAAACCTCCTCGGATATGTGTCAGAAGTAAACGAAAGCTATCTCAAGAATCATCCTGACGAATACAAGGCGGGAGACTATGCCGGCATGACAGGAATCGAGGCTGCGCGTGAAAAGGAACTTCGCGGAGTGAAGGGATACAATGTATGGCTGCGAAACTCGAAGAATAAAATCGAGTCAAGATATAATGACGGAGCAGAGGACAAGGAAGCGGTTCCCGGCAATGACATAACAACTACCATCGACGCCGAGTTGCAGAACTATGGTCAGGAGTTGATGAAGAACAAGGTCGGAAGCCTCATTGCCATAGAGCCGTCGACCGGCGAAATACTCGCAATGATATCAAGCCCGGGTATTGACGTGGACAAACTGGCTGACTTCGGACAGCACTATAATGAGATTCAGAACGACCCGTATAAACCGATGTTCAACAGAACCGTGCAGGCACCATACCCTCCCGGATCTGTATTCAAGCTGGTGAACGGTCTGATCGGACTTCAGGAAGGAGTGTTTACTCCATCAACACAGTACCCGTGCAAGATGGGTTATTACTACACTGCCACCCGTAAGCTCGGATGCCATGCCCACAAGTCGCCGATCAATTTCGAAGAATCCATAATGATGTCCTGCAATGCATACTACTGTTATGTTTTACGCGACATCCTGGAAAACAAGAAATATGCTGATATCGAAGAAGCTCTGAACAAATGGAGGGAATATGTCATGAGCTTCGGATTCGGACAGAAGCTTGGAAGCGACTTCCCTTCCGAACTGTCAGGCTTCATTCCTGACGCTGCATACTACAACAGGTATTACAGAAAAGGAGGATGGAAAGCAACGACCGTCATATCACTGTCGATCGGACAGGGAGAGATCGGATGCACTCCTCTTCACCTTGCAAACCTATGTGCGACATTGGCGAACAGAGGACATTACTACACGCCTCACATCGTTAAAGATTCTGAAAATGTAACTATTGACCCGAAGTATAAGGAGAAGCACTACACGCTTGTGGATACAGTTCATTTCCAGAAGGTGATCAACGGCATGTACAGAGCGGTCAACAGTGGGTTCGGTTCTGGAGGAACTGCAAGCATTGCGGCTGTGGAGGGATTGGACATTTGCGGAAAGACCGGTACCGCACAGAATCCTCACGGAGATGATCACTCGGTATTCATCTGCTTTGCGCCTAAGGACAATCCTAAGATCGCCGTGGCGGCTTATGTGGAAAACGGAGGATTTGGAGCATCCTATGCAGCCCCTATCGCATCACTTCTGACCGAGAAATACCTCAACGGTCAGATCAGCGGAACCGATAGAAAAGCCCTAGAAAAGAGAATGAAGGACGCAAATCTTTTGCATAAGGTAAAGGTTAAGAAATGAGAGATCTTGGAGGAAATAGAGGGAGAGGCCTTAGAAAGAGCATAGACTGGTCATTGGTGATCACATACATGCTGCTCATTCTTATCGGATGGGCCAACATATATTCGTCTGTACAGGCGACAGAGTCCACAGCGCTTCTTGACTTTGACAACAGAAGCGGTAAGCAGTTCATGTGGATTCTGGCCGCGACTGGACTCGCCCTTATAATATTATTCCTGGTGAGTCCACGATTGTACGAAGGACTCGCTGTACCTATATATCTGTTTGCCATTCTCCTGCTGCTTGCAGTCATCTTCCTGGGAGTTGAGGTCAAGGGATCACGATCCTGGTTTGAATTCGGTCCCGTAAGGTTCCAGCCGGCCGAGGTTTCTAAAATATCCACATCACTGATGCTGGCCGCATTCATGAGTCAGCTGGGATACAGGATCAGCCGCATGAAGGATTTCATCATCACCGCGCTGATCATTCTGGTCCCTATGGGCATCATCGTGATGCAGAGTGAGACCGGATCCGCTCTGGTGTATGTCGGATTCATATTCATGCTTTATAGAGAAGGTCTGTCAGGATGGCTGATATTCATGATAGGAATGGCGATTCTGCTGTTCATCCTGACTCTGACCTCGTCTACATACGTGGCGCTGGTAGTACTTACGGGCGTGGCTTCATTCTGTATGATGCTTTATTCAGGGCGAGGCAAATGGTGGATGTTCATCGGTATTCCCGTAATCGTCATATTGGCCCTCCTGCCGAAATGGATTCCTTCTGGATTTTTCCTAAGTCCTGTAAACATCCTGCTGATTCTGATCGGAGTTCTGGTCCCTGTAGCAGCATATGTGGCTTTCAGGGAAAGAAACAGATTCACCCAGCTTTCACTCGTGGCAATGGCTGCGGGCATCATACTGGTCTTCTCGACAGACTATCTGTTCAACAACGTCCTTCAGGATCACCAGCGCAAGAGGATCGAGGTACTTCTGGGAATGAAGGAAGACCCTTCGGGAGTCGGATATAACGTAAATCAGTCGAAGATTGCCATCGGATCCGGAGGATTTGCCGGCAAGGGATATATGAACGGAACTCAGACAGCATTCGGCTTCGTGCCGGAGCAGAGTACGGACTTCATTTTCTGCACTATCGGAGAGGAATGGGGATTTGTCGGATGTACGACAGTCATTCTTCTATATGTATTTCTGATATGGAGGATCATCCGCAATGCCGAACGAAGCAGGGAGGCATTCACGCGAATATACGGTTACTGCGTAGCCTGCTGCATCTTCATGCACCTGTTCATCAACGTGGGCATGACCCTGGGACTGATGCCGGTGATCGGTATCCCGCTGCCTCTGGTCAGCTACGGAGGTTCTTCGCTATGGGCCTTCACGATCATGATCTTCATCTTTATCGCGTTGAACAGGAACGAGCGAAAGTATTTCTAATTATTTACATACACCAAAGGCCTGCGGCTCAGCGGAGCAGAAATTAAGGGAAATGCTCCGCTGAACCACAGGCCATTCGTGTATCATTCGGCAGACGCTGAAATTTCCGAATCACCTAATGTTTTGATTTTAAATACATTACGCATTTAAGGGTCGGATATTTTACCGACCCTTAAACACATAACACACTATCTATCAAATAGTTATCTGATTATTCCCCGAAGAGGTAGCGGTGCTGCTCCGGAGTGAGGGTGTCGATCTCGCAACCCCAGTATGACAGCTTGCGCGCTGCTACTTCCTGGTCGATCTCGAGAGGAACATCGTTAACCATCTGGCCTGGTTCGCGGCTGATGCGGTCCTTGTTTTCCACAAGGTACTTCGCGCTGAGAGCCTGGATCGCGAAAGACATGTCCATGATCTCTGCTGGGTGTCCGTCACCGGCAGCAAGGTTCACCAGACGGCCTTCTGCGATGATGTAGATCTTGTTTCCGTTCTCGAGAGTATAGCCGATGATGTTCTTGCGGGCTGGCTTGACTTCCTTAGCCATCTCACGAAGTCCTGCAACGTCAACCTCGCAGTCGAAGTGACCTGCATTGCAGCATATAGCTCCGTCCTTCATCTTCATGAAGTGGTCTTTTGTGATGACTCCGTCGCAGCCTGTGACTGTCACAAAGATGTCGCCCTGCGAAGCTGCCTGCTCCATCTTCATCACCTTGAAGCCGTCCATGACAGCCTCCATGGCCTTGATAGGGTCCACCTCAGTCACGATTACCTCAGCTCCGAGACCCTTTGCACGCATAGCCACTCCCTTTCCACACCATCCGTATCCGGCAACGACTACGTTCTTGCCTGCGACGATAAGGTTTGTCGTGCGGTTGATGCCGTCCCATACTGACTGACCTGTACCGTAACGGTTGTCAAAAAGGTGCTTGCAGTCCGCGTTGTTGACAAGCATCATAGGGAACTTGAGAGCCTTTGCCTTGTTGAGCTGAACCAGACGGAGAATACCGGTTGTGGTCTCCTCACAGCCTCCGATCACGTTAGGAATCAGGTCGGTGTACTCTGTATGCATGAGGTTCACAAGGTCGCCGCCATCGTCGATGATGACGTTCGGCCCCACTTCGAGCACTCTGCGGATATGCTCCTCATACTCCTGAGCTGTAGCATCGTACCACGCGAATACGTTGAGTCCTGCCTTCACAAGGGCTGCGGCCACATCATCCTGAGTAGAAAGCGGGTTGCTGCCTGTCACATACATCTCGGCTCCACCTGCTGCGAGCACCTCGCAGAGGTATGCTGTCTTTGCCTCAAGGTGTACTGAGAGAGCCACCTTAAGTCCCTTGAAAGGGAGAGTCTCCTTGAACTCAGCCTCGAGTCCGTTGAGAAGAGGCATGTGATGTCTTACCCAGTCAATCTTAAGACGGCCATCCTGCCAAAGGTCTATATTTCTGATTTCGCTTGCCATAATCTATTGGTTTTAACGGGCGCAAAGATAGTCTTTTTTTCATATATTTGCGTAATGCAAAATTATTGACAGGATGAAACTGCTTGAAGGAAAGACCGCTCTTGTAACAGGTGCCACCAGAGGCATCGGCAGAGCGATAGCACTAAGGTATGCTGCCGAGGGCGCAAACATAGCATTCACATACAGATCGCAGCACGAGGCTGCACAGACTCTCGTCGCTGAAATTGAGGCTCTGGGAGTTTCGGCCAAGGGTTACTCTTCTGATGCCGCTTCCTTTGAAGATGCGCACGCGGTTGTGGAAGATGTAAAGGCTACGTTCGGACGCATTGATGTCTTGGTAAACAATGCCGGCATCACAAAGGACGGACTGATGATGAGGATGGACGAAGCCTCATGGGATGCCGTAATTGATACAAACCTGAAGTCTGCCTTCAATTTCATCCATGCATGTACTCCTGTCATGGCTCGCCAGAGGGGCGGAAGCATCATCAACATGTCTTCAGTAGTAGGCGTCGCCGGCAATCCCGGACAGTGCAACTATTCTGCATCGAAGGCTGGACTGATTGGCTTGACTAAGTCGTTTGCCAAGGAGATGGGCCCACGCGGTATCCGCGCAAACTGCATCGCACCGGGCTTCATAGCAACTGACATGACTGATGCACTGCCAGAAACTATGAGAACCGAGCTGGAGAAGCAGATCCCGCTCCGTCGAGGCGGTACGCCGGAAGACGTAGCCAGCGTTGCGCTGTTCCTGGCTAGCGACATGTCATCCTACGTCACAGGCCAGGTCATCAGCTGCTGCGGCGGCATGAATTGTTAGGGTGAAGTTCTGGCACAGTGCCAGACCTAGTCTTCTAAGACTGGACGGATACAGCATCGCAGGTCGAACATACTCTTAGTCAAACACGGCTGTTCCTCATCAAAATTCAGATTGACCGCAACGTAACCAATTCTCACCACAGGAGTACAACTCCAATAACGGCCTACCTTACCATCACGGAAGCGTTCTCCTCCATCAGGAACACCCGCTGCGGGAAGAAAGATGCTGTTTCCGTTGGGGCCTGTCACTTTATACCCCTTGCGACCGCCTTGGGATGTCCATGTCCAATCACATTTATCAATTAACTCGTCGAACTCGCGTTCTGTAGGCATGCGCCACTTTCCTCCCCATTTTGCACGAGCCGCATCATAACCCGGGTTACCACTAATATCCAGACCATCCTCTACTGCTTTATATATTTCCGTAGCCTTGTCCGGATCGAATTCTGCCCAATGGTCAGTCTCTCCCCAAGTATAATAATGCCCATAATCTTCTGGGTCTGAAGCCCCCACATTACATGTAGCCCATTTTAGACCTGACGGCAAACCTAAGTCAACCCATTCTTGACCTTTGTGAGAATTGCAGGAGAAAAGCATACACAGCATCACTCCAATTAATAGTAATTTCTTCATAATTTTGAATTTAAAGATTATATATCCAAGCAAATACGGAAGCCGTAATTGTTATCCCTGATCTGTGGCTTATCACTGTATCTGGCTGTAATGCTGTTGGATTCGGCATCATTATACCAGCCGCCACCACGGAGCGCACGCTTTGATCCATCCCAACCGTCACACCACTCACGCACATTGCCGCTCATATCATATATTCCTAAGCTATTAGGGTACTTGCTTCCCACCTCATGAGTAAGGTCATTGCTGTTTCCTTTATACCATGCGACAGAGTTAACATCATCACTGCCGGAATAGATATAGTGATCATTATTTGGGCCACCACTTGCCGCATATTCCCACTCTAGTTCAGATGGCAAATAGAACATCATGTCAGTATATTCATTAAGTTTTGCGCAGAAATCCTTGGCCTCATGATAATTCACATAATACATTGGATAGTCCCTACCGACTCCTCTTAAAGACCAGGACGGATTTGTCATATCACGCTGCTCATAAACATCTGTCCCCATGACAGCCTCCCATAGAGCCTGAGTTACTTCGTAACAACCTATATAGAAAGAATCAATCTCCGTTTCTTCATCAATCCATACTCCTTCTACATATGACATTGGATATTCTTCTCCCCAAGCATATAACACACCATCGTTAAAATATACGTCATCACTCTCTTCAAAGTATTCACACTCAACTTCAGCAATCTCCTCCACCGGGGCATACTCTTCTGAAGACATATCTTCTACTATAGGCAAGCATTCATTCATAACCGGACGAATGCTAGATCCGTTAGAACGCTCATTCCATTCCGCATCTATTATAATATTACCATTGTCGTTAGCCAAACGGTATGCATAACTGTTATCGCTTACACTAGGGGTAGAACTCCAATAACTAATACAATCACCTTTAGTATTATTATATAGCCTGTCCATATGGCGATAGCCCGCAGCAGGGAAAAAGATACTCATGCCATTAGGACCTGTCACATTGTACCCATAGTTACCATCCTCAGTTGTCCATTCCCAATCACAGTAATCAATGAGCTCCTGGAATTCCATTCTAGTAGGTGTACGCCAAAAACCGCCCCAATCAGCCTGAGCCGCATCGCGGGTCGAGTTTCCGCTGAAGTCACCCCAGTTCTTTCCGTCAGCTATACTATCCCAATACTCCGACTTTGTTTTTGTCTCACCCCAGGCATAGTAATTTCCACTATCCTCAGGATTTGCTGCTCCCACATTACATGTTGCCCATTTAAGGCCAGATGGCAGACCTAAATCAACCCACTCGTGGCCTTCATGATTTCCTGACGTCTGCATTTGCACGGCATCATTCTCTGATGCCTGCTCCCCTGTATTTAACAAGAAGTACAGACCTACACCACCCAGCAGGAGAATCATAATCAATACCCACCATTTCCCGTTTCTTTTCGAATTGTTTGATGTTGAGCCTTTGGGATGCTCAGACGAAACTTCTGTGTCTAGACACGAAGACACCGGAGAAGTCAGCGGCACTGGCGGCGGAGGGGCTACTGGCTGTGGTGGCGGCGGTGGCTGTGGTGGCGCCACAGGTGATATCGAAGACTTCAGTGCAGTCCCACACTCTGTACAGAATTTTGATGTTTCCAGATTTCTGCTTCCGCACTGAGGACAGTAGGGACCAGGGGCATATTGCTGTTGAGGAGGCTGAGGTTGCTGAAGTTGTTGAGGGAGCTGAGGAGGCTGAGGCGCTACAGGTTGCGATTGAACATCTGACGACATCGCCTCCCAATAACTGACACCATTCTTCTTGATCTGGAGAATAAGGAACAGAACAAGTATCCTGACCATTGGAGCGATAAAACTCTGTATAGAATATATTGCAGTGATCTCGGCTGGATCAACCTGGCTCGCAACGAATAAATTATTAATAACTGTACACAGTTCAACTGTGAGCAGCACCAAAAAACCTCTACGCTTCCAACATAGCAGAAGGAGATATCCACCCAATGTACAAAATGCCGCCACACATGGCCAAATAGTATGTAATGTGAAATCACCCGATGAGAATACCAGCGATAATGTATAAGAAATATAAAGGGTATATATCAGCATTATAGCACTTGCTATTACTGACAACCACAACCAGAATGAAACAAAACCATGTCTCTGACTTGAATTATTTTCCATAATTGATCATATTGTTTTCCTACCCAAAGTTAGGCATTTTGACCACATTTTTCTTTTTCTTTAAATTATTTCTCTTTTTTAAACAAAGTTTTTCTTTTTCTTAAAGTCTTTGAGAAAACCTTTATGTAGGTTTACAGCATGGTATTTAAGAAAGGAATTAAGGCCTTAGCGGACATGATTCTACCACGGGCGTGTGTCGCCTGTGGAGAAAAGCTTCTGCTTAATGAAAAACATATCTGCCTGCATTGCTTGGCCGACCTGCCTCTGACCCATTTCTGGGAAAGAACCCATAATCCTATGGCGGATAAGTTCAATGCAGTGATCCAGGCTGACCTGAAGGAATATGAGCGATATGCCTTCGCCGCAGCATTATTCTTCTTCAGCAGTGACGCACCTTACAGACACATACTATATAATATAAAGTATGAAGGAAGAGTTGACATCGGGCGCCATTTCGGAAAGATGCTCGGAACCCGCCTAGTTTCGTCAGAAGCTTTCCGGGATGTTGACTGTGTGATGCCGGTGCCACTGCATTGGGTCAGAAGATGGAGAAGGGGTTACAACCAGGCGGAAGTCATTGCACGCGAAGTTGCTGCACAGCTGGGAGCTCCTTTGGACTGCAGGACATTGGTGAGACGGAGAAGGACCCGAACCCAGACCAAACTGGACGTCAAAGACAAGACGGCAAATGTATCAGGAGCATTTAAGGTACGTAAAAGCACACAGGGCTCTGAAGGACAACCGCAGCTGAAGCACATCCTGCTGATCGATGACCTTTTTACTACAGGTTCGACTCTTCATGCCTGCCATGCAGTCCTCCGCTCAGTCTTTCCTCCTTCGGTCCGCATCAGTGTAGCTACGCTGGGGTTTGTGGGAGGGGCATGATCTGGGATTTACTTGGACATGATGACTACCTTATCCTTAGAGATGAGGTAATATTTGACGACGTCCTTGGCGACGGTTTCGTCAGGAACGATTACGATGTCGGCCTTCCTGACCGCCCAGCCTGTGGTGTGATGCTTCTTGTGAAGCTGGAACCATGAATATCCATGATTCCTGTCGCCGAGGTAACTCAAATCGTCAACCTCAACTATGCGTCTGCCTTCACTGTCTTTATATTTTCTCATCTGGATCTTGCCACCTTTTATAACGCAAAGTTAAACAATCCTTCATATTTTCCGAATTTTCATTATCTTTGCACCCTGTTCGCTCTGGTGGTGGAATAGGTAGACACGCGGGACTTTAACGGCAAGACACAAAAGTCGGCATTACAGAGTGCCTCAAGGGAAACCTTGAGAGTAGAACTCCCCTAACAAACGGAAACCTCGCTTGCAGAAATGCAGGCTTTGGCGACGGCTCACTAAATTCAGTTTCGGCTGATAAATGGCGTAGAGACTATACAGGGAGGGCCTAAACGCAATTCTGCGCATGGTCAAGAAATAGTCCAGACTACAACGGCTTAGCATTACGGGTGAAGTCGGCTTGTGTAAAAGCAAGAGTAGCAAGAAAATCCCGTGGACAGAAATGTCCGTACGGGTTCGATTCCCGTCCGGAGCACGTTAATAGCCCTTCTAGGTAACTAGGAGGGCTATTTTTATTGATTTGCTCCAAATTTGCTCCAAAACCACCCAAAATTTCAATCATTGCACCATAAATTATATTTCGCGTTTTTTGAGCGAGAATCAGGGAAACGACAAAATAGACATTAAAAACGGGATAGTAGTATCAATACCACTATCCCGTTTCCACAATAATACTAACCAATTTAAAATCCGAATGTATGATTTATGACCATCCCTTTATTTATCACATTCAATACAAATATCTTTTGCATAAGCATGACATGTCACTGTCTTTGTCTGTCCTGGGAATAGAGGGAAGAAGTTATCACTCCAGTATGCAGGTACGACAAGATTGCCATTCGAATCCTTTGCCTTAAGGATATTAAGGAATGAAATCGCATTTGAATTATTGACAAGGGTCACAACATATTCACCGTTATTTTCCTCTACCGTCATATCTATCTCAACAGCAGACTGCGGGAATGTATATTTGAGATCAGTGAACTCGTTGATAGTTGTCATATACCACAAGTCACAAGTTGGATCATAAACATTCTGCTTTGCTCCAACTGTGTAGAAGTTATCTGTGATAACCTTTCCTTCAACATCAGCAATCTCCAATGAAATAACATGTGCCTTCCCCTGGAACTGGCTCAAATCAAATGCCTTTACCGTATTGCGATACGAGGTTACAAGGGTACATTTCTGCTCATAAAGAAGCGCGGAGTTTTCGTCATAAACCTTTGCAGAAGCCACGATCTCCATTGCATCCTTGCCATCATTGACCAGATAAACATTGCGATCTTTATAATTGTAAATCAACTGGATCGGCTCACAACCTTTCTTGGTGCCATAATAACCTGCAGTAGGGACTCCATAATAATCATAGAGCTGCCAATAAATTGATGGCCATGCAGAGTTGAGCATCCACTGGACCACTCCAGTTGAAACCGGAGTATTTACTCTGAATGCTTCAAACATTGCACGAGTCGCATCGTAATCTACAGCATGAGCTTTACGTATGAAATCTTCAAGATTCTTTGGTTCTCCGTATAATCCTGTTACCGTACGCTCGATCTCATCCATTGAATGCATGGCATCACCAGAAGTCGTACAATGGCGGTCCCAAGCGTCCGATATCGGCCAAAGTT
Organism: Candidatus Cryptobacteroides sp.; assembly: GCA_045655825.1. Classification (GTDB taxonomy): domain Bacteria; phylum Bacteroidota; class Bacteroidia; order Bacteroidales; family UBA932; genus Cryptobacteroides. Next base: position 5,006 of record JAZOPY010000056.1, on the reverse strand, counting down.
CGTCTGCAGCAATCATTCTCTTGATAGACTCAATCTGAGGCATATTGGCTCCTATACCGGTCTCCGTATTGAATCCGAATGCACCACCGGCTTTTGTATCAACATACCAATAGTCTGGTCCGATATATTCATATGGTCCAGCCATCTTTGTTCCTGACCATCCTGTCAATTCGCTCTTAAGGCTCTTAGCTGAGCTTATATACGGACGATAGTCGTACTTGGCATATGTCTCAAGATAACGTTTCTCAAGTTCATAGGTAGGAACGCAGTCACTACCAGTCATCCAGGCAATAACAGAAGGGTGATTATGAAGTCTTATAACCTGATCCTCAAAATATCTTGCTGCTAGATCTATTTCCTTCGGCTGCAGGATACATCCGACATGAATTACCTGCGGAAGACCACAATACACAGTCCATTCCCACTGACAGCTCCATCCTGCCAGAGCAAGAATTCCATGCTTGTCACAGAGATCATAGATTGTATCATCCTTACCCCAGATATTCTCAAAACGAATAAGGTTCATATTCATATCCTTGACATACATAACCTGTCTCTCAAGTGATTCAGGCGTATCTCTAAGGAAAATATCATCCGTCCAGCCGGCTCCTTTAAGAAGGATATCCTTACCGTTAAGCATAAACTGACGGTAACCATATTCATTGAGTCGGCTTTCGATTTTTCTGATTCCGAATGTAACGTCCTTTGAATCGGAAACCACCTCCTCGGACTTAACCTGCACGTTCAAACCGTACAACTCAGGGCTTCCGAGATCATAGCTCCACCAGACACGAGGGTTTTCGACGTGAAGATTGGCAGCCTGCTCAGGTGTCAGCGTAACAATAGTTTCCTCGTTGGCTGCGAGATCTATAGGCACGATGCATGGAGCTCCGTCTTGAACGCTAAGAACAACATCTGCACAAACCGGATGAGATTCATTATTCCTTAAAGTAACACGGACTTCAAGATCCGCTTCTGCCAATGTCTCCACATTAAGATTTGGAATGACATAGACATCCTTGATTGCTACAGGACCAGAAGTATGCAGCTTGACTGTTTGGGTAATTCCCATACTTTCGTCAAGTGGTCTTGGATTCCAATCGACGAAGCCGATATTGAGATCTCCCGGCTGTGCTCTACGCACACGGACTTCAATTGAATTTTTCTTTGCGAGAAGGTCAGTTACATCATATTCTCTCTTGATGAATACTCCGTATGTTGTATCTGATGACGCAACGCACACATCGTTGACAAAGATATCCGCATAATAGTTTAGGCCATTAAATATCAAGTCATAATGTTTTCCGTCCTGAATATCAAGATTAAAATCAGTCTTGTAAATCCAAGTCTTATCAAAAATGCTTTTATCTACATCGAAATAATTATCACCATCAAGAAGGTTTTCACCGAAAACACCTTTCTCCGAAAGTGCTCCGGCAACTGTAGATGGAACATCAACCTCATATTCCTGCTCAGCTCCCTCTTGACTGAGAGTCCACTTATCCAGGACGAGTTCATCACCTGCTTTCGGTGCCTTTATTCCAGCACAGGCACATAATAGTCCAGCGCTTAAAAATAGAGTTAGAGTTTTTTTCATTGTCATTTAGATTAAAGATGCTCCTAAGATTGGCATTTCTCCACTTGTGCGAACATCAATCACCAGGTTCTCAACATTCTTCTTAAAAGGGAATTTTTCCATAAGATACTCCACCATTACATCACGGAATAAAGGCAGAGCATTTGCTATTCCTCCACCGAGCACAATATGACTTGGATCATATGCATACATTAAAATCATCAATGCATGTCCTAGATTTCTTCCAAACTCATTGAAAAGCCTTATTGCATTCTCATCTCCAGCTAAAGCAGCTGCGCTTGCATCGTGTGGTGTCACCCCATGCTTATCGAAGAACTGCCTACTGCAATATTCTTCCAGATTACTATCCTTATAATCCAGATATCCAAGCTCGCCTGTACCACAATTAACACCACAATACAGACGGCCATGATCAACAATTCCTATTCCCAATCCAGTTCCAAGTGTAACAGTAACAAGTACTTTTGGTTTCTCGTCAGATGGATACGAACCATAAGCACCCATTGCGTAGCAATTTGCATCATTATTTACGCTTACCGGAACTCCGAATCGTTCTTCAAGAAAGTTTTTAAGATGCACCTCCTTCCATGATGGAATATTTGCGGCATCATAAACGATACCTCTTTCAATATCAACCACAGAAGGGACTCCTATTCCTATTTTCTCTACTGAAGGAGACATCATGATGGAAATCTGCTCGGCAAGATATTCTAATGTCTGTTCCATTGTGGATGAACGAGAGAAGGACGGAACAGAAATCATATTATGCACCACTCCGTTATCCACATGTCCTAGACAGAGGTTTGTTCCTCCTAGATCAACAGCTAATACCATCTCAATGATTGTTAATTCTTTCTCTGACGATATGATATGCCCTCAGCTTCATAATAAGGCATTTCGTGAGAAACAACTGTGCTGTAATATTTGTCAAGGGCTTCCATAAAGGCTGGGTCATCAGACACCCTTGTATTCTCCCAAGATGGACTTGCATTCCAAGCTCTTTCGAAAACACCACAAACCTTAGGGAACACATAATATGTCACATAATCGAAGTTTCTGATTGTCTCTGTCCAAAGCTGAGCCTGAACACCAACAATATTTTCCTTGCTCTTCAAAGGAGTCTTTCCATCAGACAGGTTACTGATCTCGCACATATTGCCTTGATCGTCCCATCTTATAGAACGGAATACATCATATGGAAGAAGGGAGAAACTGCGTCTTTCATCTACAAAACCACCCCAATCATGTCCACGTTCTGTTTTGTCTGATGTATATGCGAGGTCCATATATGCATTACCAACATTTGAGACAACTACAGGAACACCCTGGTTTGCATAGATATAAGGCAAATCTTCCTGACCAGGACCAGTATACCAGAAATTAACTGAATAGAGATTCTTCTTCAGTCTCTCGTAAACAGCAGGTTCAAGGTCCATAACGACCTCCTGCCATCCCGATAGTTTAACACCTCTTGCCTCTGCGATATCAAGTACGTTTTCTATATAATACGATTTCAGCATCTTGATATTATCCCAACCTCTTTCTTCCATAAGCTTCAGACAAGCTGGCGATCCAGTCCACGCACCATGAGCGACTTCATCTCCGCCAACGTGGATTGCAGGAAGCGGAACACCGGCCTCTTTGTGGTAAGCAATGAGTTCATCAAATACTACTTCAATGAAACGATAAGTTGATGGCATTGCCACATTGATTGCATTGTCACGATAGAACTGGATTGAGCAATACTCTGATGCATCTTCAGGATCAGACAAAAGATAGTTGTTATCGCCTGTTCGCTGTGCATATTTCTCCATTGCTTTTACAGCTGCACGCGAATGACCTGGAGTATCGAATTCAGGAATAACGCAAATACGTCGCTCCCATGCATATTTAAGAATCTCAATATAGTCCTCTTTTGAAAGATGGCCATTTGCCGAAGAAGACAGGTCATCAGATGTGACTCTACCATTATATGACGGCATCAGATAGTCTGACTCTGTGTATTCGCCTGCTTCATTCTTATATGGGAATCCATGATATGCACTGTAAGAAGTCAGCTCTGGGAACTTCTGAATCTCAACTCGCCATCCTTCATCATCGCCAAAGTGGAGATGGAATACATTCACCTTGTAGTGGGCAAGCAGATCGATGAACTTGAGGATATTGTCCTTCGAGGTGAAGTTTCTTGAGATGTCAAGCATGAATCCTCGGTATCCCAAATCTGGCCAATCTTCGATTACCATATTAGGGACCTCACTGCCACCGGCATTTCTCTTGAGGTTGTCCAATGTCACTTTTGCATACATTGCACCGTCCTCATCTGCAGCAAAAACTCTGCAATTTCCATCAAGGACAATTTTATACCATCCAGCTTTTTCAGCATTTATATACTCAACCTCTGGCATATCACCTACAATGGTGATACCGTCTAAAGATATCACGCTCTTGAGAGATGGTATCATGTCCCAGACTTCAGTTTTCACGTGATTATATGGAAAATCTGCAACAGGCTCTGTAGGCAAGAATTCGTATTTTACGTCAAGTTCCTGAACCTTACCATTATATTCCAAAGCGAAGCCCTCAGGAGCCCAACTCTGGCGCTTCAGTGGGCCATCTGTATATTTTACTACTAACTTATCTCCTGAATGTTCTGCAGGAGTCATTTTATAATAACATCCGTGGAAAAGCTCAATTGTACCCTGTGTTCCTTCAACATAGCCAGGATCTATATAGTTTGATGACATCCATATAGCCCAGTCAACTCCTTCTGGCGCATTCAATACTGTCAAAGTATGGGTTGCCAAGCCTGTCTCTGGATTAACCTCACCTTCGGTCCATATCACGCTTGTCTTTTCTGTTGAACAACCAACAGAAATAATGATACAACTCAAGAGGCTGAAAACCTTTAAGAGAATTGAATTAATTGTCATAATTGATACTGTTCGATATATTCATAATGAAAGCACCGAAGCTATCTTGGGTGGCTTCGATGCTTTCTTCTATTATTTCAGCCACTTGCTGTAGTGTCCGAGTTATATGCTATTTCTGATACACTCTAACCCAGTCAATCTCATAGGTAGCCTCAGTAAAGTCTGCTGCAGGAGTTCCTCCCCAGCTGCCGCCTATCGCGAGATTGAGTTTGATATAGAACTTCTGGTCGAATGGCCAAGAGTGTGGATCAACCTCATCCGGAGTAGGATTTGGAGCATAGAAATACTCCTTACCATCCAGGTATCCACGGATATAATCACGAGTCCACTCCATTCCGTAACAATGCCACTCTTCTGGAGTTGCAAGTGTTGTAGACTGGCAATATGAGTACTTCTTTCCTGTAGCAGGATCTACATAACCGGTTGTCTTTCCTGCTGCTGCAGTAGCGTTATGGCTATGTGCAGAGAAGTAAAGCATT
>JAZOPY010000055.1:0-26329 GCA_045655825.1 Candidatus Cryptobacteroides sp. | reverse complement strand
TCATCTATATCCTTGGCGCTCAGATCACATCTGTCAAGACGGATTTCCGCCATCTCGCACTGCTCCAGAGACTCATGAATCTGCTCCAGACTGCGTCTATGTATTGTAGTACAAATCATCTTATTCCTGGATTTACATCATCAGACGGCAGACCTCATCCACCGCCATTGCATATGAAGTCACCTCCCCGATCTCTCGGATGAGGATGAAATGGACCTTGCCACCCTCCGCCTTCTTGTCCTTCACCATGATCTCGGCCATTTCCTCGACATCGTATGGGCATTGCGGGAAAAGACCGCAGTCGCAAAGGTCGATCGCCAGACCTCCCTCCATCTCAGTCGGCGTGTCCATGTCGCCACGGAACACACGGTCCGACAGTCGCGCTGCCATCACAAGACCCATCGCCACAGCTTCGCCGTGGCTGATGTCACGCTCCTCGCGCTGTGCCAGCGTCTCGATCGCGTGAGCAAAGGTATGCCCCAGATTCAGCTTGCGGCGCTCGCCCTTCTCGAACTGATCGCGCGACACGATACCAGCCTTCACACGCACCGCCTCTGTCACGAGATACATCAGCTCGTTCGAATATGCCGCCACACAGTCGCTCCAGTAGTCCGCCGCGCTCTCCTCCGGCAGTATCGAATAACCCTGGGACATCTCAGAAAGCACATCCACGGCCTTCTGGTAATTGCCGTTATCATCGATTATGAAGGTCTTGAGCATCTCGGCAACGCCTGCGGTGAACTCCCTGTGGGGCAGACTTGCAAGTACCTGAGGGCAGATGAAGGTGAATTCCTGCTGACGGATCACCCCAAGGATGTTCTTGTAACGATCATAGTTCACTCCCGTCTTCCCTCCGACCGCAGCATCCACCTGAGCCAGAAGAGTCGTAGGCACATAGGCAAAGCGCACTCCCCTCTTGTAGATCGAAGCAGCAAAACCGACCATATCGCAGGTAACTCCGCCACCCACAGCAAGCACAAGGGCATCGCGGTCTGCACCGCTGTCGAGCAGCCAACCGCATATATCCATCACCGTATCCATCGTCTTCGTTTCCTCCGATGCATCTATCAGCTTGCCTGGCACACCTTTACGGTTCATAATCTCGGCCATCTCCGCCGATGCCGGACAATTCATAGCCACATTGGCATCCATCACCGCAAACACATGAGGATATCTATCGAGACATCTCTCAAGGTCACCGATGGTTTCCTCCACCATGATACGACTTATGATTCTCTCTCCTGAATATATGTTTATCTGCTCCATCTTTTCTATTTTACATCTTACAAAGATAGGAAACTTTAGGCTTTTGCTGCCGTCTTGGTATCAAAAATATTTGGGATTTTGGGAAAAATCAGATAACTTTGCGCCCTTAACCGGAAGGTCTACTTTCCAAGCGCTCTCTTTAGTTCTGTATGCGGCGGCTTTGTCCGCCAATAGCAAAGTCACCTAGACTACAGACTGGCAGTCCCAACAGGGACTGCAAGAAGAAGCGCCGAATGCCCGGATGGCGGAATCGGTAGACGCGCTGGTCTCAAACACCAGTGGAGCAATCCGTGCCGGTTCGATCCCGGCTCCGGGTACAGAAGCGGAGTCTCAGTATTAACTGAGGCTCCTTTTCATTTATATTCTATCCCTGACCTATCAGGATCGAGATTATTGGATAAAACCAGCGGTTCGACAAAAGAACGATAACTCCATTTATACAGAATTTACTACCTTTACATATGCATTTTTTTGTAAACGGAAACATAACCATATTCTCGTAAGGCTGTTTTTATAATTCAAATAATGTCTAAACTAATCTATACTTATGACAAGTGCTATGAGATTGCAAAGCAATGCTCATGCGCTTCTGAAATGCGTCATCTAAATGGAAGTGCATATAACGCTGCGAGACACAACAAATGGTTAAAAGATTATGATTGGTTCATCAGGAAACAGCATACTCCATATACATATGATGAAGTTTATGAAATCGCTAAGTTGTATAATTGCTCCTCAGATTTTCAAAAAGGGAATGGAAGTGCTTATGGAAAAGCGAGGGCAAATGGTTGGATAAAAGATTATACATGGTTCAATATAAAGCAACACGCTCCATATACATACGAAGACTGCTATGAGATTGCAGTGAACTATGAATCAAGAGTAGCGCTCGCAAGAGGGAATGTCGGAGCTTATAAAGCAGCATTGAATCATGGGTGGCTTGAGGATTATACATGGTTCAAATCCAAGCAGAAACCATCTAACTATTGGACAAAGGAAAGGGTAACAAATGAAGCGAAGAAATATAAAAGCAGAGGAGAGTTTCACGACAATAACGGAACCGCATATAGCAAAGCGAGAGTCAATGGTTGGCTTGACGATTTTACATGGTTAAAAGATGACAGGATCGATTTCTCCAAGGACAAGATCGATTGTGTTTATTCATATGAGTTTGAGAATCTTAAGTCTGTCTATGTAGGCAGGACTCTCATGAGACGCGTTCATATTAGAGACAAAGAACACATCTTTGTGGAAAATGACTCTGTATATCTCTTTGCAAAAAAGAATCAACTATCTATCCCGAAAATGAAAATATTGGAAGACAATCTTACCATTGCTGAAGGAGTAGAAAAAGAAGGATACCATATTGAGGTATACAAGTCTAAGGGATGGCGAATCATAAATAGGGCGAAATCCGGTTCTATTGGTAAAATTGGAAGTAACAAGTGGATGAAAGAGACCTGCTACGAAGAGGCTCTCAAATATCAGACAAGAGGAGAATTTGCATCTCTATGCGGAAGCGCATATGAAGTATCAAGACGGAATGGATGGCTTGACGACTACATCTGGTTTAAAGAAATGCAGAAACCAAGCGGATATTGGGATAGTTACGAAAATTGCTATAATGCTGCACAGACCTGTAAAAGAGTAAGTGAATTCGTTAAAAAGTTCAATGCCGCATATGTAAGTGCACGAAAGCATGGTTGGGTAAAAGAATACACCTGGTTTAGGACTAAAAGAACCGCTCACAACAAAAAGTGGGGTTATGAGAACACATCGCAGGAGGCAAAAAAATTTAATACAAGAACAGAATTTGCTCGTAAAGCTAGCGGAGCGTATAAAGCAGCGGTAGCAAACAAATGGATCGATGAATTCTTCCCCAAATAAGAGTATTATAAATCATCAAACGACGGAAAATACTTCAACTGATAAAGTTCCAATTTATTAAACAGAGTGTATTCAGAAAAATCAATTTGAATACACTTTTTTAATGCCCGCAATTCAATTAATGATATTATTTCTTGATATCTCCCACTGATGACTAACAAGCAGTATCCCTCATTTCCACGCAAAGATTTAGCGTTGGTCACTTTGGGCCACCGCTTCATACTACAACTGCGAGCATTTAAGGTATATGACTTCAAAAAAGAAATTGACGCAAGATTCCCGAATGTCGAGGTCTGGTGGGTAGGCTTGGAATGGTATTCTAGCAATAAAAAGAATTTCATAAAGCCATTATTCTTAGTCAATGATGGAGACGCTTCATTTGGAACTTATGGAACGGCAGTACATTGGGCCAATGACTTTATCTTCCAGGAGTTTTATATACTTTTTGAGACAGCCAATGAAATTCAAAGCTTGATTGACGCATTGAATATATCAAAAATCAAAGCTTCGTTGAACCGAGACATGGAAACAGAAGCTCTGTTCCAGTAATTATCTAATATATCTTCAACCAGTATATCTTCGTCGCTTAACCGGCGATGTGCTCCAGGCTCCCGTCCATAAAAACAGCCATTTTCATGGACGGGAGCTGAAAAAAGTACGTTGACTGTCAGCAAGGCTTATAACCTCCGTGCCTTATTGTTTTCTGTTTATGAGATTCACGACCACCTTGACAAGGATGTCCATCTCGTCCATTCGGCTCTCGGCAATCATCAGGGTCAATGCGACAAGGGTACCGTCGGCGATTCTTTTGGTGCCATCCGGACGGTAGAGGATGCCGTTGTTCTGAAGGAACCACAAGAATAGAGTCGCAGCAATTCTCTTATTTCCATCCACAAAGGAATGGTTCTTCACGACGAGATACAGAAGCATCGCAGCCTTCTCCTCTACGCTTGGATAGAGCTCCTGCCCATCCCAGGTCTGATATATCTGCCCGATGCTGCTATGGAATGACTTATCCTTCTCAACACCGAACAGTTGGCTCTCCTTGAACTTTTCCTTCAGACTTCGAATTGCATCCATCGCACTCTCATAGGTCGCACGGAACTTCTCCTGAAGGGTGGTGTCGGATATTTCAAGACTCTGATAGTCATATGCATCCAGAGTATCCAGCGCATAGGTATAATCCTTTACGACCGCAAACAGTTCCTTAGCCTGCTGCTCAGCCATAATCAGGTTCTGACCGAATACATTCTCCAACAATCCCAGAGCACGCTTCAGATCCTCGTACTTCTGCTCAGTAACAGCATTCTGATTCACAGCGTAACCTTTGAGCATATACTGTTTAAGAACGGAAGTTGCCCATTGCCTGAAGGCTGTGGCCTTCCGAGAATTAACGCGATAGCCAACTGAAATTATAGCATCTAAATTATAGAATTGCACATCTCTTGTTTGAAATTCCCCTTCCATTGCACCATGTGGAGTGGTCTGTGCAAATTTTGCACAAACCACTTCTTTGTCCAACTCCTCCTCTTTGAAAATATTAGATAAGTGCCTAGCTATCACACTTCTATCCACGCCCAAAAGATGTCCTATAGCCTTCTGTGTAGCCCAGATAGTTTCATTAGAAGCATCAACTATAGCCTCCATTTTCACAAGTCCGTCACTTGACTGATAAATCACAACATCGTTATTCATAAAGCAATCATTTTAACTGTTAAACTTTTATTACAAGGCACTTCATGTTCGGCAGAAAACCCCCTGCAAAACATCGTTTCCGAAGGCAAACCTACGAAACAAAAACCAAATGTAAAATATTGACTTTCAGCGACTTTTTGCTTATCTATTTATATATAATATATATTATATTACTATATATAATAAGTTATATATACATGTTATACTACATCTGAATATAGCATCATGAAGTTACATCTTAGTTGCACCAACAACTAGCACAAAAAAGAGGTGCCGCTTTACTGCGACACCTCCGTGCATAAAGGTTATCTGACTAACCATTGTTCCTGATACTGTCAATAATTTTCTCCACCAGACCCTCATCAGCGGGCAGCCATTTCACCGACCTCAGATTGTCGGGATTGAGCCATGCCGCGGCCTGATGTTCCTTCAGACTGAGCGAATCTGACTGCAGAGCGCACCAGAAGCAGTGCATCGTCAGGTGAAAATTCGGATAATCCCACTCAACCGTCTCCAGAAGCGCGCCGACCTCAATCTCCGCATCCAGCTCCTCGCGGATCTCCCGCTTCAACGCCTCCTGCGGCGACTCCCCCGCCTCCATCTTCCCGCCGGGAAACTCCCACCAGCCCTGCCACTCACCGTACCCACGCTGAGTGCAGAACACCTCCCCATCGCGGACAATTATCGCCGCCACTACTTCGATTGTTTTCATGTTGCTGGACAAAAAAGCCGACATCTATGACAGCCGGCCGGATAAATCTATGCTTCAATCTCAGCTAAAAAGTCATTCAACACATAAAGATCACCCTGAAGATACAGTCCCGTTTCCTCATCGTGAAACCTACGGCAAGTCTCGCTTCGATAGAAAAGATCAAGAGCCTCCTTCAGAGAAACACCCAGAGTCTCCGAGATCTTCACCACAATACACCCTATGCGCTGCCAACGGATTATGTTGCGGAGTTTCCTTTTTTGTTCTCCACTCATAGCTCAATCACTTTTATGAATTTCAAGTACTTATCAAGAACTGCTTGATTCAAGATACAAATCTGATGATTTGGCTGATGCTCTGACAATTTTCCCAATGCCGATACTTTATCCAGAATACCGATTGTATACAACTCGACTGTATCAATAACTCTATCGTTTGCCACTCCTCCTTCCACAACATCATATTGAGCCCACGGTTTCATGCCATTCCTGCTAGCCACCACAAAATCAAGCCAAGCTTCGTCATAGAAATCAAATTTAAGATACTCACAATCCTGAATCGCAGCCTCGTAATCGAATTCATACACACTGATTATGGGTTTAGCCTTACGATCCCTTGCCTTTCTATTTGCAAAGCCCTCAGCCTGATCCAGCAACAAGGTCACATAGAATCCCTGACCAAAATCAAGATCCGGTCTTCCTGCCTTACAATCCGGATGCATCACAGCCTCCGTTCCTCCATGATATAAAATCATACGCCTTCCTCCCATCGTTTAAGTGTATCAATCAGACCATCTGTCACATTCCTGCGGCTTTCCGAATGTAAAACCTCATAATTAGGGATAATATACTCATCAATCATCTTCACAGCATCCATCCGCCTATAAACCTCATAGTAATCCACTCCAAGAGTATCCGCCACATCCTCGATGCATGATGCTACGAATCCCATTATGATTTCGTCCTTAGTTAATTGTACTCTTTCTTTCATAGTACGAGTTTGTTTACAAAGGTAGGAAATATCAATTTTAGTTTGCCAATATATTCATCAATGCATCGAAATTATCGACTGCATCATATCTGATATTAATGTCCGAAATATTATTGAACAATTTTCGGGCGCAGTCAATCTTAGCTTTTTCCACTCCACGAAGTTCCATTGAGTCCAATGAGCCCTTTGTTTCTGCAATGAAGAATACATGCTTAACATTACGTTTATTGAAAGCTATAGCCCAGTCCGGAGCATAATTGCCTACAGGGGTAGGAATCTGGAATGAACGAGGCAGTTTTGCATATACACACACTTCATCAGAAATATCCATATCGCGAGCGAAATCTCGTTCTATGTCAGAATCGGACAAGACATAATCAAGAATATGCTTCTTCGACTGATATGACTTATTGACAGACTTACTCTGTTTCTCCTGAGTGAATATCGTACTGTCGTACCGGCCTTCTATCTGATTGTAAGCAATATGCTCCACAATCATTGTCGCCTTCTGCTCCCTAATCAATCGTATCACATTCCTGATGAACTCTTCCGGATTATTCTGGAACATCAGGCGTTTACTAGGATTCAAGCCTTTCAAAATTGCCACAACTGACCGTCTTGTCAGGGTTGCGCCACGGGCAATTTCTCCCACAAGATCATACTTAACATTTGTGGTAGAAACCGTTCCCATCTTCTTCGATGTAGAAGAAGTACTTCCAAATCCGTCAACAGTCTGCTGTTCACCAGTCACTACCACATAACGCATCTGAGCAACATCAAGATTGGCATTTATGCTGTTTATCGACTTTTCAACCAGTTCACCACTATTATAGTGAACCGTATAGGCATATTTATGATTTATGCTCTTCCACAGTTCCTGGAACTCCTTTTTCGAGAAGTTTTCATTGAGTTTATTTTCAGATATTGTAGTAGCATTGCCGTCCTCAAACATCTCAGCGAGAATTTCTTCTCTTAACTTCTCATCAAAGATAGACTGTACGAGTTTATGAATTCCCTCTGCCATAGGCTGCAGTTTCCGCGACAGCGGAACAAGAGTTCCTGCCGCCAAATCAGATTTGTAGAGAGGCGTTACTAAACCATTATCATCAATATATTCGTTCTCCCAAAGATACGAACGAATTGCAGTCGCCTCATCCTTAGTAAGGATATGTTTCTCATCACCGACATGAACAACCTTTCCTATAAAGTAATCAACATCTGCTTTAGTAGGACGTTCACGGAGAATATCACGTGTCTCACGCTGCAAGTCACCGACAAAATCACTATAACTTTCGTTAGCTATCACTGTAAGTCTGTTCAATTCGTGAACATTGTCACCGAGCGTTTCATAGTCCATACGGTTACCGTGACTATCAACGCACAGACGCAATCCACGACCAACCTCCTGACGTTTTGCCGTTGCCGAATTTGCATGGCGAAGCGTACATATCTGGAAAACATTAGGGTTATCCCAGCCCTCACGCAAAGCGGAATGAGAGAATATGAACCTTGTCGGTTCCTCAAAGCTCAAGAGTCTTTCCTTATTCTTCAAAATCAGGTCATAAGCAGAAGCATCGTCAGAAATGTCGCGTCCACGCTTGACTTCACTATTCACAGAGCGTCCTTTCTTATCGATTGAGAAATATCCGTTATGTACGTCTGAAACCTCAAACCTACGGAGATAACGCTGATAATCCGAATCAAACACAGACATCTTCTCGCTCAACACAGCATTATATTCTTCCTCAAATATCTCCCACAACTTACCTTTGATGACATCACCATCCTCCCCATAACTCTTATATTTGGAAACCTCATCTATAAAGAACAGGGACAATGTTTTGATACCGCGTGAGAACAGCTCTCGCTCCTTCTCAAAATGAGAAACGATAGTCTCACGGATCTGCACACGCTGCATAGACAACTCGTTATTGTCACCATAGACCTCACCCTTCTTCAGAACCAATCCATTAAGGAAATGCACTGAGCTTGTCTCCGGAACAATATCTGATATATCAAAACCCACATACTCTCCAAGACCGTTACTTGCGGTATACAACTTATCTCCCTTGCCAAGAATCTTTGACATCTTGCGAATACCAGTATTTCCATTATACTCAAACTCAATCTTGGCCATCGGAGGATTATTCTTTGACAAGATTATGCTGTCAAGATACAGATAACTTGATGACCCACGCAGGTTCTTCACCTCGAAACCCTTAACCTGAATCTTCTTCACAAGTTTCTTGTTATATGCATCCAACGCATCCAGAGCATATATTGTGTTATGCTTAGTCTTATGGGTAGCAGAATAGTTAAGTACAAACAACGGATTGAAACGCTTTAGAGCCGTCTTTGTAGCATCTCCCTCCATCTTTTGAGGTTCATCCATAATGATGATCGGGCGATTGGCTGCAATCACATCTATAGGGCGACGACTGGCAAAGTCATCTCTTTTTGAGTAGATGATACGACTCTCCTTATTCTTGGCCCCTTCCTTAAGAGAAGCTGCAAATGCTTGAGTATTGATGATCATCACATTTATACCAGCATCACTTGAGAAATCATCAAGGCTCTTCAGCCTGCTGCTGTCATAGATGAACCAACGAGCCTTCTTTCCGTAATGCTCCATAAAGTGATCTTCCAGCATACGGAAACTCTTACCCACACCCTCACGGATTGCAATGCTTGGCACCACAACAATGAACTTGCTCCAGCCATAGCGTTTATTCATCTCGAACATAGTCTTGATGTAAACGTATGTCTTACCTGTACCGGTCTCCATCTCGATATCAAGATTGCAGGCGCCAAGATCTTTCACGAGCGTATTAGATTGCGTAATACCACACTCAGCCTGAATCCTGCGAATATTCTCGAGCAACTGAGCCGAGGTCAACTGCACTTCGTGATTGCGGTATCCCGTCTCAATATCATCCCACAGATTTCCAGATTTCTCCAGAGTCTCTCCTAAATCTCGACGATACGCAAGATTAGTCACAGACGGCTGCCCCGAGAACACCTCAACAGTATTCTCCACCGCATCCGTCTGGTATTGTTGTATTTTGAAATTGAATTTCATGACAAAAGTGTCCTATTTTCCATATTGTCTCTCAAATGAGTCCCATAGGAAATTTACTAATGTTATACTACTTCCAACTGCCAGTTTGGCATGTCTTGTCTCTAGTCCCTTATATGAAGCACTCTTGCCATGACCACTACCGTACGCATTACGCAAGGTGGCTACATTAACCGCAATATTTTTTAGATTGCCGAGGATAGTTTTAATAGCTATTGCTTCTGGGACAGTATCAGGAATATCGCGGGGAGTAATCTTTAACAACTTTACTGTTTCGTCAACAAGCCTGACTACATCCCAATTCTTATCTGCAACCGCGCCATTCTTTTCTAATATTGTCTTGCAACAACTCTCAATCAATTCTTTAGATTTTCCGATTGCTTCAGTTGGATTTTCATCTTGCATTTTTATCATTATATCCAACTGCGTAGAGATATAATCACTTGAGAATTTGCCTTTTAAATCGTCAACAGGTATTACCGTATGACTCAGCACCCCTTTTACTCTTTCTATGATTGGCTTACACTTACGATACAAAGGCGCATATTCGCTAGTACCTTCTATCTCTTTCGAGTATACCATTTCGTAATGATCAAATAAGTCAATCAACAATTTCGCCGCATTGAGATCATCCGCTTCACTAATATAACGATTTAAGGACGCTCCTTTTGAAACGCCATATTTACAACACAGTGCTTCTCCAATACTATCTAAAGTAAATGCGTCGAAATCCGGTGTGGAGAAATTTAAAACATATCCTCCACGATTAAAGAGTTTAACAAGTCCTCCCTTTTCTACATTGGTCAATAAAGCCATATTATAGAATCCTCCTTATTGTATCTTTACTGTATGCGTTGAAAATCTGGTCGAAGTTGTCGGCGACGTTATCGTTGGCGAGACTGCTGTCACGCATCACAAAGTAATACGGTTTCATCTTTGCGATAGCAGTGATGACTTCTTCGTTGATATTTTCATCGAAGCAAGCGACTAAATAGCCATCCTCAACGACGAATACGCATTTGCTGTCAATCTCCTTTGTCTCGATTTTACAAGATAGAGGAAGATTGCACATCGGCAG
This sequence comes from Candidatus Cryptobacteroides sp., assembly GCA_045655825.1. Taxonomy (GTDB): domain Bacteria; phylum Bacteroidota; class Bacteroidia; order Bacteroidales; family UBA932; genus Cryptobacteroides. Next base: position 15,628 of record JAZOPY010000055.1, on the reverse strand, counting down.
GACTTGGAAAAGGAGGTCTTCTGGAGTACGATCTTCCTTGATATTTTCCACCATATCGTCAAGCATAGCATCAAACAATCCCTGCTCAACAGGAACTTCCAGAGGAGTACGCTTAATTTCTTTTTCATTGGCAGAATCAAGTTTCAGGACACGGAAGCCCACATCAAGACTCTGAGCATGAAGGCCAGCCTCTTCTTTAACTTTTTTGCCAGCTCTCCTGATTCTTTCCTTTCCTATTTCACAAATATTCTTGTATCCAGCTTTATAGGCTTCACTATTTTCATCAGTTAGTTCTGGCAACTGAACCATAATAAATTTACGATTCCCACTATCTTCCGCATTAAGTTTCATGACTGCGTGAGCCGTAGTCGCCGAACCTGAAAAGAAATCCAGGACAATAGCATTCTCCCTTAAAGAGACCTTAAGCAAATAACTCATTAGATTAATAGGCTTGGGATTATCGAATTTTACTTCAGGTATTAAATGTTTAAGGAATACCGTAGTACTTTGCGCATCAAATACTCCCCAGCTGCTTTTAATCGCCTTATTCTCATTTGTGAGTTCATACATAAACTCTTTCTGCTTTGGGAGATGCTCTTTCCAAAGAATCCTCCCTTCTGATATCATTTTTTCTAGTGATTCTCTAGAAAAAGCCCACGTATTAGTATATTCTTTTCCTGTATTGGGATCTACAATCGTAAATGCATCTTCTATCGGTTTCGTTGTACTCTTAATGTTGGATTCCCTCCACGGCCCTCTTGGGTCATTATCAGGATTCTTGAATCCATCTCGTTCCGCATCTCTACTCTCACCTACAAACTTAAAATTAGGGCCTTTTCTATAAACGACAATATATTCATGAACGTTGACCATCATACTTTGAGGAGGCACACCTTTAGCTGAAGCCTTTTTATCCCAAACAATTGAATCCACATAATTCTCATCACCGTATATTTCATTCATTATTTTAAGCAAATTTGAATGCTCATTATCATCAATAGAGACAAAGATTGCCCCGTCATCCGTTAGTAGATCCTTGGCAACTTTTAAACGCGGATATATCATATTAAGCCAATCTGTATGGAAACGTCCATTGCTTTCTGTATTGAGCACAAGACGATTACCATCTGAGTCAAACTGCCCGCTTTCAGCAATATATTCCGATGAGGTCTGGGAAAAGTAGTCATTATATACAAAGTCATTACCTGTGTTGTATGGTGGATCAATATAAATCATTTTAACTTTACCGAGATAGTTCTCACGAAGTATTTTTAGCACATCAAGATTATCTCCCTCAATGTAAAGATTCTGAGTATTGTCAAAATCCACACTCTCCTCACGGCACGGACGCAAAGTCTTTGTCGTAGGAGCGTTTGCAAGGCGAATAGCATTACGCTTATCCGGCCAAGTGAACTGATAACGCTCCTCCGGACCTTCCACAACACTGTCAGCCAGTTCCTGACGTAACTTATCGAAGTCGATAGCCTTCACTATCTTACCTTCATCATTCTTCTTCTCGGTAAGACAATTCGGGAACATCTGCCCCAATATCTCAATATTCTTCTCGGCCATCTCCGCCGTAATGATATTCAGTTTTTCCATAACTACTTGAACAAAGCTATAATAGCAACAATTAAAGCTGCTACAGATATGATTGTGTTAATAATATACTTTTTGTCATCCCAAATTGTAGGATTTTTCAATGTGGGATTACTCGCTATGTATGCCTTCCCTCTATCAGTCAAATCTGGACATATCAACATTCTCCCAGATTTATCGCTGACCTCAATTGCTGTGATAAGATTAAGTTCTTTTAACACAAAAATGTCATCAATATCTTTATCTGGTATTGATGCGGGATAATCCCCATCACGCAAGCTATTAAGTATAACCTTCTGATTTTTGCTAAGTTTAATCTTATCCATTCTATTTTTGTTTAATTCTTTGCCAACATTAATGGCAATGTATACTTAATTCGACTAATTGTCTGATTTTCAGTCTTAGCATCAACACCTCCACCTATATTGATGAAAGATGCCACTTTCAGAGAGGCTACCCCATTCGAACCTTCTGACTCGGTCGCAGTTATTGCAACATCAAAATCAACATCAATAACATGACGGTAATCATCTCCCTCATAGATATAATTCTTTTTGTTTGCTATATTATGAGTGGGTATTTTAGCATCATTAGCAGTAATCGCATCATTTGCTTCTTTTGCACCCTCGACAATTTGTATCAGAGTCTGCTTTGTAAATTCTTTTAAATCCATAATTCTGCTTAATCCATTAAGTTGAATTTACTAGTCAATATGCTTATTAAGAATGTCTAATATATCAAAGTGTAATTTTGATATTTCTGCATAATGTTCAATCTCCTGAGGAATAATAATATGTTTATATCTCTCATAAAAAACGTTTAGTTTTGCAATATCATAATGAGTGGCGTCTTGTAATTCTTTATAAAATAACTTGTACCTATTTCGTATTATTACTGAACTTCGTTCGTCCATTTCAAGTAAGTTATCAGCATCCATTAAAATAGTTGACATTCTTGATACCAAGCGTACTTCTTTATTGACAGATGTATCAGCAATTGCTACAAAAGCATTTGCAAGACCATTTCTTGCTCTGCATAATTGCTTAGATAAATCTTCTAACCGTTCTCGTTCCTTTTTAATTATCTCTACCTGTTGTTTTGTCTCTCTTAATTCAAGGTAACTTGCTATCTGAAATCCCACTATTATCGTAGAACAAACTCCTATCAATGCTGCAACGACACCCATAAAGGCATCCGTTGTAAGCACGCCATTGTTTTTAAGATTGCCCCAAAATGTCAGCCCAATGCAAACAAGTGCAGTAGCGATACAAATTACGACAATAATTACATCTCTCCTTTTCATAACTATAATTGTTTCTTCAATGTTGTTAATTGTTCATATAATGCAAGCCTTTTCCTCGGCTGTTTCTCTGCTCTGCATTTCCGTTCCAACTCTTCTATTTGCTTTTTCAACTTTGCTAATCTCTCATCATCTTGAATCTGCTCCTTCAGTGTCTTTCCTTCCTGCACCTGTATCTCGCCGATATCCTTGATAATATTCTCCCAGATAGTATCGAGATTAAGTCCGAATAGTCGAATCTCTGTATCGGCCGTGGACTTCCAGTTTGACCTTATCAGTTTTGTATGATATACAGCCAACTGTATTTCATCTTCATATTGCAACACAAATAGAATATTCTGTGGAATCAGTTTTGACAGCATCGCAATATTCTTCTCATCATAATCCTTATTCTTCAGTTGCACTGCCAACACATAAAACTCTTTGATATTCTCTCCGGCTGCAATTGCAGGAACAGTCGTAGGTGAGACCACAGCCACAATATCAATACGGCTCACATCCGCATCAAAACCGTCTCTCTGAGCCGGCTTCAATTCGAACTTCGCATAAATCGCCTTTTTAGGCAACTGCTTCCTGATCTCCGTCGTATGAGGCAGTCCGTACATGGTTACTTTTGAGTAGCGTACTCTATACTTTCTTTTGCGTCTTCTATTACTTCCGTAACAGACTCTATTTTACTTATCAGAGGCTGTGGATTATAAGTAGAAAGGAATTGGAAATACGTTTCCTCTAGAGCATCAAGTTGCTCCAACAGCTTTTCTGTGTCATTTTGAGCATCCTGAATATCACTCATGGCAAAGTCGATATTCATTCCTATATCTGAAAATTGAAGATTTTCAGGTAATGAATCATAGGCATTTTGTTCTTCTGCATATATCTGTTCTAATTTTTGGACAGTATCAGATATTGTCTGGCTTAATTCATTGATTTCTTGCTTGAAATTTAACAGTGAACTAAGCTTCTCTACAACATATTCCAACTTCAGATTAACATATTTCAATGATGAGCTACACCTATGTAACTTTTGCCTCCTATTATTATTCATGTCGTTATATTTTATCTTACAACCAAAAAGCAAATCAATTCAAAATCGTCCAGACCCCGGATCTCCTTTGTAAACAATTCTCCCTGACAGCCTCCAAGGAAACTGTCGATGTCGCTTTCTTCCTTGACGGTGATGATGGATGAGATTGCGGAGCCGAGTAGCTCAGAGTATTTCTGCATCTTCAGGCCGTCTTTGGTTTCTGCATTGAATGACTTGCAGAGCGACTTATCTGGTTCTGCTTTTCCCTTACAGAGACTCCTGAACTTATCAAGCAGCTCCTTTGGAGAAAGATGATTCACGATAACCTCTCCATCCTGAGAGATATAGACCATATAGAACGGATGAAGCCTGTTCTTCTTGTCTATATTCACATCGTTCATCCTGTTCTTCAGCACATAGATCACTCCCGGTTTGGCTTGCTCAGTTGCCTCCACCACAGCATGCAGTCCATATGGTGTAAGTTCAACATCCTCGTGAGACTTCATATAGTCCAAAAGATCCAGACGGAACTCATTCAACCCCAAGTCCATGATTGACACACCTGTATTCATCTCCTCAATATCGACCACCTCTTCCTGAAGTCTCTTCAACTGCGCCTTTCTATAATCAAGATCACCTTGTTCTTCCGGAGAAATAGGATTATCATCTCCAGTTGCAGTCATAACCGAAACCTTCATTCTTGCCTCTACACGACCCTTCAAGTCTATATATTCATCAAGAGTCATATCCGGCCAGTAGTTCACCAACTGAATCACATTATTCCTTGAACCTATACGGTCTACACGTCCGAAACGCTGGATGATACGGACCGGGTTCCAGTGAATATCATAATTAAGAAGCCAGTCGCAATCCTGCAGATTCTGACCTTCACTGATACAGTCAGTTGCAATCAACACATCGATATTTTCTTTGATATGCGGATATATCGCTTCCTTTTCTTTTGAAATCGGAGAGAAGAGAGTCAGTACTTTGTTGAAGTCAAGTTTCTCTTTCAGTTTCAATGTACTTCTTGCTTCCACATCTCCTGTAATCAGCGCCACATTCAAGCAGTACGTATCCTTTATCTTCTGAGCTAGACAATCGTACAGGTAAAGTGCTGTATCCGAAAACGCCGTGAAGATGATAGCTTTCCTATTACCCTCATTGATAGGATTCCTAAACTTATTCTCCAAGTCAGCCATCAACTGCTGAAGTTTGCTATCATGCTCAGGGGTGATATCTTCAAGCATGAACAGAATCAACTGCAATGTCTCCATGTCCTGAGACAGGTACTTCCTCCACGAGACATAATCCATATCAGCAAGAAGGATCTGATTCTTTCTTGTTCCGATGAACATATCGTTATCCTGGTCATCAATATCCCAATCGTGAACAAGAGCATCTTCTACATTTAGCTTTTCCTCTCGACGATCAATCCTTGCAATCGTATCAGCAATAACACTTTCTATCCTATTTAATGTCAAACGGAACGAATTGACGGAACTCTCCAGTCGCTTGAGCATATTAATACTCATCAGTCTCCTAATACCCATTTCTCGACCTTCAAGGGTCAACCGATGTCCCATCTCATCATCAACGTCTACGTACTTATGCAGGGCACTGGCGAGGATAAATGCAGACGGAGTGTATATCGCAAGATTCAGTTTCTGCAACTGTTCATAAATCTCATTATAGTTTATAGCTTTTGGTAAGTCGGTCAACGAAGGTCTTCTCGAAATAGGTTGAAGTCTTGTCGGAAACTTTCCAATTGCATTAGTATCGTAATACGCTTCTATATGTTTTCGACTCCGGGCAATTGTTACCGCATCCAGAACTTCAAAGAAGTCAAAATCCAACATTGCTAACAACTTGTCTGTCGTCCTTTGTTCAGTTGGGAACTTAGACCAGATATTATATTGCTTTTGAGCCTGTCTGAAAATATCATCAATTGAATTATTGGTTTCCAGAACCGAGTCTATACGATCAGTCTCGCCTTCATAGGCCAATTGCAACTGATTCTTCAAATCATTGAAACGGTTGTTTACAGGAGTTGCTGACAGCATTAAGACTTTTGTCTTGACACCAGCCTTGATGACCTTATTCATCAGTCTCAGATAACGATTCTCCTTCGGATTCTCATCATCACCTCCTGTAACTTTACCTCCATTACGGAAATTGTGGGACTCGTCTATGACTACGAGATCATAGTTACCCCAATTGATATGACTCAGTTCGAGACCATTTGTCTGGCCGCCAGCTCTTGAAAGATCCGAATGAAAAAGAATGTCATATCTCAGCCTGTCTTTAGCAATCGGATTATTCACATAATTGCTCCTATATGTAATCCAGTTGTCATTCAACTTCTTGGGGCACAGTACGAGTACAGACTTGTTCCTATTCTCATAGTATTTGATAACAGACAACGCCGTGAATGTCTTTCCCAAACCTACGCTGTCTGCAAGAATACATCCGTTATACTTCTCAAGTTTGTTTATGATGGCAAGAGAAGCATCCTTCTGAAAGTCATAGAGTTTATTCCACACCTGACTACTCTTGAACCCAGTAGCCTCATTCGGTAAGACATCTTCAGAAATATCCTCCAAGAACTCATTGAAGATATTGTAAAGCGTGATAAAATAAATAAACTCCGGTGAGTTCTCCTTATAGACATTGGATATGTTATCAATTATCTGCTCAGTAACATCAGCAAACTGCTTCTCATCCTTCCACAGTTCATTGAAATCACGGATATACTTCTCAGACATCGGAGAAGCCAGGCGAATAGATGTCGGACATAGATTATTACCCCTCTCCAAACCAAGTTCAGTGGTGGTAAATTCATTGAAAGGCATATAAACAAACTTCTCCTCTGCATTGTGGCAAGTAAGAAATCCGTTTATAACACCACCTGACACGTTTGTCTTGAACTTTGCCTTTACGCGAATCCACTCAGCACACTCCCTTGCGATTGCTCTCTGCGACATCTGATTGCGAAGTCTTAACTCGAAATCTGAACCAAACAAAGCTCTTTCCCTCTGCAAACGGGGAATGTAGAATTCCTTCTTCTGTTTCGCAGTATGTTCCTTAATGAAAGTCGGAGAAGTGAAAATAAATCTGAACTCATCGACATCAGCCAATTCTTTTTTCAGTGCCTCGTAGGCGTATATAGAGAAACACGCAGAAGCCACACTGACCTTGCCCCCCTCACGGAGTTGATCCTTCAGATCATCCGCAACGGTCTGGATGATATTGTCAAACTGCTTGATGTCGTTCATAGCATGCTACTCATCAGCAAGAAGGATAGCCACGCCACGAACACAGTCTACCCATCAATGCTAACGCAATTAATATATGTCGTTTTTTGAAAAACCTTGCTCACATCACGTTGCTTCCAACGCATCAACAAAGATAATAATTTATTTCTCAATCTCACTAACATCCAGTTTAAACGCATCTGGGTTCACGGTCATCTGATATATCTTGATGTCTTTATTGAGTTTCCTTGCCAAACGAATTACGCTCTGCTTATCTTCATCAGACATCATCGCACCAAGATAAATCGCCTCGAAACATTCTCCCCCTAACACTGGATAAACGCGCGTTCTCTTCCAATCCTCAAATACCCCATTTTTCGGTTTATAAGGTAGAGCCATATACATTGGAGATGGGTCAATGATATACAGACGCCATTCCTGTTCATACTCCCAATCTTTGCCTTTTGTGGATATCTGATATTCGTGATAATTCTGAAAATTTTTGAAATAATCCGGCTTCTGCACAATATCTTTATATTGGACTTCAATCCCAACATTATTTACCACAGTTCCATATCTTCCATCCAAATATTTGACAACATGAGCCATATTCAGTTCAACGCAAACACCTTTGTGATTATTTGCATAATGACTCCACATCAATAAAGAGTCTTTTATCTTGGACAAACTACATATCCAGGTATTTTCACGCAGTCTATCGTGAGTATTGCGCTTTTCTGCCCGAATCCAATCTTTAAACACATCACCATAACGTCCTCCGGGATCACTGGAAAAATCAATCAATGAAGGATGACAGTCGAATGGATCATTGAAATAGAATGAGTTTGTGAACTGTAACGTTCCTTTGGACAACATTGCCAGCGCTCCGTTAATATCAAGATATTTAAACAATTGCCTTCTGAATTTCATAAAACATTAACAAGATTATTAAAATTGAGTCTACAAAGAATATTCCCTCTTTAAATTACTGACATCTTGTCAGAAAATCGTCACATATTGAAAATGTTAGCTAGGCCTCTTCCCCTCCATAAACCGGATCAGCCACTCGATTTTGCCGCCGAGGGCTGCTCCGTGCTGCATGGTTGTTTCCATTTTGGAAATAACCACTTTTCATTTAACTCTCCCTTGTGAACAAGCTTACCACAATGGTTGTGACTCACTACGAAAACTTTGACATGCCAACAGTACACTACTCCGACCCAATCTTTGACGAGTTGTATTCAAGAATACCGGAAGACAGCCGACAAATGAGTTCGCAGTCGTTTGTCTCCCATAAACGCTTCTTCACTTATAAGTGAATTTATTTTTTGATAAAATCATTGTAATATAAAGAATTGTACATATATTTGTCGCAATAAATACAAGGATATGAGGAGTGTTGAATTTGTACCATTCAGATTGACAGAAGTCGCAGATATATATTCCATCAAGATAGAAGGAAAAGAGAACACTGAGTTTAAAGAGTTCATGATCAACTTCAAAGACAATGGTATAACGTCTATTAATGATGACTTCAATAGAATACTAAAATCAATTCAGACAATCATGAGTAAAGGTGCAAAGGAACAATACTTTCGACCTGAAGGCAAGATGCTTGATAGGGTATGTGCCCTACCACTATACACCACACCAAGAAAGCACAAAGAAATCGGAACACTAAGGCTATATTGCATAAGAATATCTGACAGACTCCTCATCCTCGGAGGTGGAGGTGAAAAGAAGACCAAAACCTATGATGAAGACGAGCTGTTATCAGCCACTGTCAGCACCTTGCAGAATATTGATAGTGAACTGAGAAAGCTGGAGAAAAACGGCATTGACTTATATCAGACAATTACCAACCTTACAATCAACATTGACTGACATGAACAATTCTACAATATATTACGCCGATCCTGATCCATTATTTGACGAACTTACGGCTCGTATTCCTGAAGAGACCAGCCGCCATCATGAATTGCTGGTAGATATCGGAGAGCGTATTGAGGAGATTCTCAAGCGTAAAGGCTGGACACAAAGCGATCTGGCAAAAGCTATGAATAAAAGGGAGTCCGAAATCTCCAAATGGCTTGGGGGAGGTCACAACTTCACCATCGCGACCATCGCTAAGATTGAGGTTGCGCTTGGCGAGGACATCCTGTCTGTCAAGCACTATCGTAAACCTGTGAGCGTCTAATCCTGAAACAGATTCCGCACTGACCGCCAGTTAAACCTTCCTCGCCTGCTCTTGTCTAAAATAGCTGAGTACTCAAGAAAGACTAATGTTGAACCCATTAAATTGACAAAGCTATGAAGAGAAGTTTTCTAATGGTATCAGCAATGATACTCCTGCTTGCTTCACCATTGCAGCTGGATGCAAAGAAGACTGGTAGGCAAGACCGCAGGAAGTCAGGAATGGAAATGGTGATCTGCGGAAGACCAAGCAAACCTATGAATGGAAAAACTATTAGTCAGGCAAAGGTTGAGATGATCAAGGATCTCTATTGGCAGAAGTACAGGATCAGGCTCTCAAAGAAAGAGGCAGAGAAAATCCTGATTACTGAAAGAGCTCAAAGATGTCATAAAAGAGTGCACGGAAGATGGTAATCATAAACCTAAGCTAGAATCAGCCAGAAAGAACAATATTGTCCATTCTGGCTGATTCTTATTTTTTATTCTTAAATTTGTAGATACGTGAAAAGGTCAGGAAACTGAAGCTCTCAAGGACCTATATAAAACAAAATGAGACATCGTCGCTCACGCGAAGAGGCCTCATACTAACCACATAATTAATAACACTAAAACTAATAACCGAGTGCAAAGGTACTGCTTTTCAGCAGATTGGCAATACCTCGAGCCGAGAATCCCGACGAACTGCAGAAATTGAGGGATGAATGGTAAAATCCGGCCCCAAATTGTTATAAGAACACAGCATTCATGAAGAAAACCATACTTACAATAGCCCTCCTGACCGGAGGATTGTTCTGCGCAAAGGCTCAGAACGACATCGACCTAGTGATAGGCACATACGGCGAGCATCTCTACATATATAACCTAGACTGCCAGACTCTTGAGTTTACGCTTAAGGCGAAGGCCCAGGCGAAGAATGCATCATACGCGCTGGCCGAGGCTGGGCAGATATTCGCGGTGAGCGAGGTGGGTGAAGGCTCGGGAGCGTGCTCTTTCCAGGTGAACGCGGCCGAGGACGGGAGCATGACCATACAGAAGACAGCAGACAGACGCCAGACCGGAGCGGATCCGTGCTTTGTGATGCATTATGCGGAGCAGTATATTGGCGCATATATGATGACTGCGGACTACAGCGGAGGCTCGGTGAGTGTGTTCCCTATCGCGAACGGAAAGATCGGCGAGCGGGTGGAGCAGATATGCTTTGAGGGAAACGGCCCGGTGGAGGGAAGGCAGGAGTCGTCGCACATCCACCAGCTGAAGGCGGTGCCGAATGCGGAAGGATATATCCTGGCGAGCGACCTTGGTGCGGACGTCATCAGACTGCTGAAGACCGGCAAGGGAGAAGGCACATCGGAAGTCCCTGGCACACTGAAACTTACACATATTGAAGACATTGAATGTCCTGCGGGCAGCGGGCCACGCCACATGGAGTTCAGCGCCGACGGAAGGATGCTCTACTGCATCGCCGAGCTCAGCGGAGAGGTGCTGGTATATAAAATGAGCGGCAAGAAGAAGCCGGCGTTCAAGCTGGTGCAGCGCATTCAGGCCGACGAGGTCAACGCAGGCGGAAGCGCCGACATACACATGCACCCTTCAGGACAATGGCTCTACACATCGCACCGCCTTGAGAACGACGGCATCAGCATATTCAAGGTGCTGAAGAATGGCAAGCTGGAGAAGATCGGCTATGCCCACACAGGGCGCCATCCGCGCAACTTCATGATCACTCCAGACGGCAAGATTCTTGTAGTAGCCTGCCGCGATGACCGTTCGCTTCAGGTGTTCCGCATCGAACCGGACGGCACCCTCACCCAGATGCCAAGCACGCTGACCTTCAGCGAGGATATGCCGTCTAGCGTGGTGAGGCTATCGTATTAAACTCACTTAGTTCAAATCACTTCCGTCATGAAAAGACTTATCGCAACAGCACTTTGCGCACTTGCATGGCTAAATCTTGATGCACAGGTTTCTCCAAAGGACGCAGTAAACTTCCCATCCAGTTATGGTATTTATTATGAACACGAAAGCCGACTTCTTCTAAGCCTGCTGCCGCGCTATGAGAGGCCCCAATTCAGCAACATTGATTTCGAGAAGTTCTTTGCTAAATGGGAACAATGGTCTGAACTCGTTGCAAAAGGGGCTGTTGTCAGTGAGTATAATGACATATTCATCAAACATTTCTGCGAAAACAATCCGCAGGGTGAGCATGACTCTAAATATCTGACTCTACCTCTTCAGGTAAAGGTCATCAAATATGATTGTAATATCAACTACGAAACATATCCAACACCTTTTGCAGATAGCCTTAAAACTAGTGCAACGCCTGAGAGCATCATGTATTTCACCCCTGTCATCAAATCTGACAAGAAGGTATTATACATGAACCGCGAACTGGAGACTATACTCGCAGGATATCTTGCTGAACCAGGAAAAGATGCAAGCGAAGAGACTGACAAACGCTTAAAAATGATAGGTGAATATATCCCTACGACTATCGCTCATTGGGGAAACGGATGGTTTTTCCTATCATACCCGAACATCCATGAAATAGTCGTCACCAATAGTGGATATTATATCGAACTGGTAGATGCGGATTATTCCGGCACTTGCTACTTCATACCTTGGGACATGAAACCTTCGGACAATGAGCCGCTATACATTGGTTACTGGGCTCAATAAAATTCTTTAAAAGAAATGCTTGCTGAATCAGCAAGCATTTTTCATAATAAGCTAGTTTTCAAGTGACAACTGACCCTATCCCCTTTTGCCGGACTTTCGACCCGAACGCGGAGCCTTTTCAGCAGTCTTCTTGCCGGCAGCCTTGCGGGATTTGCGTTTTGATTCCTGGATGGCTTTGCGGACCTTCTCCTTGCGGGCGGCCTTGTTGATGCCGACGGTGACGTTGTCGAATGAGCCGTCTTCGCCCTTGATGAAGGATGTGCCGCGGCCGTGTTCGTAGTCGATGCGGTCGTAGACGCGCTCCTCCAGACCGGTCTCTATCAGCTCATAATCAAGGAGTTTCTGCTCCAGGTTGGTCTTCTTGACGCGGATGCGTACTGGATCACCGAGGTTATATACGATACCGGTGCGCTTTCCGACCAGACGGTAGTGGTCTGCATCGAACTCGAAGTAGTCGCTGCGGATGTCACGCAGAGGCACCATTCCCTCGATCTTGGTAGGCTCGATCTCCACATACATTCCCCACTCGGTGAGGCCTGAGACGTTTCCACCGAAGACATATCCCACCTTGTCCTGCATGAACTCCACGAGCTTGTACTTGATGCTTGCGCGCTCTGCCTCAGCAGCTACGATCTCGCGCTCGGAAGCATGCTTGCAGAGCTTGTCGTAAAGGTCCTTCTTTGCAGACTCTGCCCCGTCCAGATATGCTGCCAGAAGCCTGTGCACAAGCATGTCAGGATAACGGCGGATCGGCGAGGTGAAGTGCGTATAGTATTTGAATGCAAGTCCATAGTGGCCAAGGTTTTCTGTATCATAACGAGCCTTCGCCATAGTACGGAGAGAAAGCAGTTCGATGGCATTGTACTCCGGAGTATCCTTGGCAGCGACAAAGAGGCTGTTGAGCTCTTTCGAGATCTCCTTTCCGTTGGTTGTCGGACCCATCTTGTAGCCGAAGTTACTGATGAAGTTGCGGAGATTCTGGAGCTTCTCCTGATTCGGCTCGTCGTGCACACGGTAGACGAATGTCTTCGCCTGCTTGCGTGCGCCTTTGGCAGGCTCAGGGCCAACGCCCTTGCAACCTGTAGCGACAAACTCCGCTACCGTGCGGTTGGCAAGGAGCATGAACTCCTCTATGAGCCAGTTGGCCTCTTTCGTAACCTTCTGATATACATTTACAGGGCGGCCCTTCTCGTCGACCTCAACCTTCATCTCAGGACGGTCGAAGTTGATCGCTCCTGCTGCAAACCTCTTCTTGCGAAGCTTCGTAGCAAGGCCGTGCAGCACGAGAACAGCGTCCGCCACCTCGGCAGGCACCCCTTCATGCGCAACTCCGGCTCCAGCCTCGATGATGACCTGAGCTTCCTCGTATGCAAATCTGAAGTCTGAATATATTGCCGTCTTGCCGAACCACTGGCTGACGATACGGCCGAGCGGAGTGATCTCAAACACTGCCGAGAATGTCAGTTTCTCTTCGTTCGGACGAAGCGAGCATACCTTGTTGCAGAGCTTCTCCGGAAGCATAGGCACTGTCCTGTCGACCAGGTAGACAGATGTTCCGCGCTCCTGCGCCTCCTTGTCCACAGGGTCGCCCGGACGCACATAGTGGGTCACGTCTGCGATATGGACTCCGACCTCATAGTTTCCGTTTTCGAGTCTGCGGAACGAGAGGGCGTCGTCAAAGTCCTTGGCATCCTTAGGGTCGATGGTGAATGTGAGCACATCGCGGAAGTCCCTGCGGCCCTTGAGGTCCTCGGCTGTAATATCCTCTGATATTCTGTCAGCGGCATTCGCCACCTCTGATTCGAATTTATATGGAAGTGCATATTCTGCGAGGATGGCATGCATCTCAGTGTCGTTCTCGCCCGGCTCTCCGAGCACATCGACGATACGTCCGCGCGGGCTCATCTCATGACGAGGCCAGTCGTCCACAACTGCCGCCACCTTCATTCCCGAGCGCGCCTTGAGTTCCTGCTTTCCGTAGCCGTCCTCGCCGAGTTCGTAGACCTTATGAATAGCGTAGAGCTCGTCACCAAGAGGCTTGAGGTATCCGGTTTCGTCCTTAGGCTCAGCCATGGACTGACTCTTGACCTTATGTCTGCGGTAACGCTCCCTGTCCGACTCTGTGAACGGAATGGTGATGTCATACGGCATGAAACGGCTCTGCATGAGCACCCACGCCTGATTTCCGACAATATGCAATATTCCGATGAAAGGTCTCGGCGACCTTTCGATGATCTCTACAATCTCTCCCTCCCTGCGCTGGCGGTCAAGTTTCTCTCGGGTCACGCTGACGCGCACGAGGTCTCCATGAAGCGCTCCACGGGTCTTGGATGCCTTGACAAAGACATCGTCGTCCTCTCCCTCTGCTATCACAAATGCATAGCCCTCACGGGTCATCTGCACCTTACCCACCACTTGTGGAAACACCTTCTTTTCCTTCTTTCCACGGCCCCTGCCGCGACTGTTCTTTCTTGCCATATGCTGTTGTTTACTTTATCATTACTTCAACAAATACCGGAAGATGATCCGACATTTTTGTTACGTCTGCTGATTCGAACTGTGTCAATACAGCAGTTTCTACGACCTTATATCTTGCACGGTTCTTCAGAGCCAGTATGTAGTCAATACATATACGAGGACGGTCCGACGGGAAGGTCGGCGTCTGATCTGACAGGACTGTCCAATCCTCTGAAATCTGCTTGAGCGTCGGACTGTCGGGTGTTGCGTTGAGGTCTCCGCAAAGAAAGACCGGCTTGCGCGAACTGCCGTACCTGTCCCTGAGCTTTTCAGTTATCAACCGGATCTGCTCCAGGCGGACAGTGTCATTGCTATGATCAAGATGTACTGCAGCTATCACATAATCTGAAGTCTCTGACACCACACATACCCTCGGTTCATATCCATCGCCTTTAGGCAGATTTATATCAAAACCATCAATGATCTCACATTCCGTCACAACACCTGTACCGTATGCTCCACCAGACCACTTCATCGCAGCTCCGAACCTGAAATCCCAGCCACCAAGAGCCTCGGCAAACTTCTCCAGCTGAAATGTCGCGTGACGACGATTGCAACTGTCCAGCTCACATACCGCCACAGCATCCGCACCTGCTTCATGCATCATCTTTGCAATATCATGGGTACTGTCTTCGGAATATTTTGAAAAGGCTCCGACATTATATGCAACAATGCGAAGTTGTGCGGAAGCAGCAACGGAGATCAGAGACAGAAAAAATATTGAAACAAATATTTTCTTCATATAAACGTACGGATATATCCACACAAATATAAATAGAAAATTGTATCTTTGCGCCGCAAATTGCTAATAATTAAACAAACACATATTATGGACAAGAAAGTTCTACTTATGATCCTCGACGGATGGGGCGAGGGCAGACAGGATGAGTCTAATGTCATCTACGCACAGGGAGCACCTTACATCGAGGGTCTCCGCAAGCAGTACCCTATGAGCACCCTCAAGGCATGCGGCGAGGCCGTAGGTCTTCCAGAGGGCCAGATGGGTAACTCAGAGGTAGGTCACCTCAACCTCGGCGCAGGCCGCGTGGTGTACCAGGACCTCGT
>JAZOPY010000054.1:0-14050 GCA_045655825.1 Candidatus Cryptobacteroides sp. | reverse complement strand
CGACTTGACGATGTAGAGGCAGTAGTTCTGACTCTCGATCGTGAGGAGCGCAAGATGTCGCTTGGTATCAAGCAGCTCACCTCGGATCCCTGGGAGGGCATCGACGAGAAGTATCCTATCGGTTCGAAGCACACCGCTAAGGTTCGCAACTTCACCAACTTTGGTATCTTCGTTGAGATCGCAGAGGGTATCGACGGTCTTATCCACATCTCGGATCTGAGCTGGACTAAGAAGATCAAGCACCCCGCAGAGCTCACTCAGCTTGGTGCCGACATCGACGTTATCGTTCTCGGTATCGACAAAGAGAACCGTCGCCTCAGCCTCGGTCACAAGCAGCTCGAGGAGAACCCCTGGAACGAGTTCGAGGCTCAGTTTGCAGTTGACACCGTACACGAGGGTACTGTAACCGAGGTGAACGAGAAGGGCGCAGTAGTTGCTCTGAACGACCAGATTGAGGGCTTCGCTTCGGCTAAGCAGTGCGTTAAGGAGGATGGCACCACCGTTAAGGTAGGTGAGAAGCTCCCCTTCAAGGTTATCGAGTTCTCGAAGGTGACCCACGGCCCTTACAGGGCCTCGCAATGACGTGGCGTTACGGAGGATTACGTACTTTATCGATGAGTGACTGTTGTCCTTACGTCATTGCGAGGAGCGTAGCGACGTGGCAATCTTTTAAACCAAACAACTATGACCGACAAGAACACAGAATTGGACCAGCAGCAGGAGTTTGACCCGCTGGACATGAATAATTATAAGGTGGAGAAACTGCCGAAGATGCAGAAATCCGGTTTTGAAAAATGGATGGCGCGTCTGGGTATGCCGTTGGCGATACTGTCATTCGTGCTGTTTCTGTGCGTCTTCAAGATTCCTTTCATCGACAATCTTGCCAATGTGGATCTCAGGAAAGGGGCTGAAAGCTCTGTCACCCTTTCAGAGAAGGGACAGAAGAGCTATGACGGCATCGTAAAAAAACATACGGAAGAACTGACGGCTGAACTTCCTGCAGAACCAGAATCTGAAATCAACGCCAAGGCGCAAACTATGGCGACGGAAGATTTCATAGACAACAACTATGCGATGCTGGCTATCTTCATTGCATCCATCATCCTGTGGATCACTGAAGCTGTTCCGAGTTATCTGACGTCCCTGTTGGTTATTCTTGCATTGGTTCTCTGCGGGGTTGTACCTCAGAAAGAGGCCTTTGCACAGCTTGGCCACCCTGTGATGTGGCTCAATATCCTTTCTTTTGTTCTGGCAAGTATGCTTGTCAAGACAAGAGTCGCAAAGAGATTTGCTCTTTGGTTTGTGCTGAGATTCGGTAAAAGTGCTGCCGGTATATTCTTCAGCTTCCTTATCATCAACGTGGTCTTGTCGATGTTCATTTCAGCAACGACAGTGAAGGCTACAATCCTGTTGCCTATCTTCATGGTCATCGCTGCAATCTTCGGAGCGAGTCAGGGCAATAGAAACAACTTTGGTAGAAATCTGGTTCTCCAGAACCTCTTCCAGGTGAATATAGGTGCAAGTGCCTTCCTGACCGGTTCGGGAGCCAATCTTCTTGCAATCTCCCTGATTGCAGGAGCGGCAGGCGCATACTCTGATCTGTCGTTCGGATATGCAGACTGGCTTGTGGCAGGTTTCCCATTGGCTATGATTCTTCTTCTTATCGGCTGGTTTGTCGGTGTGA
Organism: Candidatus Cryptobacteroides sp.; assembly: GCA_045655825.1. GTDB lineage: Bacteria > Bacteroidota > Bacteroidia > Bacteroidales > UBA932 > Cryptobacteroides. The sequence goes on along the minus strand of JAZOPY010000054.1, from coordinate 12,366 downwards.
AGCTGATCTTCCCTATGAAGAAGGAAGAGAAGGTCCCACAGCTTGAAGGTGGAATGGCACGTCTTCGCTCGGAGCTGGATGCAATGGGCAAGATGACACGCGATGAGTTCAAGACTATCGCCATCTTTGTCAGCGTGCTCATTCTTTGGGTGACAAAGGACCTGCATGGAATAGACGAGACTACAGTAGCATTCATGGGAGCTATCGCGGCTCTTCTGCCACATGTGGGAGTTGTAAAATGGAACGATGTCGATATTCCATGGCATCTGATGCTCTTCTCGGCAGGTGCGTATGCCCTGGGTTCGGGTCTTAATGCTACAGACCTTCCAAATATCGCAGTGAGTGCAGGTATGGATTCTCTCGGTATCACAGCCGACACTCCGTTTATCGTGCCATATCTCCTGATGACAGGACTCATGCTCTTCAGTGCATTGATCTTCCAGTCAAAGAACATGAGGGCATTGGTATTCATCCCTATTGCCATTGGTGTGGAACAGCAGTTCGGATATCCTCCGATGAGCCTTGCCTTCCCTGTGGCACTCTTGATTGAACATGTTTACGTGCTGCCGTTCAACAGCAAGCCGGCGGCGCTGCTATATACAACAAACCACTACAGCTGGAGCGATACCTTCAAGTTCGGTATCGTAATGATGCTGATAGCTTGGGTGATGATCATCATCTGGGGTCAGACAGTGCTCCACTGGTTAGGTTACACACCAGGATTGTTCTAATATGATATCGATACAGGCAAAGAAGCATGACAACTACTCGGTTGAGTTCAAGTTCGGATTCAACTGCAGTCTGGACGGTGTTCGCGATGACTTTAAGGTCAACGCCTGGATGTTTGTGCCTAACAGCCTGGACATCAATGAGGAAGTTTACGGTAAGAAACAGTTCTACCGTGATATCAAGTCCAACGTAAGGTTTATAACGCCGTCTTATCTTCTGCGTGAGATCGCGCAGGATGACTCCCAGCCTCTGACCATGCTCAAGGGGGCGATGGAGAAGGTGGCGGTTTCCAAGCACGAGTCATCTCTTGCCGGGTATGAGTACCACCTGAAAATGTTCGCAGCTATCTTCAAGAGCGCTCTGCGCAATCAGGCGACTCACCTGAGGAACGCCAGGTCTCTTTCAGATGCCTCTTATCTGGTAGACGAATATCTCTCCAATGCGGAGGCGATCTTGAAGAGGTTCAGGGCTCTGTATGCCATTATAGACGTTCCTTCGGTGTCTGATCAGACCCGTAGCTATTTCCGCCTGTGTGACGAGTTTGTCACACATATGGTGGAGATTCAGACAATAAGGATTGTCAGAAGGATCGATGCTTCAGCCCAGACTTCGGATGAGCTTGCCCTTAGAGATAGGTTTGCAAAAACTGTAATGGACCAGCGTGAATACAAGAAACGCATGGGTTATGATGTTCTCAACGGTGAAGTCAACCACGACAGGCGTCTCGTTCATCATAGAGGCATGCTCAAGAAGTTTATCGAGAGCGACCTTTATATCAATCTCAAGAAGAAGAAGGATGGAGTTGCCGTCGAACAGATCATGTACAGTATCGCTGCGGGTGTCGCGATGATATTCGCTACCGGTATAGCCTGGTATACCCAGATGAAATACGGCAACATTACATGGCCTCTTTTTGTGGTGCTGGTCGTGAGCTATATGCTCAAGGACCGAATCAAGGAGCTGATGCGATACTATTTCGCCCATAAGCTTGGAAACAAGTATTTCGACAAGAAGGCTGAGATAACCATCGGTGACAGGCGCGTGGGTGTCCTGAAGGAAGGTTTTGACTTCATTTCTTATGACCACATGCCTCAAGAGGTAAAGGATATGAGGGAGAAAGTCTCTTCTATTGCCGATGAGACCAGAATCTTCGAGGAAAAGATCCTGCTATACAGAAAATATCTCACCTTGGACGATAAGGTGCTGCAGGGGACGGCCGAATATCCAATGACTGGAATAAACGAGATAATGCGTCTGCATCTGAATAGATTTGCGCAGAAGATGGATAATCCTACCATCCCTATTGACACGTTTGATGCTGATGGTAATGTCATAACTATCCATGTGCAGAAGAGTTATTATATAAACATCGTTTTCCAGCTTCAGCATGATGGTGCTGTTGAATATCATCACTTCAGAATTACAATGACAAGGGATGGAGTGCTCCACATTGTTAAAATGTAGTGATTGTCAGACGATTCTTAGAAAAAATGCTTAAATTCGCGAAATTGGAATTTAAGCATTTTTTAATATGGGATTAATTAAGAAAAACAATGGTTATAAGTGGAGCTTCAGCAATGTAGGCGGAACTCCCCGTGTGAGGATTGAGACAGGAGAGGATATTGCTCATCTTTCGGATCTGGATCCTAAGATGTGGACAGTGTTGTCATGCCCGGTAAAGGGATTGGAGATTTCAGACAAGAGCCTCGCTTATGTTGACGTCGACGCAGACGGAAAGATCCGAATCAATGATATTGTAGCAACTTCTCAGTGGCTTACTGGCGTTCTTAAAGATAACAATCTCATCCTGAAAGGTGCTGATTCTGTAGAACTGGCACAGATCAATCAGGAGAGTGAGATCGGACGTAAGCTTTATAATTCAGCAAAGCAGATTCTTGTGAATCTCGGAAAAGAGGAGGATGTCATAACACTTGCCGACATCGCCGACATCGCAGCCATATTTGCCAAGACCCGTTTCAATGGTGACGGTATCATCATCGAGGCTTCGGCAGATGATGCAGATGAAAAGGCTGCCATTGCAGCTGCAGTAGCTACTGTAGGAGGCGTGACTGACAGAAGCGGCGTGCTGGGAGTGGATGCTGGAAAGATCGAGGCTTTCTATGCTGCCCTTGCTGCTTATGTGGCATGGAATGAGGCAGAAGTCGAGGCCCCTTATGGTGCCGATACAGATGCTGCAATCGCTGCATATAATGCATTGGATGCGAAGGTCAGGGATTTCTTCGTACGTTCGAAGCTCGCTGCCTTTTCTCCAGACAGCACTGCTTCTCTTGATGTGCAGACAGCACAGATTTCAGCAATCAGTGCAGATAATCTTACTTCAAAAACAGATGAGATCGCGGCATATCCTATCGCTCGCGTAACCGGAAAGGCGGAAATCGATCTTGATGGGCCTGTCAACCCTGCGTGGTCGGCTCAGTTCAATATCCTCAAGTCAATTGCCCTTAAGGACAAGAAGGTTCTTACTGAAGAGGACTGGAATGCGGTTGGTGCTCAGTTTGCCGCATATACGGCATGGAAGGGCGCGAAGGCAGGCGCAGAGGTTGAGTCTCTTGGACTTGAGGCTGTGCGCAATTTCCTTGCGCAGGACAAGAAGGCGGCTCTGCTCGAACTGGTGGCTAAGGATTCTGCCCTTGCAGAAGAGGCCGGCAATATCGACCTTGTAGATAAGTTCCTGCACCTGATGCGCGACTTCTACAGACTGCTCCGCAACTTTGTGACTCTGTATGATTTCTATGACAAGGATCAGAAGACTGCTGCAATCTTCCAGTCAGGTACCCTTATCATCGACCAGAGGTCATGCAACTTCTGTATGAAGGTGCTTGATATGGCAAAGCACAATGCAACTGCAGCCCCTTGCGGTATGTACCTCCTTTATTGCGATTGTACTGCCAAGGGCAAGGCCGGAGTTCTTCAGATCGTTGCTGCTGTAACTGTAGGTGAAGTCGGCGACCTGTTCGTCGGAAAGAATGCGATCTATTATGATAATGATGGAGTCGAGTGGGATGCAGTCATCACCAAGATTGTAGATAATCCTATCAGTGTTGGACAGGCATTCTGGTCTCCATACCGCAGAATGGCCAAGACTGTCGAGGATCTGATCAGCAAGAAGGCTGCTGAGAAGGATGCAAAGATGATGGAGAAGGCAAATGCCAAGATCAATGAGGCTCCTGCGGCTGTTGCAGCCCCAGCTCCTGCTCCAGCAGACGGTACAGCTCCTGCTACTGCTCCTGCTGCCCCAGCGGCAAAACCGCCGTTCGATATCGCTAAATTCGCCGGTATATTCGCTGCCATAGGTATGGCTGTAGGTATGATCGGTTCTGCGCTTGTCGCTTTGTTTACAGGACTCGCTGCATTGAAGTGGTGGCAGCTCGTCATGGTCTTCGTAGGACTCATGCTTATGATCTCTGGTCCGGCAATGGTTCTTGCCTGGATGAAGCTCCGCAGACGTAACATAACTCCACTTCTCAATGCCAACGGCTGGGCTATCAATGCATCATCTAAGATCAGCATACCATTTGGTGAGACTCTTACCGATATGGCCAAGTTCCCTAAGATGAGGATGAAGGATCCTTTCGCAAAGACAGGACTTGCTCCATGGAAGAAGTGGTGCATCGGCATCGCTGTCGCTGCAGTCGTGTTCGGTGGACTTTGGATGTTCAATCTGCTTGCGTGGGCGAAACTTCCGTCTCCGCTTGAGCGCTATCACAAGAAGGCGAACGTTGAGGCTGTGGCTGATTCACTTGGCGTGGCAGACTCAACCCAGGTTCCAGAACTTGAGACAGTTGTTACAGAATAATAAACCATTAAATTTATACGAATATGTTTGGTGTTAACAGAATGTTTAAACTGATTGCCGTAGTAGCGGCGTCAGTTATGATCGTAGCCTGCGGACAGGATAAGGAGAAGATGTCTGCAGCGTCTGAAAATAATATGATTCCTGACAATGCTGTGTTTGCCCTCAAGATTGATGCGCAGCAGCTTTGGGAGAAGGCTCTCGGTAATCCTGATTCCGAGCTTCGTCAGAGCTGGAACATGGCTAAGTCATACGTTCCTATGTATGCTGCATCATTGGGAGAGATCGGTACAATTGCTGCTGATTTTGTGAAGGATCCTTCAACTCTCGGTATTCGTATTGATCAGCCTGTCGTGGTTTCATTTGCTCTCGATATTGTTGATGTGGCTTCAGAGCAGGTTGATGTCGAGGTTTGTCTCGTAGCTCTGCTTGATAACAGCGCCGCTTTCGTAAAAGCAGCTGATGTGGTGATGGATCTCGCAAACAAGGAGGCTGAGCTGGGCATGACAAAAGAAGTTGTAAATGATTCATATACATACTATTCATTCTCTCCTGAGCGTGGCGTGAATGTTGACATGGGCGTGGCTGAAAAATCAGCGGTCATTCGTGTCAAGGCAAATACCACAAAGGAAGCAGAGGATTACAAGGCCAGCATGCTAAGCCTGTTCTCGAATGGCGGTCCTGCTAAGACAGAGGGCCTTGATGCCTTCTATGCTTCAAAGGGTGATATGACTTTGTGGATGGATATGGAAGGCACATTGAATATGGCGATGCCGGTAATGGAGCAGATGGATGCATCTACTGTGGCTCAGCTTAAGGAGTATATGCCGATGTATAAGGATGCTTCATTTGTATCTACTCTTGAGTTCCAGAAAGGAAAGACTGTGCTTGAGGCAAAGGTGTTCGGCTCTGATGAGATGATGGCGTATGTGCAGAAATATAATGCATTGTCTTCTGATAAGTATTTTGAGTCTATTCCACGTTCATCTGTCTTTGTTGCGAACTTCGCGATGAAGGATTTTGCTGGCCTTGTTAAGGAAATATCAAAGACAAATCCTCAGTTCGCTGACGGAATGGAATATCTTGAGGAGGAACTTGGCATCGACCAGGAGCTTTTGGAGGGATTCCCTGGAATCATCACTTTTGCTATTGATGGCAATGGTATCGGTGAACGCCAGATTCCTGGTATGACCCTCATGATGGAATGCGAGGAGAATGTATGGGAGTACGCTCAGCAGTTCCTTGACGAATATGCTTCATATGATGGATATTTCTATAACATCATGGATGTATGCTATGTCACATACGATGGCGCTGCTATCAGGGCTTTCGATGCTCAGACATTCAAGAATGGAGGCAGCGCAGGCAGATTTTCAAGGTCTCCTCTTGCAAAGGATATAGCTCAGGGTGGTTTTGTATTCAACATTGCTGAACTTCCTTATGATGTCCTTGAGGAGATTGCAGAGGAAATAGACCATTCTATGACAGGTTATGAACTTCTTGAGTTTGTAAACTCGATTGTTGTCTCATCGACCCCTGATCAGATGACTTCTACAGTCACATTGAACATGGGTGACAAGAGCGAGAATCTTCTCTCGAAGATCCTTTCTTTTGCAGCTGAGTCAGTGAGATTCTAATAAAATTCAATGCAGAATATAAGATTGCAGGGGGTGATCCCCGTAGTATTTAATGGTCAGGTGCCTTCAGATCCGGTTTCGGATGTCTGGGGCACTGACCTTTTGTTTGAAAAGGGTAAGTCGTATTTGATAAAGGCGGCGTCGGGAAGAGGTAAATCTTCATTGTGCAGCTATATATATGGCCTGCGTGATGATTATCAAGGAGTGATAAGTTTTGATGACCGTTCCGTTTCGGATATACGTTCTTCTGAGTGGAATGATATCCGACAGAATCACCTTGGTGTCCTTTTTCAGGATCTGAGGCTTTTTACAGACCTTAATGCTGTCGATAATGTCATGATAAAGGCAGGTCTGACTTCATTCTGTGATGAGAAAAAGGTCATCGAGATGCTCTGCGAACTCGGCCTTTCAGACAGGCTTGACCGTCCGGTGCGTCTTCTTTCCTTCGGTCAGCAGCAGAGGGTCGCCTTTGTCAGGATGATGTGCCAGAAAGCGGATTTCTGGATGCTTGATGAGCCTGTCAGTCACCTGGATCATGGTAATGCAACCATAATGGTGCAGATGCTTGAGCAGGAGATTGCCCGCACGGGTACCGGTCTTCTGGTTACTACAATCGGCCATGATCTTCCGTATAACTATGATAAAACCTTGATGCTATGAGGCTGCTGTTCAGATTGTTGAAAAAGAATGTGAACTTCTGGCAGATGGCAGGGTTCGCTTTTGCAAATCTCGTAGGTGCTGTCATTGTTCTTTTCGGTATTCAGGCCTATAAGGATGCTGCTAAGGTGCTTAAGTCGCCTGATAGTGTCTTGGGCAGCAATTTCCTGGTGCTCAGCAAGCAGGTCTCTGCTATGACCACTGTTGCCGGAGCTCTGGGTGCAGGACCTCGTTCATTCAGTGAGAGTGAAATAGAGGAATTGTCTGAGGTCAAGGGTGTGTCGTCTGTAGGTACATTCCGTACCGCACAGTTCCCTGTAGTGGGAGGCTTGTCATATGGTGGCTTCAGTGTATCTACTGAGATGTTTCTGGAGTCTGTGTCTGACGAATTCCTGGATGTGGATCCTGCGATGTGGAACGCTTCTGTCGACGATGATGTTGTTCCTGTGGTGATACCGCGCACATACCTGAACTTCTATAACTATGGCTTTGCTGCGGCCCGTGGTACACCTCAGTTGGGCGAAGAACTCTTTGCCTATGTACCTCTTGATCTGGTGATCCGTGGTCGTGAGGGGCGCAGGAGTTATTCCGGCCGCATTGTAGGCTTGACCGACAGGATGAACACTATCCTGGTTCCGGATGATTTTCTTGCTGAGGCAAACAGACGCTTTGCTACAGAGCCACCTAAGTCTCCTTCCCGTGTCCTTGTCGAGGCCGGTTCCGAGGCTTCAAAAGAGCTTATGCAGCATATCAATGAAAACGATTATGTGATAGACGGTGGAAGTGAGGATGCTGTCAGACTGCTGTCGGTTGTTCGTATGATTATCTCGATTGTTGTCGCCCTAGGTCTTCTAGTGTCATCATTGGCCTTCTTCCTGCTCTTGATTTCAATTCTCCTGCTGATAGAGAAGAACCGCTATAAGAATGATACATTGCACCAGCTCGGCTATCCGGACAGCAAGATTGCCTTTCCATATCAGGCATTGGCGCTGGGTGTTGATGTCGTTGTGTGGTTTATCGCAGCTGTCATTACCATAATGCTGTATCCGGTTCTTGCGTCATTGATGCAGACCATAAGTCCTGGATTCGAACCGTCTGGACCATGGCTTGTCATCCTTTCCTCTTTGGGCCTCTTCGCCTTATTTGCGCTGATTCATATCTGGCTTATCCGTCGAAAGATCAGGTAAGTGGCTGATTAGCAGTTTAGTATACGATTAAGGGTCGGAAAGTTCTCCGACCCTTAATCTGTTAATTTGCTGATAAACAGTGTGTTATATGCTTCTTTGCGGCTATTGGCGTTTGCCAAGTTCTTTGTCAAGGAATAGCAGCCCTGCTTCTCCGCCGCTCTTTAATCTGTCAACTATACCTGCGAACAATGCTTCTTCCTCGACTTGTTCATCTACGAAATTACGGAAGAAGTTTTCGGTTGCAAAGTCCTGTTCCTCTATAGCATGCAGGACAATTTTGTCTATCATCTTTGAAACCATTTTCTCCTGGCTTAGAGAATGCTCAAAGACTTCCAGCACTGAGCCCCATCCTTCCGGTACGAGATTGACCATCTGAAGTTTTACATGTCCTCCTCTGTCTGTCATGAAGTCTGCCATCTTCATTGCATGTTCCTTCTCCTCTTCAGAGTGGACCTTCATCCAGTGGGAAAATCCTTCCCATCCCTGCTGCTTGAGGAAGTATGCCATCTGGAGATAAAGGTGAGCTGACCACAGCTCAGCAGTAATCTGATCGTTGATGATCTTCTGCAAATTAATTGTAATCATGTCTGTTTGTTTTAAAGTCCGGTCAAATGATTACAACTCCAATGCCGTTTTAATGTGATAGTTTTTCGTGATGTATTTTGTAATGGCTTGATTGATAGCTATTTATGCAAAATACGTTCGCCCTTTTGGAAGAACGTATTTGTGTAAATCGATGATTGTCAACGAATTCGTAGTTACGCTTTATTATAGCGGCTTTCCGTTCAGGATGACGCGGTCGATGACCGGGGTCTGGTGGCTGTATGGGATGAAGGCCAGAGACGGAACCGGCTTTGTTATGATCAGGTTGGCTTTCTTGCCGACTGTGATTGAGCCGAGCTGGTCGCTTACTCCCATTGCGTAGGCTGTGTTGATGGTGCAGGCGTTGAATGACTGCTCCGGTGTCAGACGCATACGGATGCATCCCAGTGCCATGACAAAACGCATGTTGCCGCTTGGGCTCGAGCCCGGGTTGTAGTCTGATGCGAGAGCCACAGGCAGGCCAGCCTCAATATATCCTTTTGCATTTCCGTATGGAATTCCGAGGAAGAATGAGCATCCCGGAAGCATTGTAGGCATCGTGCCGCTTCCGCGCAGTGCCTCGATCTCAGCATCAGTTGTCTTCTCCAGATGGTCGACCGAAAGCGCTCCGTGTTTGACTCCTACCTGTACGCCGCCTGAAACCTCAAGCTCATTTGCATGAATCTTCGGTGTTATTCCATATTCAGCTGCCTTGCTGAGGATCTTGTCAGTGTCCTCCACAGTGAAGAACCCTGCGTCGCAGAACACGTCCACATAGTCTGCAAGGCCCTCAGCAGCAACTGCAGGCAACATTTCGTTACAGACCAGGTCTACATACTCAGACTGACGTCCCTTGTATGCTCGTCCGACAGCATGTGCACCAAGGAAGTTTGCCTTCACTGTCAGTGGTGCAGTCTCCTTTATGCGCTTGATGACGCGAAGCATCTTGAGCTCATCCTCTACAGTCAGGCCGTAGCCGCTCTTGATCTCAGCCGCTCCGGTACCCATGGCCATGATCTCACGCACGCGTACCATGGACTGCTCGTAAAGCTCGTCTTCTGAAGTGTTGTGCAGCAGGTCGGCGCTGTTGAGGATTCCGCCGCCTCTGGCAGCGATCTCCTCATAGCTCAGTCCGGCGATCTTGTCCCTGAACTCACCGTCACGGCATCCAGCATACACGATATGTGTGTGGCTGTCACAGAAAGTCGGCATCACATATCCGCCCTTAGCATCGATGTACTCGACGTCAGTGGTTGCAGTGGCATCCTGGCCAAATTCTGTGATGATGCCGTCTTCGATCACCAGGTATGCATTCTCGATGCACTCCACGGTGTTCATCTCTGCGCCTTCAAGCTTCAGCTTTCCCTCCGGCAGGATTCCCGCCAGCGTACCTATGTTGTAGATTATTGTCTTCATGAGTAATAATGATTTTCAGCAAAGCAAATATACGCTTTCTTCAGCAAAGAACAAATATAGTGCGCCGCACTATGTGTTGAAGTTGCTGCTGATCAGGTAGTTGTAAAATAAGTCGTCCGGGGAAAACGCTGATTCCCCGGACGACTTGTGCTTTTGGGTGGGTTTGTCCGTAAAATCGCCTGTTTTGCGGACAAACTATGTGTTTCAGGCAGTTTGTCCGTAAAATGGGTCTTTTTACGGACAAACTTGAAGATTTATCTGATGAACTCGATAGACTTCTCGATGAGCGGGTGCATGTAGCGGTCGTCGTCGATGAACGGCACAACCTTGCGGTAGTGTGCGAAGATCTTCTCGATCTCCCATGACGAGCGGAGCGGACGGCGGAACTCGAATGCCTGAGCTGCGTTGAAGAGCTCGATTGCGAGTACGCGCTCTGTGTTCTCCACCACGCGAACGAGCTTGGTAGCTGCATTGGCACCCATGCTGACATGGTCTTCCTGACCCTGTGATGATGGGATGGAGTCAGCAGAAGCCGGCATGCAGAGACCCTTGCTCTGGCTCACGATAGAAGCTGCAGTGTACTGCGGGATCATGAATCCGCTGTTCAGACCAGGCTTGGCAACGAGGAAGTTCGGGAGACCACGCTGTCCTGAGATAAGCTTGTAGATACGGCGCTCAGAGATGTTTGAAAGCTCAGAAAGCGCGATTGTGAGCATATCCATAGGGATGGCGATAGGCTGACCGTGGAAGTTTCCTGCTGAGATGATCAGATCCTCGTCAGGGAAGACTGTAGGGTTGTCTGTCGCACTGTTGATCTCGATCTCGATCACTGACTTTACATAGCGGATAGTATCCTTTGAAGCACCGTGCACCTGTGGGATGCAGCGGAATGAATATGGATCCTGTACATGGACCTTCTTCTGCTTGATGATCTCACTGCCTTCAAGGAGCTGGCGGAAGCGTGCTGCAGTCTCAATCTGGCCCTTATGTGCGCGGACCTCATGTACCTGTGGGTAGAAAGGTTCGATGCGGCCGTCATATGCCTCGAGAGACATTGCGCCGATCTTGTCTGCCCAGTCTGAAAGTCTCTCAGCCTGGATAAGCGACCACACAGCGTGCGAGCTCATGAACTGAGTTCCGTTCAACAAAGCAAGGCCTTCTTTAGACTGGAGGCGGATTGGCTCCCATCCGAACTCTGCCCAGACTTCTGCTGAAGGACGTACTTCGCCTTTGTAGTAAACCTCACCCATGCCGATGAGCGGAAGGCACATGTGGGCGAGGGGAGCGAGGTCGCCGGATGCTCCGAGCGAACCCTGCTGATAAACTACAGGAAGAACGTCGTTGTTGAACATATCGATGAGGCGCTGAACTGTGATCAGCTGCACTCCTGAATATCCGTATGAAAGTGACTGAACCTTGAGAAGGAGCATGATCTTCACGATCTCAGGACGCACTGTCTCGCCTGTGCCGCATGCGTGCGACATCACGAGGTTGTGCTGGAGCTGTGAGAGGTCCTCTGCAGGGATGGTGATGTTGCAGAGAGAGCCGAAGCCTGTTGTTACGCCATATACCGGGCGTCCGATGTCCTCCATCTTGCTGTCGAGGAACTTGCGGCATTTCACGATTGCTGCCTCAGACTCCTTGCTGAGCTCAAGCTTGAGCCCTTTGGTAACGATTTCATTGACCTTCTCGATGGTCAGATGTCTATTGGAAATTGTATGTGTCATTACTTTAATATCTTTCTGATGAGTTCGTCGTCTGCAATGTTAGGGATAGTGACCTTCAGGCCTGGAGTGCGCTCCATCTCACGCTTGATGGCGTTCATCGCGCCCTCGTTGCGTGCCCAGCTGCGGCGTGCGATACCGTTGTTCACGTCCCAAAGAAGCATGTCCTTGATGTGGCGGTCTGAATCTGCTGAGCCGTCGATGACCATACCGAAACCACCGTTCATGACCTCTCCCCAGCCGACACCGCCGCCGTTGTGGATAGATACCCATGTAGCGCCGCGGAAGCCGTCACCGATGACATTATGTACTGCCATGTCGGCGCAGAACTGCGAACCGTCGTAGATGTTTGAAGTCTCGCGGAAAGGTGAGTCTGTGCCGGATACATCGTGGTGGTCACGTCCGAGTACGATAGGAGCTGAGATTTCGCCGTTTTTGATAGCCTCGTTGAATGCGAGGGCGATCTTTGTACGGCCTTCGCAGTCGGCGTAGAGGATGCGTGCCTGTGAACCTACGACGAGGTTGTTGCGTCCTGCTTCCTCGATCCAGCGGATGTTGTCCATCATCTGGCCCTGGATCTCCTCAGGTGCCTCGGCCATGATCTCACGGAGTACGCGAGC
>JAZOPY010000053.1:0-22097 GCA_045655825.1 Candidatus Cryptobacteroides sp. | reverse complement strand
CAACACCCTCGTATCAGGACAGAAGATTCCGTTCTTCGCTGACCCTGACCAGCCATATAATAATGTAATGGCGCAGGTAGCTCTCCGTGCAGGCGTAGACAAGATTATCCTCGGAGGTATGGGTCTTACCAACGACGACTACCTTTACTTCAAGCATGAATTTGAAGCAGCAGGTGCCCTCGACAAGATCATCTCTTTCGTAAACACCACAGAGCAGCCACCTGTAGAGCGTCTCCTCATTCCGGACATGGCTCTTACAGCAGCTGAGTACTTCGCTGTAGAGAAGAACGAGAAGGTGCTCGTACTCCTTACTGACATGACACTCTATGCCGATGCGCTTTCTATCGTGTCTAACCGTATGGACCAGATCCCTTCAAAGGACTCAATGCCAGGTTCACTCTACTCAGACCTTGCAAAGATCTACGAGAAGGCCGTACAGCTTCCTGAGGGTGGTTCGATCACAATCATCGCTGTGACAACCCTCAACGATGGAGATATTACACACGCCATTCCGGACAACACAGGATATATCACAGAGGGACAGCTCTTCCTCCGTGCAGATCCAGACTCCGGAAAGGTCATCATCGACCCATTCCGTTCGCTTTCACGTCTTAAGCAGCTCGTACAGGGTAAGCAGACACGTAAGGACCACAGCCAGGTGATGAATGCATCTGTACGTCTTTATGCAGATGCTCAGAACGCAAAGACCAAGCTTGAGAACGGTTTCGACCTCAGTGATTATGACCTCCGTTGTCTCGACTATGCCAAGGCATATGCCACAAGAATCCTTGCAATCGACGTGAACATCAAGATCGATGAGATGCTCGACACTGCATGGGAACTCTTCGGCACATACTTCACCAAGGCTGAGACCGGTATCAAACAGGAATTCATTGATCAGTACTGGAAAGGTAATTAATTATGGCAATTAAGTTTCAATATAATAAGACATCTCTTAACAACTTGAACAAGCAGCTCAAGATGCGTAAGAATGCCCTCCCTACCCTTAAGAACAAGGAGTCGGCGCTGCGTCTTGAGGTCCGCAAGGCCAAGGAGTACTCGGAGAAACTTATTGAAGATCTTGATGCCTCACTGAAAAGATACGACTACCTCGCAGCCCTCTGGAACGAATTCGACGCAGGCCTCATCAGCATCACGGACGTGGATCTTGTGACTGTCAAAGTAGCCGGCGTGAAGACCCCGGACCTGAAGGACATCCACTATCAGATCAACGACTTCAACGCATTTGCGAAACCGGCATGGTACGCAGACGGAGTCGAGATCCTGAAGGAGCTTTCAAGACTGGGAATCGAATCAGAGGTCTATAAAGAGAAGGCACGTATCCTTGACTTCAACAGGAAGAAGACCACTCAGAAGGTAAACCTTTACGAGAAGGTGCAGATCCCTGGATATCAGGAGGCCATCAGAAAGATCAAACGATACATGGAAGACGAGGAAAACCTCTCTAAAGCAGCTTCCAAGATCGTGAAATGCAGACACGAAATCGAAGAGGAGGAACAGAACAATGGTTGATAAAATGATCAAATACTCCTTCATTCTCCTCAGCGGGGAGACTGAAGGCTTCCTGGAGAAACTTCAGGAACTGGGAGTAGTCGACGTAACCCGTTCTGTGAAACCTATCGACGACTATTCGGCATCTGTACTCAGCTCGGTGAGCGGCGCAAAGAACATCATCGAAAAGCTTGAAGCAATCGACTACTCGAAAGAGGAGGACAAGAAGGCTATCGAGATGGCATACGCCAAGACCATCATCGAAAAGAATATGGTAGCAGGAGCAACAAAAGCTCTCGCTGACCTGAAAGACCTTGAGACTGAGAGAGATGCAGCAGAAAAAGAGGTTAAGGCAAGACGTCCGTGGGGAGATTTCGACCGCACAAGACTTCAGCAGCTTGAGACTCTTGGCTACACAGTAAGATACTACATCGCGCCAAAGAAGAAGTTCGACCAGGGCTGGGCAGAGCTCTACCCTCTCGAAGTGATTCACGAGGACGCAAACAATGTATGGTTCGTTACTGTCAGCCATAAGGATCAGGAATACAACCTTCCTCTGGAACAGACCCAGGCACCGCAGGCTTCATGGAAAGAGGCTCAGGCAAGGGTCGATGCTCTTAAAGAAAAGATAGCTACTACCAAGGGAGCTATCCTCAGATATAAGGAGAACATCGCGCAGATGACCAAGAACTATGAGGCAGATCTTGCAGAACTCGATCTCTACCTGGCGAAAGCATCATGCGAGTCGGCAGCAGAGAATGCCCTCAGCATTGTTGTTGGATTTGCACCGGTTGAGAACGAAGACAAGCTCACTCAGGCATTCAACGCATCCGGAGTCTACTATTTCAAGGAAGCGGCAACCGCAGAGGACAATCCGCCTATCAGACTCAAGAACAACTGGTTCGCCCGTCAGTTCGAAGTATTTACCGGCATGTACGGTATGCCTATATACAACGAATTTGACCCTACAAGCGTTCTGGCACCGTTCTATCTCCTGTTCTTTGCAATGTGTATGGGAGATGCCGGATACGGTATCGTCCTGATGCTGTTCGGACTTGCTCTGAACAAAGGATGGGTGAAGATCGGAATGTTCGAGGGACTCGGAAACATCATTTCAATCCTTGGAGCTGGTACCCTGGTGGTCGGAGCAGCACTCGGAACATTCTTCGGAATGCCGATTCTGAATCTCATTGAGCCAGGTACAGGCCTCGCAGGATACTACGAGTTCGTAGGCGGCAACATAGCTACACCAATGGGAGAACTTCCGTTCCAGATGCTCCTTGCTCTGGGAATCGGTATCTTCCACATCTGTCTTGCGATGGTGATCAAGGCTGTCGGATACACCCTGAGACTCGGATTCAAGGAGAACATCGCCACATGGGGATGGGTGCTCCTCATCGTCGGAGGTCTCATCGTGGCTCTTCTCGGAGTCGGAAGCATCCTCAGCGCTGCAGCCATCAAGTGGGCGATCATCGCAATCGGTGTGGTGTCAGCTCTTGCGATCTACATCTTCAACACTCCTGGCAGAAACCCTCTCATGAACGTGGGAGCCGGCCTCTGGGACACTTACAACATGGCTACAGGTATCCTTGGTGACGTTCTCAGCTACATCCGTCTGTTCGCTCTCGGACTTGCCGGAGGTATGCTCGGAGCAGCATTCAACGACCTTGCGCTCATGGTCAAGGGTGACGGCATCATAACATGGATCCCATTCATCCTTATCCTCCTGTTCGGACACGTGCTTAACGTTCTCATGTCCGCACTCGGATCATTCGTACATCCTCTCCGTCTTACATTCGTGGAGTACTTCAAGAATGCAGGATACGAGGGAAAGGGTTCAAAATACAACCCACTTAAAAAGTAATTAAAAACAATTAAAATTTATAAACATTATGGAACAGATTTTAGCTTACATCGGACTTGCTTGCATGGTAGGTCTTGCAGGTATCGGAAGTGCTTATGGTACAACAATCGCTGGTAACGCAGCAGAAGGCGCCCTCAAGAAGGCACCAGAGAAGTCTTCAGGTTACATGATCCTCGCAGCCATGCCTGCAACACAGGGTCTTTACGGCTTCGTAGCATTCCTCATGTGGATGGGTAACGTAGCACTCGTAGGTACTCCAGAGGGTATCGCAGCTGGTATCACTGGCTACAAGTTCTTCGCTATCGGTCTTGCTGTGGGACTTGTACTCCTCTTCTCTGCAATCCGTCAGGGTCAGGTTTGTGCAAACGGTATCGTAGGTATGTCACAGGGACACGACGTTCAGACAAACACAATGATCTACGCCGCTCTTCCTGAGTTCTACGCGATCCTCGCCCTCATCGCTGCCCTCATGGTATAACAACCGGTAACATTCATAGAAATACAGCCTTCCAGAGTCCTGGGAGGCTGTATTTTTTATATCAATAAATTATCCTATCTTTGTGAGGCTAAACCGACACCTATATGAGTTATATAATATCTGACAACAAGCGCTGCGGAGTCATCGGATACGGAAGTTGGGCAACGGCTCTTGTTCATACCTTGGAAAGAAATAAAATCGAGATATGGTGGCATATCCGAAACGAAGAGATTCTCGAAAGCATGGAGACAGAAGGCAGGAACGCCAAATATCTCAGCGACGTGGAATTCGACACAAGTCTCATTACTGCCACATCAGACATCAATGAAGTTGTACGCAACTGTGAGATCATCCTCATAGCAGCACCGTCAGCATTCCTCGCATACATTCTCGCAGAGCTGGACGAACCGCTTGAAAACAAGTTCATCCTCTCGGCAACCAAAGGTATCATCGAAGAGGAATACAGAACGATCACAGAATACTTCAAGAACAAATACGGCCTGCACTACACAAACCTCGGTCTGATTTCGGGTCCGTCACATGCAGAGGAGGTATCGCGCAACAAGCTCTCATACCTTACTGTTGCTTGCAAGAGCGAAGAAAACGCAAAGCTCATAGGCGAGATGTTCAAAAGCAAGGACCTCAAGGTTGCTCACTCACAGGACATCTACGGTATCGAATACGCCGCAATCCTTAAGAACATATATGCCCTCGCAGGAGGACTGGCTGCGGGTCTTGGATACGGAGACAACTTTAGAGCTGTACTCGCGGCAGCATGCGCACGAGAGCTCACGAAGTTCGTCAACGAAAGCTTCCCGTTCGAGAGAGACACAATGAACGCGGCATACCTTGGCGACCTCCTGGTGACATCTTACTCAACATTCAGCCGCAACCGCCGTCTGGGCCAGCTCATCGGCCACGGATGCACCGTCAAGAGCGCCCTGAACGAAATGACCATGATTGCAGAAGGCTACTACGCTGCAGCCTGCATCAAGAAGATCAACGAGAAGCACAACATAGACATGCCGATAGCCGACATGGTCTACGACGTCCTCTACCGCCGCTGCAGCCCACGCAAACGCATGAAGGAATTAACAGAATTATTATAAAAATTTAGCCCGACTCATTGAGCCGGGCTAATTTATTAATACTCGTCTGGAGCGTATTTGAATGGATCCAGAGGAGAAGTGTATTCGCAGTAGTCAGACTCTACGAAGAATCTCTTCAGCTCGATCTCTGCGTTCTCGAGAGAGTCAGATGTGTGAACGATGTTCTCCTGTGCGCTGAGGCTGTAGTCGCCGCGGATCGTTCCTGGAACCGCCTTGCTGGCCTTTGTAGCACCTGCCATGTCGCGAACCACCTGAACTGCGCTATAACCTTCCCAGCAGCAGAGGATCACTGGAGCCGCCATCATACCGTCACGAAGCCAAGGGAAGAAAGGTCTGTCAAGAAGGTGAGCATAGTGTACCTTCAGAATCTCCTCGTCAAGCTGCACCATTTTCATGGCAACAAGCTTCAAGCCTCTTTTCTCAAATCTTGATATAACCTCACCGATAAGTCCTCTCTGAAGACATCCCGGCTTCAAAATCACAAGTGTTCTTTCCATATTATAAATTACAATTCTGCTGATGTACGTACATTAACCGGGCCAGTCCACTCACCGGTAATGTTATATGAAGCCTCGGCATCGTCGTAAAGGTCCCAGACGAACTTGAACTCCGCCTGTCTTCCGCCACCTGACGCCACAACAGGCTCTGTAAGACGAGTCACCTTCACTGTACCTTTGACTGCTGGCGCCATCTCATCCATGTTCTGCCATGTTCCTTCCTGATAGTGCATATACCAGTTTCCTCTGAAACCACCGTCCCATGTAAATCCACGACGCGCGTCAGTACCTGTCATATAAGTGTAGTCCTTCCAGTTAGGCTCATAGAAGATATCGTCGTACGGACGTCCCATCTTGCTGACGCTGACATTGTACAGAGCCTCATCCATTGAAAGGTTTGGCTGGATCTGATAGCTGTACTCCTTGTTGATCTCAGGAGCGATGTTTCCATTCGAACCGAGAGGAACCACAAACTCAAGGATCATGATGTCACCGTTAGGATCCCAAGCCTCGATTCTCTCTTCCCACGGAAGCTGCTTTTCCTCATCTGTCCACATTCTAGGCTCAAGCATCAGCTGCCATGCCTCTGCAATGTCGACTGAAGGCTCAGGAGTAGTCTTCAAAGTCTCGACATGAGTCAAGCGGCCAGTTTCTACTCTATGCATATCGCACTCTACATCATCGTCAAGAGTTGAAAGAATGACTCTTCCAGAATCTGTAGCTGCATTCACAAACTCAAGCGGACCTACCCATGTGCCCTGAACCTTTCTTGTCGGAGTTGTAAGGTCGTACTTGATAGTGTATACATCATTATAGTCAACAGACTCGCGTGAAACCTCCACAGTACCGTTTCCGATAAACTCAAGAGACTGATTCTGCTTCTTGTCCACCTGCGCAAGGTAAGTTCCGAAAGGCATGCCGTCCATATTCAGTCCGAAGAGCATGCTGAACTCTGATGAATTGAATGTCGGATATACTGTGTATGTTCCTTCCTCAAGAAGAATGACCTTATCCTTAGGCTGAAGTTCGCCGAACATGTTCATGATAAGGGCAACTCCTGGTACGGTACCAGTCTCATCCGCCATAAAACCGTCTGTAGCGAAAGTAATTACATAGTTACCTGTACCATAACCGAACAGATTTCCATAATACACTGCTGAAACATCTGTAAACGGCATGTTCACGATATCTGCCTTTATATCCTGGCTGTCAGCAGCGACCTTTGACCACTCCTCGAACTCCAGTTCTCCGGTATACGAATACTGAACTTCATAGACCTCGGTTCCATTCTGAATCTTAAGATTCTGAGTCATGATGTCGTAGGTTCCGTCAGTTTTTCTGGTCACGCTCACGCTTCCTGAAACAAACGAGAACTTGTACTGGGTAGTACCTTTGAGTTTCTTAAGATATGAATTGTCTGCATTGATGCTTGAAGGTGCTGACTTTGTAGAAACAATCTCATAAATTCCGTCCGGGATTCTTACAGGCTGGTCTGCCGGCTGCAGTTCGGTAAGGAACTCGAGCACGAGCATATCACCCTCTGAGTCAAGATATGGCTCACCATATCCGTCACGACTGCAGACTGCATCACTAAGGACAAGCGAATAAACGCCAATCATGTTAAAGTTTTTATCCCCATAGTACATTCCGAATCCTGCGTCCTTAAGGTCAACCGGACCATCATATACAATGACAGGAAGTTTTTCACCCTCTGGTTCTTCGGTCTGACATGCAGCGAAAGAGAGCATTGCTCCTACAATAAGAAGATATCCAAAAATTCTTTTCATATTTAGTTTGTACAAAAATTCTAGTTTAACCGCGCAAATATAACATTATTATCGGGATTTCCTACACACGCGCATGCATGTTGATTAAAAATCAACACCTGCGCGCGAAAGAGGCATGGTCATGCACCTTGCTCCGCCACCTCCGCGTGGAAGCTCCGAACCGTCGATAGTCACCACACACGGTCCCTCACCCAGCACCTGGGCGTCAGCCTTTCCTGAGATGAAATCCTCAGCCTTGACTACTTCGAATCCGTTCTTTGAAAGTTCGTCCAGGGTATGGATGTTTCGAGCGTATGAGATGACTTTTCCTGGAGCAAACGCAAAGAAATTCGCACCACTGTGCCACTGCTCTCTCTCCTGATCCCACTCGTCTGATCCACCGCACACGACAGGCTTGAGATCCATACCGAGCTTCTTGAGGGCGCTGAGGATGCTGGACACCGGCTTGATGCTTGTGACGACACCGTCCTCAATAACAATATGTACAGTCTGATACTGATTTGCCTGAGTGATCAACGGCTTGAATACCATGCACTTATCCTTATCAAGAAGGGTAAAGACCATGTCGAGGTGAATGAATGACTCCGGCTCAGAAGGAAGCTGCTGGACTATCACATTATAGCGTCCGCGGGGACAGCTGTTGCGCAGGCGCTCGATCATGAAGTCGATGCCCTGTGGAGTAGTGCGGACGCCGTTTCCGATGATGAGGATATCCTCACGGGCGATCAGGATGTCTCCTCCCTCCATGATGATCTGGCTGTTCTCGGTCAGATTGGCATCGATCACCTTGCAATCGAATGCGCCGCTGTTGCGGTAGATCGCATCCATGATGTACGACTCACGCTGACGCACCTTGTTTGCCATGTGGCAGATAAGGGCCTGATTTCCTACGGTCACGGCTGCATCACGAGTGAAATAAAAGTTATACAGAGGATAAAGCGCGTAGTACTCGTTGCGGAAATACGATGTCAGGGTATTGATTCTGGCTGGAAGTCCCTCGATCAGCACACGAGAGAGCTCCTTGGACGGCATGCTCACGAGCTCATCGAAATAAGACATCACATCCTCGGTCCTGCAGATGCGCTGAAGCAGTTCGACGCGTGCCGCAGGCTGGTCCAGCACCTTCTCGAGAAGTCCCTGCACCTCATAGACCTTGGATACCTTCGAGAGTACTCCCGAGAGTTGTTCGTATTCTTTCTGTGCAATCGAGAGATTGAGGATGTCACTGTACAACGCACGCTGCACGTTCATCGGCGTCATATTCTCCACCTCGGCACCCGGACGATGCAGGAGGACGGCGTTCAACTTTCCGATCTCCGACTGTACGTCAATCTTCAAAACATTGTTTTCCATATATTCAGTATATTAGTTTTATTTCTATGTTATGCAGCTTGCAGTCTGTATGCACAGACTCATTGTCTGCATTTGAGATACGGATCGGCAGTCCGCGAGATGCCGACACCGGTTCTTCCCAGATCAGCGTCTGAACATACTCATACTGCTGAAAATGAGGCTTGACCTGCATCAACAAATCATCTTCAAATCTGTTGTATGAACGCAGAACCACCTCGGTGTCTCCCTGTTCCAGATCCAGCATCACACTTTCGGCAAATGCCTCGGCACGGTATGGATTCAGATGCTTCATCATGCTGACATACTCCCCTGTCGACTTGTCACGGATCAGGAACTCCATTCCGTTTCCGGCAATCACGTGCAAATGGAGCCTGCAAGGTTTTCCGGCATGAAGGATGACCTTCATCAGATAGTTCGAGAACGGGCTTGCCTCGCGCTGGATCTCCGGAGCCTCGAGTTCTTCCCACTGGACTCCCTCGAGCGATGTCGGACGGTCAAATGTGCCTCCGCGCATACGGCCGAAGCTGCTTGAGACGACCTTCACCTTAGCGTCAAGCTCCTCCACATTTTCCATGTCGAGAGTAACCTCGTACTCCTTGTCCCCCACCTGCACTTTCACCGTCTTGCCCGCATCGGACATAGCATATCTCAGCTGGAGTCCCTTGATTTCGCGTCTGCCGGTGACATTCCAGTTGTATGCAACGGTACTTCTGTAGTTGCTGTAGTAGTCAAAGCACGAGTAGCTGTAGTCAGGGGTTGCGTTCTTCCACGAAAGCGTCTGCTCTACACCAACCCTTTTTACATTACGTCTGAGTTCACCTTTGATTTCAGTCTTGATGACATGTACATCGGCGGGATCGGCAAACATTTTCCTGTCGACAGGAATACGGCATCCGACCTTATCGAATTTCAGTTCGATGTATCCCTCCTTCGGATATGTTCCGGTCAGAAGAAGATACAGATCATTTCCTTTCATCGTAACATCTCCCCAGGCGAACTCCTCGTTGAAAGGAGACGGCTGTGTGCCGTAGATTGCATCGCCGTTTTCCTGCAGCCACTCTCCCATCTTCAGAAGCACCTCTTTCTCGAACGGCACGACGCTACCGTCTGATGCGGGTCCGATATTCAGGAGATAGTTTCCCCCATGCGAGACAACCTTGATGAGCGAACGCAGCTTCTCCGCCACCTTGTCATCAACGTTTCCGCGCTTCTGCCAGCTGCGGTAGCTCCATGTTTCCGGGAACATTGACGCAGCGCTCTGCCAAGGGGCCTGCAACGCACTCTCCGGCAGCTTGTTATCTGCCATGACCGCGAAGTCATACACGTCGTTTCCGAGTCTTCCACTGACCATGCAGTCAGGCTGCAGTTCCTTTACGAGATCGTACAATTCCTTGCTTTGATGAGGCTGGAGCGAACCCATGTCAAACCATAGTTCGCTGACAGGGCCGTATTTTGTGAGCAGCTCACGCACCTGAGCCTTGTTGAACTCATGGTGCTGAGGAGTCACGAAATCGGCATTGTGGCTGGAAATCGGATATGCATGCGGATAGTTCCAGTCGATAAGAGAAAAATAAAGACCGAATTTAAGGCCGTGACGGGCACAGGCGTCAGATATCTCCCGGACAAAGTCCCTGCCGGATGGCATCATCTTCACACTGCTGTATTCTGTTGTCTTTGTATTGAACATGCAGAATCCGTCATGATGCTTTGATGTGAAGACTATCGAGCGCATGCCGGCATCCTTGGCCAGGCGTGCTATCTGATCGGCATCAAAGGCGTCAGGTCTGAAACCGTATGCCTCCTCCGCATACCAGTCTGAGAATATGCCTGCGAAAGATTGGATCTGTTCGCTGTAGCCCTGCTTCACTGGTTCGCCATTCCACACGCCACCGAAATGGGAATAAAGTCCGAAGTGGATGAACATGGAGTATTTGTCCCCTCGCCAGTCGGTCTGGGCATATACAGAAAGTACGGAAAACAGTCCGGCCAATATTGATATTATAGTCCTTTTCATACAATTACACATAAGCATGCTAATATAATCATTATATTTGCAAAAAATAAATAATATGAGAAGAACTTTACTCTCTTTGGCACTTTTAGCCATCGGAATATCATCATCCGCACAGAGCAACGTCCTCGACGTTCGTCCTGCCAATGATCCATCAGGAAAAACCCTCACCATGGAGGAGACTATCCTTTCGCGAGATCTTGCACCTAAGAACCTCTACTGCAGGTGGGTCAGCGACAATGAGATCGCCATGTACAAAGACGGAAGCTGGGTGGTTTTCGACATCAACACAAGGCTCGAAAAGCCATACAGACCGACCAGAACCCCTGAAGTCATAATCTCTGACGGCAAGAGCCTCTTCCATGCCACCCAGGCCGGAGACACGATTCCTGTCGCCGTGAGCAAGGATCCAAACATCACATACGGACAGTTCGTCAGCCGTAATGAATTCGGCATCGAGGAGGGCATCTTCTGGGCACCGGACAGCAGCAAGGTAGCCTTCTATAGAAAGGACGAGAGCAGAGTGTCTTCCTTCCCTCTTCTGGACATCACCACCAGAACCGGAAGCCTCAAGGACATCAAGTACCCTATGGCAGGAATGGACTCGGAGAACGTCCAGATCGGAGTCTATAACTTCCTCACCTGCAAGACTGTATATCTCAAGACAGAGGACTTCGGGTATGACCGCTACCTGACAAACGTCACATGGACACCTGACGGCACAAAGCTCCTTGTGCAGGTTCTTGACCGCAGCCAGAAGCATTTAAAGCTCAACCTTTACAGCGCCAACACAGGTACCTTCATCAAGAACATCCTCACAGAGGACAACGACAAATACGTCGAGCCTCAGGACCCTGTGTGGTTCGTCAAGGGTACTGAAAACATCTTCATCTACCGCACCGACAACCGCGATGGCTACCGCAACCTTTATCTTTGCGACCTCAAGGGCGGTGTCAGACGTCTTACTTGCGTAGACGCTGACGTTCAATATGTAGCTAATGACGGAGAATATGTATGGTACACTTCAGCCGAGATCTCTCCTGTGGAGAATCACCTCTTCCGCATCAGCGTGAAGGCTTCAAGCGACGCAATCTGGAAAGGAATCAAGGCCGTGAAGACCGGCAAGCCGGAGCAGCTTACCGAGACCGAGGGCTGGCACGACATCGCCATGAGCCCGGACTGCAGGCATTACATAGACAGCTGGAGCAGTCTTAACGTTCCTCGCGTGATTGATCTCTGCAACGGTGACGGAAGTCCGGTACGCAACCTCCTTCTCGCAGAGGATCCTACCACCGACTACGCATACACAGAGATCACCCTCGGAACCGTAAAGAGCGCCGACGGCAAGTTCGACAACTATTACAGACTCATCAAACCGAAGGATTTCGATCCTTCGAAGAAGTATCCTGTCATCCTTTATGTATACGGAGGCCCGCACTCACAGATGGTCCGCAACACCTACATGGCTGAGCTTCGCAGATGGGAGATGTACATGGCACAGAGAGGATATCTCGTTTATGTACAGGACAACAGAGGAACACAGAACCGCGGTGCCGAGTTCGAGAAGTCCATCCACGGCCAGTGCGGCCAGGCAGAGATGGCGGACCAGATGGAGGGCATCAAGATGCTCATGGAACTGCCATACGTAGACAAGGACCGCATCGGAGTCCATGGATGGAGCTATGGTGGATTCATGACCATCTCGCTCATCACCAACTACCCTGACATCTTCAAGGTTGCGGTTGCCGGTGGTCCGGTAATCGACTGGAAGTGGTATGAAGTGATGTATGGAGAGCGTTACATGGATCATCCTTCTGTCAATCCTGAGGGTTATGAGAAGACAAGCCTCATCAACAAGGCCAAGGACCTCAAGGGCAAGCTGCTCATCTGCCAGGGTGCCATCGATCCAGTCGTTCTGTGGCAGCACAGCCTCAGCTTCGTACGTGCCTGCGTGGTGAACGGAGTCCAGGTAGACTACTTCCCGTACCCATGCCACGAGCACAACGTAACCGGCAAAGACAGGGTTCACCTGCACGACAAGATCACCCTCTACTTCGAGGACTACTTATAGCGGAATTCAGAATGATGCCGTTTCTGGAACGGCACAGGAGCGACCGAAGCGCCGACTCCAATGATGAATTCACCTACTGTAAACGATGCCTGCACTCCGAAAGAGAACACCTCCGGAGTAGCAGGCATCAGTATTGCTGCGGTATCCCCGTCCGGCGTCGGGAAGAGTATCGGCATATAGACCACCACAGACTGGAAGTACTGGTTCCAAATGAAGATGGACAGGTTGTCATTGGGACGCCACAGTATCCCCTCCCTCGTTCCCATACCCCAATTGTTTCCCAGGACTCCCATCTGGGCACCGTAGAGAATACCGTTCACGAAATAAAATCTGCTGTTCCTGCCAAGTCTCAATGTATTGCCAAGAAAGCGTTCCTCAGTGAGGAACATCTGCGGTATGTCGATGATATTGTTTCCGTTGAAGGTGGAGAAGAACTTATCGGGATGGGCCTGGGAGAATGCTCCGGCGCCGATCAGGCCAGACAAACCGTCCTCCTGTGCAACCGAACAGACCGGTAAAATCACCAACAATATCGAAACTGCTATCGCTTTCATTTTAAAGTCCTTTATGTCATCGAAAAAAGGCAACATATATGCCCTTAAATCAAAACTCTTTATTAACTTTGCGTCCCTTTTGTAAAACGAACTAAAATGAAGTCAGTAAAAGCTATATATAAAATCGGTAAAGGCCCTTCAAGCAGCCATACAATGGGCCCGTTCAAGTGTGTAAGCAATTACATCGAGAACCATCCTGAAGTTACCGAACTTCATGTAACTCTCTATGGATCACTTGCAGCTACAGGAAAAGGCCACCTCACTGACCGTGCGGTCATCGACGCATGCGGCGGACGCAAGTGCACCATCGGCTGGGAGCCAAAGGAGAACCTCCCCGTTCACCCTAACGGAATAATCGTAGCCATGGTTGACGCAAACGGCGAAGACCAGGATCCATGGACATACTACAGCGTAGGAGGAGGCGACATCATCTGCATCGAGAATCCTATCGTAGAAGAAGATTCAGACGAGGTATATGGCATGACCACAATGAAGGACATCCTCGACTGGTGCAACGCAAACGGCAGATCTTTCTGGGAGTTCGTAGACGAGCACGAAAAGAACACTCCTGGCTTCTGGGAGCACATCGAGCTTGTATGGAAGACCATGCAGAAGGCAGTTGAGCGCGGAATCGACGAAGAAGGCGCTCTTCCTGGACCGCTCAACATCAGAAGAAAGGCGGGAAGCTACTACATCAAGGCCGACGGATACGGAGACGTACAGAGAGCACGCGGGCTCATCTTCGCATACGCCCTTGCAGTCAGCGAGGAGAATGCATGCGGAGGCACCATCGTCACAGCCCCAACATGCGGCTCATGCGGAGTCCTCCCGGGCGTACTCTACCACCTGAAGAAAGTATACGGCTTCAGCGACCAGCGAATCATCAGAGCCCTCGCCACAGCCGGCATCGTAGGTAACATCGTCAAGTACAACGCCTCCATCTCTGGAGCCGAAGTAGGATGCCAGGGTGAAGTCGGAGTTGCATGTGCAATGGCAGCTGCAGCCACAGCCCAGCTCATGGGTGGCAGTCCTTCACAGATCGAGTACGCAGCCGAAATGGGTCTGGAACACCACCTCGGCCTTACATGCGACCCAGTATGCGGCCTTGTACAGATCCCATGCATCGAGCGCAACGCCTACGCAGCAGCTCGCGCAATGGACGCGAGCATCTACTCGCTCTACACAGACGGCCGTCACCGCGTCTCATTCGATCAGGTTGTCAAGGTAATGAAGGAAACCGGCAAGGACCTCCCGTCAGTCTACAAAGAAACCTCAGAAGGTGGCCTCGCAAAACACCTCGACTAATAGTCCGTCCCATACAGCCCAGTCCACCCGGACCGGGCTTTTTGCTTCCTCCCCTACCTCCAAACAACCTGAGCACCTCACTGACATCCTGAGTGCCTCACTGTCATCCTGAGCGAAGCGAAGGATCTTCATACCATACAACACCCTGCAGCGAACCTACAAGCAGCGAGGCAAGCTGTTTTGTCCGAGCCCTTTGGCTCGAGCTCGGACAAAACACTTTGTCTCGCAGCAGCTGGCCTCCGTATACGCCAGCTGCGGTGCGCGCCACACCCAATCCGCCTCACCCAATGCACCCCGAACGTCTCGAACTCTCTCCAACGTCCAGAACCCTCCCAAACCCCAGAAAGTCCCAAACCCTCCCGACCCCGAACGTCCAGCCTCCAAAAAACGTCAAGAACCATCCCACCCCCAAAACATCCCACATCTGGGCAATCCAAACGTGGCTATAGGGCTAATTTTGAAGCCTTATAGCTACACAACATTTACACAACTAACTATCAACCAAGACATTACGCAAAATACGTGTGGCTATATGGTCATAAAAATCACCCTATAGCCACATTGCAAACCCAAAGTATAATAAAACTATAATTCCAGATACCTGATCACATCAGATATAGATATAAATGACACCCTGGCAAGCTGCTTTGGAGAAGCGCTGAAGCGTCCCCTGAGATCCTTCAACAGATTCTTCCTCAAAAAGTCATCCAACTCATCCAAGCTTCCCGCTCCATACTTTTTCTCAAGCAACTCATTCAAAGCAGACCGTATCATCTCATCACTAAAAGTTATATTTTCATTAACCGATTTCCTAGCAGCGAAGGAAACACTCAAAAAATACTCAAATGCACGTCCTGTGCGATACAGGCTCTCAACTTCATTAATATCCACATAAGATTCCGGCACAATATATTTATCAGCATTGATGCGCCAATGACCAGGGAGAGTATCTTTAGTTCTGAGCAAACGACGAGCCTCCCTTACCTTTAAACTACAGATCGACACAGTATCACCTTCAGAATCCAAAGTATTAAAATAACATCGTGCACTACTCCACTCATATCCTTGTGCCACACATTTTATCCCAGCCTTAACTGGATTATTCAGAACGTAAGCTATAAGGCGTTTCAGATTGTCTCCACTCTCTGGTACAAAATCCACAGCAGTTTCAAGACGATGCAAAAACTTCACATCACCATACCTGCCATGTAAATATCTGGACATCAAACTCTTGTACATCCTGATAAAAGTTTCGGCTTTACCATGTGGACACTTCAGTACAAAATGCACATGGTTAGACATAAGGACAAAAGCCAGGACACGTACATCTATTTTAAAAGCTACTACAGCAACCAATGTCATACCCATTATAAAGTCATCACGATCACGAAAAATCTCTCGATCCTCTAGCCCCTTTGTGTAAACATGATAATATGCCATAATCTTTTTTATTGCAAAGGTCTGAAGACTTATCCGCGTAACAAAAAAGTACGCGGATAAAATCAAAAATCGGCCACAGAACCTCATGTAGCCATGATTCCAGCCCAAAATTTTGTTCAATTTTTATAAAAAGTCAAACAAAATTCATTGCGGGTTTCTTAGCTAGTAAATTGTCTACTTCGGATCACAAACGTGGCTATAGGGCTAATTTTGAAGCCTTATGGCCACACGCCATTCACACAACAGACTTTCAATCAACACATTACACAAAACACATGTGGCTATAAGGTCACAAAAACAGCCCTATAGCCACACACTAAAAGTATTCAGACTTGTAAAGTTATTTTTCGAATTCCTTGATTCGCTGTTCTTCGCTCAGGCGGCAGACCAGGATGCGGCCTTCGCGTTCCACGACGATGCTGTCCTCGATGCCTTCCAGAACGACACTTGCAGCGGCAGGTGCATGAACGATGCAGCCACGGCACCCGTATAAATGTACATTAGATCCGACCACAGCATTGCCGTTCTCATCATGAGGCAGCAGGGTCCAGAGAGAGCCCCATGTACCCACATCGCTCCAGCCGAAGTCTGATGGACAGGTATATATGTAGTCAGCCTTCTCCATGACGGCATAGTCGATAGAGATCTTCTCGCATGTCGGGAACAGCTCACCCACAACTGCGGGCTCGGCCTCGGTATAGAACGACTCGGACATGACATCCATCTTGGCAGCAAGTTCTGGAGTATAGCGACGAAGAGACTCAACGATAGTCTCCACGCTCCACACGAAGATTCCGGCATTCCAGAAATAGTTTCCGGCAGCAAGATACTGTTGGGCTACTTCCAGACACGGCTTCTCACGGAAGGACTCCACCTTCACGATCCCGCCAACATGACCGTCACCAGAACCGTCACCAGGACCGTCACCAGGAGCGTCATCAGGCCCTGCAGACGCCGCTGCGATGTATCCATATCCGGTCTCCGGACGGTTAGGCTTGATGCCGAGAGTGACGATCCTCTCCCCGCCCGCAGCGAACTCCAAGGCCTCGGATATGATCCTGCGGAACTCCGGTACATCAAGAACCAGTGCATCAGCCGGAGTCACAACCACATTCGCCTCAGGATGACGAAGTCTAATCTTCCAGCATGCGTAAGCAATACAAGGAGCCGTATTACGCGCACATGGCTCAGCCAGAATATTCTCAGCAGGAAGTTCAGGCAGCTGCGCACGGACAATATTCACATAATCCCTACTGGTAACAACCCAAAAATTAGACATCGGGCATATGCTTTTGAAACGCTCCACTGTCATCTGTATCATAGTCTTGCCGTGTCCAAGCACATCCACGAACTGCTTCGGATACTCCGGCGTACTGATCGGCCAGAAACGGCTTCCGACACCACCAGCCATTATCACTACATGATTCTCCATAAACTATCTTCCCTTATACATATCATCATAATACTGCTGGTACTCTCCCGATGTCACCTTATCCATCCACTGCTGATTGTCCAGGTACCATCGCACTGTCTTATCAATACCCTCCTCAAACTGAAGCGAAGGCCTCCATCCGAGTTCGTCAGCAAGCTTGGTCGAATCTATCGCATAACGCACATCATGCCCAGGACGGTCAGTCACGTAAGTAATCAGATCCAGACTATGCCCCTCCGGATTGCCGAGTGCACGGTCCACTGCAGCGATGATCACCTTTATCAGATCGATGTTGCGCCACTCATTGAACCCACCGATATTATACGTCTCCGCTACCCTGCCCTCATGGAAGATCAGGTCGATGGCGCGCGCATGATCCTCCACATAAAGCCAGTCGCGGACATTCTCTCCGCGACCATAGACAGGAAGCGGCTTACGTTTACGTATATTATTGATAAACAAAGGAATAAGCTTCTCCGGGAACTGATAAGGACCGTAATTGTTAGAACAGTTTGTCACGACAGTCGGCATGCCGTATGTATCGTGATATGCACGCACGAAATGGTCTGAAGAAGCCTTCGACGCCGAATATGGCGAATGAGGATCGTACTTGGTCTCCTCAGTAAAGAGCCCTCCGTCCAGCGGCAGCGCCCCATACACCTCGTCAGTCGATATATGATAGAACTTCTTGCCCTTATAACGCTCTGGCAGCAACTCCCAATACTCACGCGCCGCCTGCAGCAGCGCCAGCGTACCCATCACATTCGTACGCGCAAAAGTAAAAGGATCCTTGATCGAACGGTCCACATGCGACTCCGCCGCAAGATGAATCACCCCATCCACAGCATACTCGCCCATCAACGCCTTCATCGCCTCATAATCAGCCACATCCGCCTTCACGAACACATAGTTCGGTTCCCCCTCCACATCCGCGAGGTTGGCCAGATTGCCGGCATAAGTCAGTTTGTCCACATTGATGATCCTGTACTCAGGATACCTGCGCACAAAAAGACGTACCACATGACTGCCGATAAAACCCGCACCACCGGTAATGATTATATTTCGCTTAAATTCCATACTAATCCCTCTTGAAAACATCCCTTGTGTATACCTTGGCGGCAACGTCGTCCAGGCATGGCTCGTAGCGGTTCGCCACGATGGCGTCGCACTGGGCCTTGAAGGCCGCGAGATCGTTCACGACCTGGCTGCCGAAGAATGTCGACCCGTCCTCGAGCGTAGGCTCATACACGATCACTTTCGCACCCTTGGCCTTGATGCGCTTCATCACGCCCTGGATAGAACTCTGGCGGAAATTGTCCGAATTCGCCTTCATCGTCAGACGGTACACACCGATCACACACTCGCGCTCCTGCGCAGCATCAAAGTTATATCCCCCGCTATACGAATAATATCCGGCTTTCTGCAGCACACGGTCCGCGATGAAGTCCTTGCGCGTGCGGTTGCTCTCAACAATCGCCGACATCATGTTCTGCGGCACGTGGTCGTAGTTTGCAAGCAGCTGCTTGGTGTCCTTAGGGAGGCAGTAGCCGCCAT
The DNA here is from genome assembly GCA_045655825.1 of Candidatus Cryptobacteroides sp. GTDB lineage: Bacteria > Bacteroidota > Bacteroidia > Bacteroidales > UBA932 > Cryptobacteroides. Next base: position 3,130 of record JAZOPY010000053.1, on the reverse strand, counting down.
AACCGAACGACGGATTGTTATAATGATCGCCGATACGAGGGTCCAGGCACACGCCCTGAATGATCGCCTGCGTATCCAGGCCCTTCACTTCTGCATAGGTATCAAGCTCATTGAAATATGAGACGCGCAGCGCGAGGTAGGTATTGGCAAAGAGCTTGACGGCCTCCGCCTCGGTAAAGCCCATGAACAGAGTATCCACCTCAGGCTTCAGCGCTCCCTCCTGCAGCAGCGCGGCAAACCTTCGGGCCGCCTCCATCAGGCGTTCGTCGCCAGGCGCAGTACCTACGATGATGCGTGAAGGATAGAGATTGTCATAAAGGGCCTTGGACTCACGAAGGAACTCCGGCGAGAAGAGAATGTTCTCGGAACCATACTTGGCACGAACCGACTCAGTAAATCCTACAGGCACAGTCGACTTGATCACCATCACAGCCGAAGGATTCACAGCCATAACCTGCTGGATGACAGCCTCCACTGCAGAAGTGTCGAAGAAATTGCGGTGAGGGTCATAATTGGTCGGCGCCGCAATGATCACGAACTCCGCACAACGATAAGCCTCGACCGCATCCAGCGTCGCCACCAGATCCAGTTCCTTCTCAGCGAAATACTTCTCTATATATTCATCCTGGATCGGCGACTCGCGACGGTTTATCTTCTCCACCTTCTCCGGCACGATATCCACCGCTGCGACGCTATGCTTCTGAGCCAGAAGCGTCGCCAGCGAAAGACCTACATATCCAGTTCCTGCAACTGCTATTTTCATGATATAATACTTTTATCTATTGTTATAAGCCTCGAGAGCCTTGGCCAGGATCAGGAGGGCACGCTGAATGTCCTCCTTCTTGAGAACATAAGCCAGACGCACCTGGTTCCTGCCGAGCGACGAATCCGAATAAAAGCCCGAACCAGGAGCCATCATGATCGTCTCGCCCTCATAATCGAACTCCTCCAGACACCATGCGCAGAACTTATCTGCATCGTCCACCGGCAGCTGAGCCACCGTATAGAACGCACCCATAGGAATCGGCGTATAGCATCCCGGAATCCTGTTGATACCGTCGATCATGCACTTACGGCGCTCCACATACTCCTCGTACATATCTCGCGAATACTGCTCGGTACCCTCAATCGACGCCTCAGCCACAAGCTGACCCAACAGAGGCGGAGACAGGCGTGCCTGACAGAACTTCATCACGGTCTTGCGCACAGCCTCGTTCTTAGTGATCAGCGCACCGATGCGGATGCCGCACTCAGAATAACGCTTCGACACAGAATCGATAAGGACGACATTCTGCTCGATGCCCTCAAGGTGCATTGCAGAAATGTATGGACTGCCGGTGTAGATGAACTCACGGTACACCTCATCAGAGAACAGGTAAAGATTGTACTTCTTCACGAGATCACGGATCTGATTCATCTCCCTCTGGGTATAGAGATAGCCGGTAGGATTGTTCGGATTGCATATCAGGATAGCCTTCGTACGCTCATTGATCATCTCCTCGAACCTCTCCACCTTCGGCAGGCAGAAGCCCTCATCAATAGTAGTAGTCACCGTACGGATCACTGCGCCGGCCGAAATCGCAAAGCTCATGTAGTTCGCATATGCCGGCTCAGACACGATGATCTCATCTCCAGGATTCAGACAGCTCATAAAGGCAAAAAGGACGGCCTCCGAACCACCGGCCGTAATGATCACATCATCAGGCGACAGCTTTATCTGATAGCGCTCATAATAAGTCACCAACGCCTTGCGAAGCGACAGATAGCCCTGGGACGGACTGTACTCCAAAGTGGTGCGGTCCACATTCTTAAGCACATCCAGAGCCTTCTGCGGAGTCGGAAGATCCGGCTGACCGATGTTCAGCTTATAGATCTTGATTCCCCTTTCCTCAGCCTTATAAGCCAGCGGCGCCAACTTCCTGATCGGCGACTCAGGCATCTCGATGCCTCGCTGTGATATTTCCAATGGTCTGTTCATAATCTTACTGATATCATCTAAACTCATTATTGGCGCCTACGGTCTGTTCATCCTCGCCGCTGCAAATTAAATACACAAATGTAAGCATTTTTTGCATACCATAATACCAGGGAAATAAAACTCTGCAATACGGATGAAGTATTTCGCTAAGTGCAAAGTCCCCGCCTCGAGCCTCACCTTATGGTAAACATCCGCTGCGTAGTCCTGGGGCAAAAATATACGGCTGCCGATTGGCAGCCGTTTTCTGTATACCTTACAGGTGGCACGTCATTGCGAGGAGCGCAGCGACGTGGCAATCCTCAGAACTGTCATGCATTACTAGAAGATTGTCTTTATTATCTTGTCTGTACCAGCAACCAACTCATCTATGATGTCTTTTGTTGGCTCTGTTTGCTTATGATGATCACACATGTTTCTGATATCAGCCAATCTCTGAATATTGCGCCATACTGGCACATCTATAACGCCATTTGATTTCAGCAACTCATTATAATCATTAATTGATGGATTCTTCTTAGAGATGGAAATATGATGATGTGCACACACCTCACACAAATGCTTTTCTATTACTACACCGCAAATGGCACCAGATGCACGATAAAAGCCCTTTTTACATAATTCTTTTGCGGTATCCACCTCTGAATCAAACATGTCTGCCTGTAGAAGTTGTCTGATCTCGTACAATGAACTATCAAAACGGTCTTTAAGAGATTTAACTATATAATATTGCTGTTGAAACTTATCCAACACATCTGATCTTGAAACTATAGCCTGACCTCCTCGGTCAACCTGTAATCCAATTAAATAATCAGATATAGTATATGTAGGATATGTAATATCTTTGCGTTTAGGTTGTTTGTAATAGGATTGAAAATCATCTAACCTATCTGGAATTAATTGTTTTATAAGTGCAATCGATTCATTATACCATGAATTATATCTAGACTTAAATTTACACTTATCGACTCTTTCTCTTTGCTCCTGAGAAAGTTTCTTGTATGACTTACTGCATTCATCTTTTAGTTCATTCAGTAAACCATAATATAAGTCAACGCCCCTTTCTATTAGGCTTTCTATATCCTTCTTATATCTCGTCAAATTAATTTCCATATAATACTGACAATTTAGTTTTCCATAGCTTATCTTTTCTTT
>JAZOPY010000052.1:0-26281 GCA_045655825.1 Candidatus Cryptobacteroides sp. | reverse complement strand
TAAAACTCAAATCCGAAGTCAGGGCGCGCTACATCAGGCTCACACCACTGGAAGAAATTTCGGGAAAACAAAGAACGTCCGTTGGCGAAGTAGGAGTCATCCTGTAGGGATTTTTCAGGACACAAAAAGAGCCGCAAGCGTGTGTTTTTCAACGACTTGCGGCTTTCTTTCTGCGGTGAGAGGGGGATTCGAACCCCCGGTACAGTAATCCCGTACGTCAGTTTAGCAAACTGGTGGTTTCAGCCACTCACCCATCTCACCTGAAACTGCCTATTTTTGGATAGGACTGCAAAGATACAAAGAATTTATTGTTTTGCAACTATTTGCAGGTTATTTTCTCCTAAGGATTCCTTTACATCGACAGCACACTGCTGCCCCACCGGCACATAATCACATATAATACTTATTTTCAGCATTTTAAGCCTTTTAGGGTCGGAGATTTTGCCGACCCTAATTATTTCATTTCATTGACTATCATGAAGTTAAATGACTTTTAAAAATAAATTTTACACCATAAAAACACATAAAAATAAATTTTAAACTATGTTGTTCATCCCTAAATAGACACTTTTCATAACATTTTTCTTTTTCTTAAAGTGATTGTCAAAGAAACGAATAGCTTTACAGGAAAAAAGTAAAAGTGATGAAAAGGAAATTTAGAGAAGACAGCATCATGCACATCTACCAGAGAACCATTGATGGATTCAACATTTTCTATTGTCTGGAAGATTTCATTGTATTCTACACAATTGTTTCGGTATTTGCCAGGAAGTATAAGGTAAAGCTATATGGAATGTGTCTGATGATAGACCATACTCATTTGTTGACGTCTGGTGAAGAACTGACGGAACTAAGCAGATTTGTTTCTGCATACACTTCGCGGTTCGTATTGGATTTCAACAGATACACAGGAAGAAAAGGGCCTCTTTTCAAGAAAGCATATGGAAGTGCCATCAAAAGCGACTCGAAGAAAATCAGAACAGCCATTAATTATGTGTTCAATAATGCAGTAGAGAAGAAACTCTGCATGAGAGCAGAAGATTATATGTGGAATTTTCTACGGTTCTACGATACTGATATGAAAGACATGTCTGCAGAGGAAGGCAGTCATTCAAGGAAACTGAAACGTTCGATGAAGATTGTAAAAGGCTGTTTTATGAAAAGAGAATATCTCAGATATGAAACTCTCGATACAGTTTATAAAAAACTATCCAATAGCGAAAAGAGGATATTGACAGAGTATATCATCAAACTATATTTCCCATTTGCAGCTGGAGAAACAACCGGATATTATAAATCATTCGAAGATATGATTACTGCAATCAATTCGAACACCGGAAGCGAATACGATATACGCGAAAAACATTATGGAAAGACAGATGTTCCTTATCGTGAAATCATAGCATGCCTGAAATCCATGGAAATCTATGACACCAGAGCCGTAATTACGATGAAGAATGATGCAAAGATGCAGCTTGTAAATATTCTGAAGGAAAAGACCACAGCATCGTACACACAGATCCGCAAATTTCTACAGATAAGCTCAATTGAAAAAGAGCCAAAGCCACATTAAAATTGAACTGAACACTTAACATTGTGATTAGTAATAAATTAAACTGATTAGGGTCGGAGATTTTGCCGACCCCTAATCGCACACCACGTTGGTTATCAACACTTTATGTGATTTATTCACCATTATCCAGGCTCAATACACATAACGGACTGGTATTCAAATGAATAAATATTTTAGGGTAGGAGAAAATGCCGACCCTAAAAGAGATATTGTGCTGATTATTAAGTTGATACGCGATCAATATCGCCAATTAAAAATCCCCGGCCATTGACATGAACCGGGGATCTGGTATGCATCTGGGCAAGGTTTACTGCTTGGCGATGTTTTCGCGCATTTCTGTGTCGGCCTGGATGTTCTTCATCTTGTAGTAGTCCATGATGCCGAGGTTACCGCTGCGGAATGCCTCTGCCATTGCGAGAGGAACTTCTGCCTCAGCTTCGATCACGCGTGCACGTGCTTCCTGAGCCTTGGCCTTCATCTCCTGCTCGAGGGCAACCGCCATTGCACGACGCTCCTCTGCGCGAGCCTGAGCGATGTTCTTGTCAGCCTCAGCCTGGTCCATCTGAAGAACGGCTCCGATGTTCTTTCCGATGTCGATGTCAGCGATGTCGATAGAGAGGATCTCGAATGCAGTACCTGCGTCAAGTCCCTTGTCAAGCACCACCTTAGAGATGCTGTCTGGGTTCTCAAGTACTGACTTGTGACTCTCAGCTGAACCGATAGATGATACGATACCCTCACCTACGCGGGCAAGAACAGTCTCCTCACCGGCACCTCCGACGAGCTGCTTGATATTGGCACGTACAGTCACACGTGCCTTAGCGATAAGCTGGATACCGTCCTTTGCTACAGCAGTTACTGGAGGTGTATTGATGACCTTAGGGTTTACAGACATCTGCACTGCATTGAACACGTCACGACCTGCAAGGTCAATGGCAGCCGCCATCTTGAAATCAAGAGAGATGTTAGCCTTGTCGGCAGAAATAAGAGCATTGACAACCTTAGGGACATTACCTCTTGCAAGGTAGTGAGCCTCAAGTTCGTTTGCATTGAGCGTAAGACCAGCCTTTGTTCCTGTCACCATTGCCATGACAATGGTATTAGGAGAAACGCCTCTCCAACGCATGAGAACAAGCTGGATAAGAGAGATGCGGACACCCGAAATCATCGCCTGGAACCAGAGCGTGATAGGGAAGAACCACAAAAGGATGGCAAGGCCGACGAAACCGACCGCAATCCAGATAATCAACATTGTATCCATAAGTATAAAATTTAGATATGATTACTTGCTAACAACCACATAGATCTTATTGTCCTCTATCATGACGACTTCGACGTTCTCTCCAGAATTGACGATACCGTTCATCGAAGTCACCTCAAGGACCTGATTTTCAAAACGTACATTTCCCATAGGGGCCAGCCTTGTGACAGACAGTCCCTTGTCTCCTACTGCAACCGAAACCTCCGGCACAACAGCCTTAGCTGTTATGTTGGTCTTGAGCGACATTTTCTCCCATGTCTTTGCACGCAGAGCCCAAACAAGAAAAAGTATCAGCAGCACGACAATCACTGCAAGCACAATCAGACCCGTTGTGGTACCATGGTCGGCAAAGGCAAGGTAGCATGAACCACCCATCGAGAGCAGGCCAAGTATACCGGCAAAGCCAATTCCCGGGATAAGCAGGATTTCTGCAAACATCAATACAAGTCCTAAGATAATAAGAGCTACTATCAATCCCATATTATTGTATTTTAATTCATAACTGGTTCACACACAACCTTTCCGTCCATCATTCGACTTACTGTCCGGACCAGACTGTCGGCTGTTTCCTTGGAATCGAAAGGACCTACAGAAAAGACCTGTGTTCCGTCCTCCCCTTCTGTACGGATTATATCCTTTCCAACAGCAGCTGAAACGACAGCGTCAACCACTGCGGCATCCAGTTCTCCAGAGTCCGGCATTATTCGTATCTCATACAAGGCAAATCCTCCCCTGAGGCGTTCCTGCTGGGTTCTGGCATTTGCTACAGATATTTCCTTTCCATCCTCAAACGCACAAAGATATGCCCCGTTGAAACCCAGTTTGCGAACAGTGTTTACATTTGACAAGGCCTCATCATAAGTAGAAAAGAGACCGACCCTGTAGATATACATTCCGCTAGGGGAACGATGTTCGTACATCGGCGAGAGACCTTTAAGTTCGGACAGGGATGCCTTTCTTGCACCACCGAACAGCTGTATCTGATAAACGATACCGGACGGCAGACTCTGATCCTCGGCAAGCACTGCCTCATCCACGACCTTGAATGTATAATCAAATTTCACCTGAGGCACCTCAAAATTCAATTCCAGCAAACCTCCGTATGAGTTCTCGGAAAATCTGTATTCCTCAACTTGTTCGTCCTCGGAATCATCCTCGGATATGTCCCGGTTATTAATGAACACTCCTTTCTTAAGGAATTCGTATTCTGTCTTCTGCAGTTCTGCCTTTGCCATGTCCAGCTCACGCTGCAGAACAGGCACACGCTGCTCGGTCTGCAGAATCACTGCACTGAGTTCATAGCGCTTGGATTCGTCGTTACTAAAGGCAAGTTCGGTCCTCAGTTCATCAAGGTGGGCAGAAACAACCGAGATTGAATCCTTTAGGGCACGCACATTGTCCATCTGAGCCATATAAACCGAAGTAAGGTCGTCTGACTTCACTTCCTGCTTATTTTCTGCTGCAACCTTCTTCTGAACTGGATTCAGCTGTGAGATCGTCATCAACTCCGAAGGGTCATCTACAGATACGTGGACAGGATATCGCTCGTATTCAATGGCATATACCCAGACACTGTCTTCCGGACAATCTCTGTTTGAAGCAAAGAGGCTATATTTTTCATCTTCGGAATCCACATAGAGAAAATCATCTGCCGGAGAAGAGAAAGGCATTCCCATGTTCTGCGGCATCGACCAGCAGCCGGCATCGTCATCCCATGTGGAATAATAGATGTCATATCCACCCAATCCATACAGACCGTCTGAAGAGAAGTACAGCGTCTTGCCGTCAGGAGAAAGGACAGGGTATATCTCATTGGCTACTTCAGTGGATATTTCCTCAACTTTTGCCGGAACAGTCCAAAGAGTGTCCTGAAGCTCGGTTACAAAAATATTCCTGACACCGTTCTGATCCTTGGCCGAATAATAATGCACATCATTCCAATCAGGAGCATATAATGCGCGTACAAATGGCGTCGATTCATCGGAATCGAGTTGATTAGGCACATGGCGCCAGCTTTTGTTTTCCATAGGATAGGCCAGAACGAAGTCCTCCAACGAGAACATGCTGCGCCCCAGGACCTTAGGCTTTCTCACAAAATCGGACATGCTGCTGCCGTTCTCAGACAGAATAAGCTTCTGGGAAATGGATTCGACAAGCATGGAATCTACGGTCATGGTGCTGTCCTGAAGCAGTTCCAGAGCCTCGTCATAAACATCAATGGCATCGTCAAAACGATAGATTCTGTGAAGGGAATCACTGACATGCACAAGACTGTCCACCTGCGCATAAGCACGTTGGCAAGACAGCGAAAAAGCCGCCAGAGTCACTAAAATATGAATCAGTATGACTACCCTCCTCATCTTTCAATTTGACATTTAACCTACAAAATTAAAAATTTCTCATCAAATATCAGTCTACAAATCTGAAAAAGGCGATAAAAAACGCCACATTCTTTATTTATTGGAAAAAAGTCGTAAATTTGTGCCCTATTTTGCGTTAATAGAAATTAATTCATTAAAAACCATAAACATTATGCAAAGTAAAGGTGCAATAAAATTTGTTGCGATTATCCTGCTTCTCGCTTCACTTTGGCAGCTTTCATTCACTTTTGTATCAAACAAACAGGTGAAGAACGCAGAGAAGTATGCAGAGCAGGCTGTTGCAGCAGCAGTTAAAGCAGACTCAACATTGTCTGCCGAGGAACAGGAGGCACTCAAAAGCGAGGCCAACAGATTCTACCTCGACTCGATTTCTTCGCAGAAGATCTACTTCGGATACACCTTCAAGGAGGTTCAGGAGAAATCTATCAACCTTGGTCTCGACCTTAAGGGCGGTATGAACGTAATGCTTCAGGTACAGATGCAGGACCTCGTAAGAGCTCTCGCAGTAAATCCATGCGAGGAGTTTGAGGCAGCTCTCAGCCAGGCAACAGCAAAGAGCAAGGACAGCAAGGACAACTTTGTTGACCTCTTCGCAGAGGCTTGGGAAAGCACAAACGGTGGCAAGAGACTCTCATCTGTATTCAAGATCGAAGGAGATGACGATGCTGTAATCGCAGCCATCAAAGAGAAGGCTGACAATGCAATCGACAACTCATTCCAGGTACTCAGCAAGCGTATCGACCGTTTCGGCGTAACTCAGCCAAACATCCAGAAGGTAAGCGGCGGTAACGGACGTATTCTCGTAGAGCTTCCAGGCGTAAAAGAGCCTGAGCGTGTGAGAAAGCTTCTCCAGGGTACAGCATCACTCGAGTTCTGGCCAACATTTGCCAGTGCAGAGGTTCGCAGCCAGCTTGAAGAGGCAGAAAGAATCATCACAGCTGATACTACTGCAAAATCACTCAAGTCGCTTCTCAACCTCACTCAGTTCGAGAACACATCATACGCACGTCTCGGTATCGCTCACTACTCTGACACCTCAAAGATCAACAGCTACCTCTCTATGCCTGAGGTAAAGAAGGTGCTCAACAAGGGTCTCCTTCCTATGTGGACAGCCAAGCCTGTCGAGGGATCTGAGGATTTCTTCGAGCTCGTAGCAATCAAGGACGAGGGACATGGTGCTCCACTCGATGGTGACGCAGTTGAGGAAGCACGCGCACAGTTCGCAAGAGACGGTGGCGACGCTGAGGTATCCATGACCATGACAAGAGAGGGCGCTAGAACTTGGGCTAGACTCACAAGCGACAACGTAGGCAGACAGATCGCCATCGTTCTCGACGGTCTTGTATACTCTTACCCTAACGTAAATGAGAAGATCGAAGGCGGCCAGTCTTCAATCACAGGTAACTTCACACCAGAGGAGGCTCAGGACCTTGCAAACGTTCTTGAGTGCGGTAAGCTCCCAGCTCCAGCAAAGATCATCCAGGAGTCTGTAGTAGGACCATCACTCGGTGCCAAGTCTATCAACGCTGGTCTCATCTCGTTCGTGATCGCATTCTTGCTCGTTCTTCTGTACATGATCGTATTCTACAGCAGAGCAGGTCTCGCAGCTGACATCGCACTCCTTTGCAACGTTGTGCTCCTCTTCGGAACTCTCGTTTCATTCGGTGCTGTGCTTACACTCCCTGGTATCGCCGGTCTCGTATTGACACTCGGTATGGCAGTGGACGCAAACGTCATCATCTATGAGCGTGTGAAAGAGGAAATCCGCGCTGGCAAGGCCCTCAGCAAGGCTATCGCTGACGGTTACTCAAATGCATACTCTGCAATCATCGACGGTCAGATCACTACCCTCCTCACCGGTATCGTTCTCTTCGTATTCGGTTCAGGTCCGGTACAGGGATTCGCGACTACCCTCATCATCGGTATCATCACTTCAATCGTAACTTCTATCTTCATCTCAAGACTTTACTTTGAAGGCCGTCTTGCAAAGGGCAAGGACATCTCTTTCGACAACAAGTTCACAAGAAACTTCCTCCAGAACACTAAGGTTGACTTCCTCGGAAAGAAGAAGATCGCTTACATCGTTTCTGGAATCCTTATCCTCGCTTCCCTTACTTCAATGTTCACTAAGGGATTCACAAAGGGTATTGACTTCGCTGGTGGACGTACTTATGTTGTCAAGTTCGACCAGAATGTAAATGCTGAGAAGGTTCGCTCTTCAGTTATCGACGCATTCGACGCTGCTGCAGCTCTTGACCCTGAGGTTGGAAGAACTTCAGCTGAGGTTAAGCAGTTCGGTGGTGAGGATCAGCTCAAGATCACTACTTCATACAAGACTGACTCAGAAGGCGAGGCTATCGATGCAGAAGTTGCAACAATTCTCTTTGGCGCACTCAAGGATCACTATAAGGCAGAGCTTACATTCGAGGAGTTCAACTCAACAGACCAGAACCCTCTCGGTATCATCAGCTCTGACAAGGTAGGTGCAGCTATCGCTAATGAGACTCAGAACTCAGCAATCATTGCTGTAATTATCGCTCTTGCGATCATCTTTGTCTACATCGCAATCCGATTCAAGGGCTGGACTTGGGGTCTTGGTGGTGTTGCAGGTCTTGCACACACAGCACTCATCGTGATCGGATTCTTCTCGATCTTCACAGGTGTACTTCCATTCACCCTCGATATCGACCAGACATTCATCGCAGCGATCCTTACTATCATCGGTTACGCAATCAACGATACAGTGGTTATCTTCGACCGTATCCGTGAGTACAAGACACTCCATCCAAAGGCTGACTTCAAGCAGAACGTGAACGCCGCTCTCAACAGCACACTCTCACGTACAATGAATACTTCACTCACTACTCTCGTGACTATGCTCGCGATTGCAATCTTCGGTGGTGAGGCGATCAGAGGTCTTGCAGTAGCCCTCATCCTTGGAGTCGTTATCGGAACATACGCTTCTATCTTCATCGCAACTCCTATCATGTACGACCTTACAAAGAAGGCCGACAAGAAGGCTGCTAAGAAGGCAGAGTAATTCTTTAAATACATACACACAGAATAAGGCACTCTAAATTGGAGTGCCTTATTTTTTATTCTTTTTGCAACTTTTTTCTACCTTTATGCATCTATAAAATATTCGTACTTAAATCAACATCAAAATGAAAAGGATTTTTATTCTGACAGTCCTTATGGCTGTCCTTGGACTCACTTCATGTGAGAAAGAGCCTTCAAAGGCCATCATCGGCACTTGGGAAGCGGTAAAGATTGAAGCTAATGTGCTTGGCGTAAACATGAACTACAACATGTCTGACCTGAACACAAGAATGGAGTTGACATTCAAAAAAGACGGAACAGGAACAATCCTTACAGAATCCGAGAAAAAAAGCGAAACAACCGCGTTTGAGTATTCGGTAACAGGAGACACACTGTCACTGATTGAAGAAGGAAATTCATCTGGAATTTCTGTTTCATTTGACAAAAAGACAATGACAATGGAACTGAACGGAGAGAGATTCGGACTTGGAAATTCAGACGTGAAAGTACATTTCGTGAAAAAGTAATAAGTGCATGATAAATGACAGAGCGGCCAGAAAAGGTCGCTCTGTTTTTGTTGATAAGTTTGTTTGATACATAGGGGCATTTTGCGTAATTTTGTCATCCCGTTACAAACACGTTTCAGCTATGTCATTCGTCCATCTTCACGTCCATACACAATACTCAATCCTCGACGGTCAATCGTCGATTTTCGATCTTTTTGAAAGAGCCAAGGCGCTCGGCATGCCGGCTCTGGCCATTACTGACCATGGAAACATGTATGGTGTGAAGGAGTTCCTGAAAATAGCGAAGAAGTATCCTGAGGTGAAGCCTATCATCGGCTGCGAGATCTATGTCACCAGGCACTATGATCACAAGCTCAAGGACAAGGACCACAGAGGATACTATCACCTCATCCTGCTTGCCAAGAACTACAACGGCTACAAGAACCTGATGAAGATCGTCTCGACAGGACACATCGAGGGAAAGTATTATGACAAGCCGAGGGTTTCGCATGAGATCGTGGAGAAGTATTCTCAGGATCTGGTGTGCTGCTCTGCATGTATTGCCGGTGAGGTTCCGAGAGCCATCATAGCGGGAGATATGGACGGTGCCCTGAAGGCCATAGAATGGCATAAGAGGGTTTTCGGAGAAGACTTCTACCTTGAAGTCCAGCAGCATAAGACACTTATTCCAGGACAGTCGCAGGAGGTCTACGAGCACCAGCTTGTTGCCAATAAGGGCATCTATGAACTGGCTGAAAAGACAGGCACCAAGGTAGTTGCGACAAATGACGTGCACTTCGTGTCGAAAGACGACGGTCCTGCACATGACAGACTCATCTGCCTTACCACAAATGCTTTGGTGAACGATCCTAACCGCATGCGCTACACCCAGCAGGAGTATCTCAAGAGCGAGGAGGAGATGGCAGAGATGTTCTACGACCACCTCGAGACCCTCAGCAACACTCTCGAAGTTGCTGACAAAATCGAGTCATATAAAGTAGATAAAGACCCTATTCTTCCGAAGTTCGACCTTCCGGAGGAATTCCTTGCAGAGATAGACACTCACCTTGAAAAATATAAGGGAATCATCGACGAGGGCCGCTGCGACAAGAACGGCGTCGAGCGTGGCGAAGAGTTCTGCCGCTCGGTGGCATACCTTTGTCACCTAACATATAAAGGAGCGCACTGGAGATATGGCGAAGAGCTGAGCGACGTGCAGGCAGAGCGAATTGAGTTTGAGCTAAAGACCATCTGTAAGATGGGATTCCCGGACTACTTCCTTATCGTGCAGGATTTCATCGCCGCCGCACGTTCTGAGGGCATTTCTGTAGGTCCTGGCCGTGGTTCGGCCGCAGGATCGGCTGTTGCATACTGCCTCAAGATCACCAACATCGACCCTATCAAGTACGACCTTCTCTTCGAGCGATTCCTCAACCCTGACCGTATCAACATGCCCGATGTGGACATCGACTTCGACGACGACGGACGCTACCGCGTATTCCAGTACATCGAGGAAAAATACGGCAAGGAACAGATCTCGCACGTGATCACATACGGAACAATGGCGGCGAAGTCTGCGATCAAGGACGTTGCCCGCGTGAGCGACATGTCGATTGACGAGTCAAACAGGCTCACCAAACTTGTTCCGGACAAGCCTTTCGAGGCCACTGTCGTGGAGGATGGAAAGAAGGTGGTAAAGGAGTTCAAGCCAAAGCTGAACAACTGTCTCAAATATGGAGACCTCAAGGATGAGCTCGAGAACGGAAACGAGCAGACCAAGGAGGTGCTCACATACGCAGGAAAACTCGAAGGATGCATCCGTCAGACAGGCGTGCATGCCTGTGCGATGATCATCGGACGAAGCAACCTCACAGAATATATCCCTATCTCCATCGCCAACGACAAGCTCACCGGCGAGGAGGTCTGGGTGTCGCAGTACGACGGACACTACATCGAGGAAGTCGGCATGCTCAAGATGGACTTCCTGGGACTCAGAACCCTGTCCATCATCAAGGAATGCCAGGCAAACATCAAGAAGAGGTTCGGAATCGAGTTCGACATCGAAAAGATCGACATCAACGACCCAGAGACATACGCACTTTACAGCCGTGGAGACACCACCAGCGTGTTCCAGTTCGAGTCTCCGGGCATGAAGGAGTGGCTTATCAAGCTTCAGCCTACCCGTTTCGAGGACCTCATCGCCATGAACGCCCTATATCGTCCGGGTCCTATGGACTACATCCCGGACTTCGTTGAACGTAAGCAGGGACGTCAGCCTATCGTTTACGACCTCGCGGAGATGGAGGAGACACTGCAGGACACATACGGTATCACAGTATACCAGGAGCAGGTGATGCTTCTGTCGCGTAAGCTTGCAGACTTCACCCGCGGTCAGGCGGATACGCTCCGTAAGGCCATGGGTAAGAAACTCAAGGACGTGCTGGACGGTCTGAAGGGACTCTTTATTGAAGGAGGAACAAGAAACGGCCACCCGCAGGATACTCTGGAGAAGATCTGGGCAGACTGGGAGAAGTTCGCTTCCTACGCGTTCAACAAGTCCCACGCGACATGCTATGCATGGGTGAGCTACCAGACCGGATGGCTCAAGGCCCACTACCCTGCCGAGTTCCAGGCAGCCAACCTGACCAAGAACCTCTCCAACATGGATGAGATCAAGAAGATCATGGACGACTGCAAGAAGAACGGCATCAAGGTTCTGAATCCGGACATCAACGAGTCCGACTCGAAGTTCACCGTAAACAAGCAGGGTGAAATCCGCTTCGGACTGGGAGGAATCAAGGGATTCGGAGAGAACATCGTGAAGGCCATACTTGCAGACCGCGAGGAAAACGGGCCTTTTGCAGACATCTATGACTTCGTGGAGCGTATGTCGGGCGTCGTGAACCGCAAGGGATTCGAAGCCCTGCTGCACTCGGGTGCGTTCGACAGCTTCGGCATCCGCCGCAAGCAGTTCACACAGATATGCAAGAGCGGAGAAGCATTCATAGATACCTTGCTCAAATACGGCGACGCTTATAAAAAGGATACTCTCGACAGCGCAGTCTCACTCTTTGGAGACGCCGAAGAGATGAAGCCTGAGCGTCCTGAAATACCTGAGATGATCGGCGACGAGGACATCATGGAGAAGCTCAAGTACGAGAAGGAACTCGTGGGAATGTACCTTTCGTCGCACCCGCTTGACACATACGCATTCGAGCTCGAGAACTTCACCACATGCCAGATAAGCGAGCTGGCGGAAAAGGTTGCCGAGTGTGAACAGAAGAAGGAGAAGATGAAGGTCAATGTGGCCGGATTCATAACAACTGCATCTGAAAGCATGACCAAGACCGGCCGTCCGATGTCGCGAATGACCGTAGAGGACTACAGCGGAAGCTATGAGTTCGCATTCTTCGGCAAGGATCACGAAGCCTTCATGCAGTATGAGAAGGTCAACACAGGCATCTTCATCGAAGGAGTCATCGAGGAGAAATACTACATCAAGCCTGAGGAACGCGCAAAGGGAAAGACCTCAGAGTATGCCTTCAAGCCCAAGAACATGATGCTCCTGGGCAATGTGGCGGACACATTCGTGAAGGGATTTGCCATCAACGTAAGCACCCCTATGCTCACCCCTGAGTTCAGGGAAAAGCTGGTGAAGCTCCTGAAGAAGAACAAGGGCAACGTCCCTCTGACCATGTACCTCTACGACCCTGGCAAGAAATGGAACATCGAGTTCCTCTCCCACAAGTTCAAGGTGCAGGTAACCCTCCCGTTCATCGACGAGCTCAAGGAACTCGGCATCACTTACAGCGTGATGAAGAAGTAAAAATTGACCTCCATGAATTCATGGAGGTCAGCATATTAAAAGGAAAGCTGCATTTGTGCTGAGAGCACGGTGCATTTAAATTAATATCTCATGAGAAATTAAGTGCAGCTTTCCCAGTATGTCTCCGATTATAATACGGGAACCCGCACAAGAAAGGCACGAGACTTCCCGTGCAACCGTCGGCCTGCTACAGCCTACCAATAAACAGGTCGTCCCGTGCCTAAGCACCAGGACCACCTAACGCCCTATCGGTCAATGATAAATGTAGCAGTTTGGGTTGCGACGATAGGGGTGTTATATATGTCTGTCGAAAAAAATGTCTTTCAGTCGTTACAAATATAACTAATTCTCAGATAAATTGGGTAACTTGCATACTTACTTTTACACAATGAAGAGATATTTTATACCGCTTGTATCCGTAGTCTTGCTTCTGTCAGCCTGTGCAGAATCAGAAGTTGAAAAACATCTCTGGGATGTAGAGAGTTATATAATGGAACGGCCGGACAGTGCGCTTGCTGTCCTGGAGTCAATGGATCCCAGTCTTCTGAAGACTGAGGAAGACAAGGCACATCATGCTCTTCTACACGCAATGGCACTCGACAAGAATTTCATTGATGTTGCATACGACTCTCTTGCGCGCATAGCTGTGGATTATTATTCTGAGCATGGCCCAGAGAAATATCATGCGAGGTCACTTTATTATCTTGGTCTGGCATATTACTATCAAGAAGAGTATAACAAGGCCATAGTTGAATTCACTAAAGCGGAGAAGGTTGCAGAGAGGGTGGATAGTTTGTATTTGGGATTTATAAAAAATGCTCAGGCTGCTTCATATAATGAATCCTATAATGCGGGAGAAGCACTTAAGTATATGCGTGAGGTTTGTGATATTTACCTTAATCTTGGAAATCAATATTATATTCAAACATCAAAACTATACTTGTCTCAAACATTGTATAATCTCCACAGGATTGATGAATCTTCTGCATTATTAAAAGAATTAATAAATGGTAATAATACCGATGTTAAGGTAAAATTATCTGCAATGGTTGCCTATGCATTTATTAATGCTGTTGAATTATATAATTATGACAAGGCAATAGAATTATATAATGAGGTTCTGAATAATTCTAGCGAGACGTATATGTCTTTTCGTGACTATTGGGCATTGGCTTATTGTCTCAATGCTGCCGGAAGAAAAGAGGAAGCACAAAATCTGATTGATCAGCTAGCTTGCGAAGAGTCCGGAACCACATCCTATTGGCAATACATGATCGCGAAGTCTAATGGTGATGTAGAAACGGCTTTATCTTATCTGGAAGATTATATAAAGTATAATGATGTTGAGGTTTCGGATGCACTGAAGCAGTCGTTGGCCCTTTCTCAACGAGACTATTTTGAATCCCAGTCTGAACTATCAAAAGCCGAGGCAGAGAGTTCAAGATTGTTGTTCCTTGTAGTACTACTATCTTCTTCGGTAGTTTTATTGGCAGCAGGAATCTGTGTGATATGGTATGTCAGAAAACAGAGGAAAGCGAAGGAGCAATATATTCTCTATATTAGCGAGATCCATAGGCAACTCGAAGAGGCCAAGAAGGATGACTATCCCGCATTGAAACGGAAATACATGGCTCTTTACAAATCAAAGTTCGAGACAATAGGAACCCTATGCGAACAGTATGCTCACTCTCATGATCTGGTGAATGCGGAAACCTCAATATATAAAAAGGTGGTTTCATTGGTGGATGATTTTACCAATGATTATACAAATAGAGAAAAATTTGAAGCGATGCTGAATGCTGACCTTGACAATATCATGTCAAACCTTCGCTCGGAAATGCCGTCCTTAAAAGAAAAAGATTACGTGATATTCAGTTTTCTAGTAATTGGCTTTGATGTCACCACCATCTCCAACCTTCTGAACATTACAGCCAATACTGTCTACATCCGCAAAAGCAGAATTAGACATCAGATCGACGAACATAATCCTGCCCATAAGAGACAGTTTATTGAAGCAATCGGATGATTTTGCCTTTTCAAGCCCCTTTTGTAATTATTTGCTAATCAATGTATTACAAAAGTCGAAAGATTTAAAATCTTCCGACTTTTGTATTTTATTGATATTCAAGGCTTTATGATTACTCAAGGGGTTGTTTTGAAAGACTGAAATCCCGTAATTTTTATCGTTTTCTCATATTGACCGTATACTTTTGTATTGCATTTAATTAATATCATTATGAGAAAAATTTTGATTTTCACGATGGCGTTTCTGCTGCCGTTCCTAGCTCCCGAGATGAGAGCTGATGACAAAGAGCAGATAAAGAAAATTCCTTTATGGAGGGATCGAGGTCCTAATTTACATAGGGATCTCATAATCGTTCCTATTGAATCTTATTATTATGGTGCAATGGGAAGTGTGTGCACATCATTTGTGGGTAATCTTGGTGAAGTTGAACTGATTGTTACCAACACATTCACAGGAGAATCCTGGAACTACATCTTTGATTCTGCATCTGAACCTCAGACTCTCCTCTCAATTTCCGGTTCCGTAGGATACTACGAAGTGGAGTACATCACTGAGTCTGGTGACGTGTACGTGGGTGAATTCTTAATTGAGTAACGTTAAAATCAATTGTGACCATGAAACTTATCCATATATTATCAATAGTTTCCCTACTAATAATGGGATGCAGCAAAATATCAGCAGATTCGAATGCCGAGCAAACTAATACTTCAGAGGATTATCAAACCGAATGTATGAGATCTTTTGCAATAATAATGTCAAAGGCGATTTATGCAGAACCTGAGTTAAGAGAGTTCGTCAAGAACGAGGCACTAAAAAGGACGGATCTCGATTATGATGTGTTTTATCCATGGATTAAGGATGAGGTTGTCAGCGAAGGTCGTTCATTTGAAAATATTTTAAGAGAATATGACGCAAATTCAGAATTGGATAGAATAACCGAAGCACTACCTCTACTGACCATACTTGTGCCAGATTGGACTTGGGTAAACGAGGAGTGTTTTGGTCCCCACAAATGGCAGACAGAAAGTCCTGATGTGGGCGTAAGTTACTTGTCGTCAGATTCATCACACGAGATATTTCATAATGGAGAATATGCTTTCAGTCTGACAGATATGGAATATTCTACAGCTCCCGTGTTGATTGTTAAAAATAATGAAAGAATCGCATATAGCGGAATGACTAAAAGCGGAGAGATAATCTATGACTTTAATTCAGATGACTATATTGATACTCAATCTGAAATCAATACTAAAGCTTCTTATGAGTATGAAATAATTGACTTGGAATACGAGACCACAAATAATATAATCTCAGCAATAAATTTATATGGCAATACGAGAGCTGCATATAGTAAAACAAATGGAACAAATGTTCCTCAACGAGATTATATATATTATGGTATGACGTCTTCAATTACAGAGGGTATTGTCAATAAAAATTATTATGAAAGATTGTATAAAATAAGAATTTCTCCAACCGCTAAAGGTGTTTTTGATGAACCTCTAGGAGAGACCGGGACAGACTATACAGGAATTGAGGTTAAAAGGGAAGGCAAAAATAATTACCTTACTGAATCTGAAATTTTAGAGACCGCCTGGGGAGAAGGTTCTATTGAACTTACAATCAAGGTATATGCAAGTAATCACCCTCTTGAAAAGAAATTATCTGTATCATTTGGCGATGCGTTCGATGTGAAGAAAATTATTCTTGAAAAGAAAATCAATTGGCTTGGCAACGTTAAAGCTTGGACCTATTATCTGAAGATACCGGAAGATCTAGATGCATCGGAATGGCTTGAATCTAAATGGATTAACGTCAATTATGTACTGTTTTATTGGGATTTATCCGCATATCCGATAGAGTATTATATAGAGTTTGTCGAAACTGATAGCGGAACTATAAAGTATAGAGATTTTAAGCATAGTCACACATTTGCCACTAATTTTACATCTAGTATAGAGTTTCCATTGGATAAAGTGAAGATTGGATGGTCTTATGGATCGACCGATACCGTTTCCAAAACCTTTGAATATTCTGAGTCCTATACAGAAACTGACGATAAATTTGGTAACTTTGTAGTACAGTATGCAGATAAGATAGTAACTTCTCAGACAAATTCTAAAGCGACTATCAGGGTATATAGTACGGGATACGTAGATGCTATGATAATACCAATCTATAAATAAACAAATATTTAATCATGAAGAAATTGATTTTGACTGCAGTTGCAGTGTTGTTTGCTACTATGGGTGTATCAGCTCAAGGAAGTAAGGCTTTTGATAAGGGATATCGCAGTAGCGTAAATGCCGGAGGAAACATAAGCGTAACCAAAGATTGGCCAAATACGTCCATCGAGTTTACGACTTCTCATGGATATAATTTTGGTGACGGAATGTATGTCGGTGCGGGTCTTGGCCTTAATCTCGAAATGTCAGGGTATGATGTAGGGATTCCAGTATTTTTTGATGTTAAGTATAATATTCTTGACTGGAAACTAAGTCCTTATATAGACTGTCGTATGGGTGTGGAACTTATGACATACGAGAATATGAAGTGTGGATTTATGGCATCGCCAGGAATGGGATTTGACTATCGTGATCTGAGTCTCCGAGTTGGATACAAATGCTTGGCAGGTGCAGTCAATTCTGCAAGAGGAAGTTATTTCAAATTGAATATCATTTCACTCTCAGCTGCAATTAATTTCTAACCTCAAAGTGCGGCGCACTATGTGTTCAACTTATTGATATTCAATACTCTGTAAAATTAGGACGGGTTCTCTGCATGTCAATAGCGAACGGGATCAGTACGTGATGAAGGAACTGGAGATTCTGGACAAGGACAACCTCTTCTGGGGTCATCACCTGCAGGAGGGGAATGAAAAACGGATAGAGCTTCAGAGGTCTCCTGAAGAGCCTGATAGAGGAAGTCGTCAAGGAAGTTCTGTAACGGTGGTGGCTTCTGTATTTTGAGTGAGCTGACCAGGATGAAAAGCCTGTTCCGTCCGGGTCAGCTCTGAAAAAAGGCGCAAAATCACTGAAACCGTCGATTATAACAAGTTGTCCCGGACAAAATGGTCGTTCTATCCGGGACAACTTACAAACAAAGTACTAAAAGTGCGGCGCACTATGTGTTCAACTTGCTGATCTTTTCGAGAAAGGACTCAAGGAACAGGAAATGCCTATAATGTTGATTATACACATTTACATATCGTTGTTCTTCGCAATGGAAGCTATGTAAATCCGGAAGACTACATTAATGGAGAACTTCAGTGGGATAACAATTCAAAGACACGTCTGTATGAAACAGCGGTCATAAATATAAAATGTGATGACGAATAATTTGTTAAGTTTTAAATGTTGTTATATGAAAAAGATAGGTATAATTATTTTAGTCGGTGTCAGCGCGTTGTTTGCCGGCAGTTCAAGTTTATCCGCTCAGGAAGTTGACATGATGCTTTATGAAAGGGATGTGAATGGTGTGAAGATTGGAACGTTCATGTCTAAGGATCAGGTCATAGCGATATTCGGAGAGCCTGATTATATTCATCGTGATGAACCTGCAGAAGGAATTGATAAATTATTCAATCAAGTTAATGAGCTATATTATTATGGAGAGTCTTATCTTCAATTTGAAGATAATATTTTCATAGGATTTTGTCTTCGTGATACATCTATCAGAGCTTTGGCCAATCACGTTACTGGTGGTATTTCAGTTGGAGATTCTCTGACAGTTTTCTCTGATTTTAAATATGGAATGCCGAAAAAGAAGAATAATAAGACCTATGTTTTGTTTTATGATTCGGACAATCCGGTATACCTGATAGTTGAAGGAACTGTCATAACAGGGATTGATTATTGTAATCCCCTATAATCTCTAAGATGGCCTGGCGTTACAACAAGCGAGACCTTGAATCTATAAACATTATAAATACCAACTGTCATGATGAGAATAAAAACGCTATATTTTTCTAGTTTAATAACAGCTATATGCTTGTTGTTTACTTACAATGCATCGGCCCAAGAGTCCTATAAAGTTGATGTTAAGCATGTTACACTTTATGAAAAACTGACTAAGGAAGAAATTGTTGAAAAATTCGGAGAACCGGATAACTATTACATTTCTGATGATGAAAATCTCGCCGCTGTCGTAGAAATCTATGAATATGGTGAAAACGCACTATTGTTTATGGATCATAAATTTGAGGGTTTTGAGATACGTGATCAAGGTTGGTCAGTTATGAATGACTGCTTTTGCGGTGGATTGAAAGTCGGTGACAATATATCTGTTTTTCATGATAAGGGCCAATTAAAACTGCTCAAGCATGAACGCATGGCAGACACCTTCTGGATTTTGGATAATCCTTTACCGGGAAATGCCCCTGATACTTATGTTATGATTACTACCTCTGACGGCATAATAACTGCTATTTCTTATTGGCCCAATCCATAAGCTGATCAAAGATCTAGCCTTTTATTGCTCAGCTTGAATGAAAAACCGGCAAAATGAACTGCGTTTTTTTCGCGAGGCAATTGTAATATATTGATTTACAGCAGCTTGCTACTTTTACGTGCCGCACAGATGCAGCACGTAAAAGTAGGATTTCGCTGATAGTCAAATGGTAACCGTGAAAGTGCGGCGCACTATGTGTCCAACTTATTGATAGTCAATATTCTGCAAAATTAGCAGTGACATTGTACAAATTTGGTTAATTATTCGTATCTTTCGGATGGCGCCAAGTTGAGTGCACTGAACGGCAGTGGAGAAGGTCTTGTGTACAGGGGACCGTTCGTGTACAGGAAGGGTGCCGGAAACGGAAACAGTTCATTGACATTGGAAAGCGCAGCCTTCGGCGGCGGCAGACTCACTCCGACTGGAGCCATGCTGTATGTGACTGATTACCTCGGAAGTGTCAGAGCAGTGGTCAACGGCAAGACTGGAGAACTCTACAAGGCGGCGGACTACTCTGCCTTTGGAGATGAGAGCGCGGTGATGGTTCCGCAGTGGGGATCTGCACCGGCTGTCCCGCTCGCGACAGCCGCCTTACCAGACGGTCTGACTCTCCGCGACGGCTATACCGGCAAAGAGGACCAGAACCAGGACTTCGGCACCAGCTACACCGACTTCGGCGCCCGCCAGTACAACCCGACCCTCCGCCGCTGGATGACACCGGATCCGTTGTCAGAGAAGTACTACGACGTCTCACCGTATGCCTTCTGCAACAATAATCCGGTGAATCTGGTGGATCCGGATGGAAGGAAAATACGTGTTGCATCTGAATATCAAAGACAGTTTAGTGATGATCTAAAAGCCATATTTGGTGATAAGGTTGAATCCTTTTCTTTTGAAGATGAAGAATTAACATTAAATGTTAGTAGGAAAGACTTTAAGAAAGGATTGAGCCGCGATCAAAAGGCTTTATTTAGAGGCTTATATAAAGCTTTGTCGGATGATCTGGAAACGATAGTTGTATATGAGAATAATTATAGCAGAGAAGTAAATGGTGAGGTACAAAATATAGATGTTATAAAAGATTGGGGTGGAGGAATATGTACCAAAGATAAACGAACTATAGTCGTGGCTCCTAATATAGGAACTGTTACGGTTATGCCAGATGACTTTTCTCCTCCTGTAGAAGTGATTCAAAATACCACATCTGGACTTTTTCATGAAATAGGAGAGAGAAACGAGTCAAATGAAATACTGCGCGGAGGTGTAATTATATATGAAAACCATGCCAGACGAATATTGGGACTTCCTGAGCGACCATTTGATTGGGAGCACATAAATCCACTAACTACATATCCAATAAATTAAGTAATATGAAACGTGTTTTGTTATTAGTCTTGTCTATTTTGACATCGAATATGGTTAATGCTCAGTCTACATGGCTAGAGGGGTTCGCAGGCTTGGAGAGGTATAATTCTTATGAGAAGGTTTTTAAAACAGATAATCTTCCTCATAATATGTCAAGTAATGAACTACAAGAATATTATTACAAGAATCTTTCTAAAAAGCAGTATCAAATATATTTGCCAATTTATGATCATGATTTGAAACGAATGATAATAACTCGTACAAGTAGAAAAGCGATGAGTGGATATTTGCTTGTAAATCAAAAAGTGGCAGAAGAGGTTGGAAATGTACGGGACACCTTGTCAGTTCAATATAATTACAATGGCAACTTAATTGATACTTTCGCAGAAGTGCGGCATCTGATTAAACTTCGTCGCAGACAGATATCATCATATGAAATTGATGTGGATTTGAGTCAAGGTGTTATATCTGTTTACGTTTACGATAAAAAGTATCATCGGAAAAATGCAACGATAGTTAATACAGACAAAATAAATGATTAACTCCCGCCCTGCTGCCGGGCAACCGGCATTCAGTTGCTCGGCAACTTCCTTAAAGATCCTTCGCTTCGCTCAGGATGACAGAGTGACACACTGGCATGCCAGGCTGGCGAAGGATTGAAAATCAATAATTTAAACTGAAACAACAATGAAACCGATAAGACATTTGATAGCAATTGTCTTCCTTCTGTGTGGCCTGACCGCACGGGGAAGCGAACGGGGTTATGACCATGACGACATGGTCGGGACCTATAAGTATAACGGAACTCCGGAGTATGTCCTGGACCTGCACCTGCATTCCGACAAGACCTTCATGGTCACCAGCACAGCATGCGATGCGTCCTGCAAGCACTTCGGAAACTGGGAGGTCAAGGGAGACCTGCTGATCCTGCATTTTGACAAGCAAGGGACGGGTTCTCTGCATGTCAAGAGTGAACTGGATCAGTATGTGATGAAGGAACTGGAGATCCTGGACAAAGACAACCTTTTCTGGGGTCATCACCTGCAGGAGGGGTATGAAAAACGGATAGAGCTTCAGCGAAGTGACGGCGAGGGATCATCCTCAAAGCGAAAGACCTCCAGAGGTCTCCTGAAGAGCCTGATAGAGGAAGTCGTCAAGGAAGTTCTGTAGATGAAAAGCCTGTTCCGTCCGGCTCAGCTCTGAAAAAAGGCGCAAAATCACTGAAACCGTCGATTTTAACAAGTTGTCCCGGACAGAATGGTCGTTCTATCCGGGACAACTCACAAACAAAACCGTAAAAGTGCGGCGCACTATGTGTTCAACTTGCTTATATTTAGCAAGTTGTAAAATCAGTGGTTAGAAGATCAGGCGGGCAAAAATCGGATAGTGGTCCGAGATGAATTTGCGGTCAGCGTACTTCTTGGTGACTGTCTGGTATTCCAGGCATGAGGAGAAGCCGCTGATGTAGATGTAGTCGATGATCATGTCAGACTTTGCCTTACCCCAGTCGTTGAAGGTCTGGTGGGAGTCGGTTGTGAGGGCTACCTTGCGGGCGCTCTTCATGCAGGCGTCCAGGTCCTTGAGTTCGGGAGCTGACGGCTTCATATTGAAGTCTCCGGTCAGAACCATAGGATATCCTTCCGGATTGATTTGGGCAATGCGCTCCACGATCAGTTTAAGGCCGTTTTTACGGGCTTCTACACCCACATGGTCCAGATGGGTGTTTACGAAATAGAACTTCTCTCCTGTGCGCTTATCCTTCATCAGGGCCCATGTTGCGGTACGGCAGCACGCAGCGTCCCATCCCATTGACGGCTTCTCCGGAGTTTCCGAGAGCCAGAACGTACCCCACTTCATAAGCTTGACGGTCTTCTTGTTCCAGAAGATGGCCATGTGCTCGCCTTCCTTCTTTCCATCATCACGACCCACACCGACACAATCATAACCATCCACCCATTCCTCAAGAAAACTCACCTGCTCAGGAAGGGCTTCCTGTACGCCGAACACATCAGGATTCTGATCCTTGATCATCTCCAAGGTTGCCGGACAGCGGTATTTCCATGCATTGGTACCGTCCTTATCTGTGCTGAGCCTTATGTTGTAAGACATCACCTTCAGCTCCTGCGACTGAGCGGAAGCAAACTGTGGCAGCAAGATACTTGCTGCCACCATAATCCGTATGATTGCTTTATGCATTATTGTTGTTTCTTGAAGTTAACACGCATGTTCATTCCGTCCTCTTCCTTCTCCATGTAAAGCTTGCCATTCGAATATGTGAACGGCTGTGTATCACCTCCTTCATCTGTCACCAGAATCTTAGTTCCTGAAACTTTATATGTAAGTTTCTGCGTATCTCTCTCTCCTTCAATTTCAATTTCACCATACGCTGCTCCGTTTGGCTTGAAAGTGAACTTCAAGTCAATTCCTGCAGCAGCACAATCCATTGACATGACAACTTCTCCATCTACCATAACCTCCATTGTTGTACCTTCCCATGTACCCAAGAGACCCTGTGGCTGAGCATTGGCAATAAATCCAAACAGTGCCAATACAAATGTAACCAGAAAAAATCTTTTCATAATAATCAGGTGTTAAATGTTATTAGTTCAGCTTGAAGTTCACTGTTGACTTAATATCCTCTGATGAGCTTCCCAGGAGAACCTTGAACTTACCTGGCTCGGCAACCCACTCGTGCTTGTCTGCATCGAAGTAGCTGAGGTCCTGAGCATCAACCTCGAAAGTCACTGTCTTGGTCTCGCCTGCCTTAAGATATACCTTCTCGAAGTTCTTGAGTTCCTTCACCGGACGGTTGATTGTAGACTTCACGTCGTTGATGTAGAGCTGTACGACCTCTGCTCCGTCAACTGCACCTGTGTTAGTCACGTCTACAGACACCTTGAGAGTCTGGTCTGCAGTCATCTCAGCCTTGTCTGCCTTTGCATTCGAGTATGCGAAAGTTGTATAGCTGAGACCGTGACCGAACGGGAACTGAACCTTGATCTTGTTTGAAGAGTACCATCTGTAACCTACATAAACACCCTCCGAGTAGTGAGTCTGCCAGAACTCGTCACCCTCTTCCTTTATACCAGGATACTGAGCCTCAGTCTTGATAGGGCCGTCCTCATACTTGAAAGGAACTGTGAATGGAAGTCTTCCTGAAGGGTTTACCTTACCTGTGAGCACGTCTGCAAGAGCGTTTCCTGACTCTGTTCCGCCATACCATCCCTGAACGATCGCATCTGCCTCAGCTGCCCACGGCATTGCTACAGGAGAACCTGAAATGTTCACTACAACAAGGTTCTTTGCAACCTCAGCAAGAGCAAGGATAACCTCCTCCTGTCCGTATGGGAGAGTGATCTGAAGGCGGTCTGTGCTCTCATTGTCCTGATGTGCACTCTTGTTGAGACCACCAACGAAGATAACGTAGTCCGCATCCTTAGCCATCTCCACAGCCTCGGCGATGAGTTCCTTTGGAGAGCGATTGTCAGTAAGGTCCTGACCTGTATCAACAGCGTTGTAAGATGTTGATGTATCACCTACATAACCACGAGCCCAAACGATCTCAGCCTTGTCGCCGTATGCGTTCTGAAGGCCTTCGAGAGGGTTCACCTCGTATGCTGTCTTGAGGTTTGAGCTTCCACCGCCCACAACCATCTTCTTCACCACGTTCTCACCTACGAGGAGGATCTTGCCACCCTCTGGTACGTTGAGAGGAAGAGTATTGTTGTCATTCTTGAGGAGAACCACACCTGCTGCCGAGATGTCGCGTGCTGCCTGATAGTGCTCTGGACAAACGAAACGGCCGTAGTTAGGCTCCGGACGCATGCTTGTGCGGAAAATCAGGCGAAGGATACGACGGCATTTGTCGTCAAGTTCCTTGGTTGAATATTTTCCTTCACGAAGTCCCTTGAGGTATGGATCCGCCATGTGGTAGTTTCTGTAGCTGTCGCTCGCTGCACCACGAAGACCGTTTGTCCATGTGCCCATCTCGATGTCAAGACCGTTGAGGATGGCCTCTTCGCTGTCGCGGCATCCGCCCCAGTCGCTGACTACAACTCCGTCAAAGCCCCACTCACCCTTGAGAATGTCAACGAGGAGCTTCTTGTTATGGCAGTTGAACTGACCGTTGTAGAGGTTGTATGAACCCATGATAGACCATGCGTTACCCTCAACGACAGCCGCCTTGAATGCAGGGAGATATATCTCATAATGAGTTCTGTCGTCAACAACAGAGTATGACTGTGTACGCTGGGACTCCTGGTTGTTTACTGCATAGTGCTTTACGCAGGCTGCAACACCGTTTTCCTGAACTCCCTTTACGTATGGAACAACCATCTGACCTGCAAGATATGGATCCTCACCCATGTACTCGAAGTTACGTCCGTTGAGCGGAGTACGGCAGATGTTCACACCAGGTCCAAGAAGGATGTCCTTCTTGCGGTAGCGTGCCTCTTCACCGATGCTGCGTCCATAAAGGAGAGACATCTCCTTGTCCCATGTAGCCGCAAGATTGATCAGCGCAGGGAAAGCCGTACAAGAGTCATTAGTCCAGCCAGCCTGATCCCACTCATCCCAGAGTACCTCTGGACGGATACCGTGAGGACCGTCTGTATGCCACACTTCAGGAATACCAAGACGTGGAACTCCGCGTGAGCTAAACTTTGACTGAGCGGTTGTCATGCCGACCTTCTCCTCTAGAGTCATGCGTGAAAGCGCATCCTCAACTCTCTCCTCAACCGGAGCATTAGGATCAAGATAGACCGGACGGTCAGTCTTCTGTGCAAAGCAGACTGCAGAGAAAAGAACAGCTGCTGAAAGGATTAAAGTTTTCTTCATATTAAGTGTTATTGATTATTCAAACCTCACAAAGATAGTAATTTATAGTCTATATCAAACTCGAAAGTTTTGCCAGCACCTATATTGAAGTCTATGTATGGCTCGATGCAGGCAATCAGGTGGTAGGACCAAAAGACAGCCTTGGTCATCGGAATGGCACATCCTGCACTCACACCGCGACCTGTCTGGGCATCTCTGAGCACGAAGGCGTTCGGGCTGCCTGCCATGCCGCGTCCCTCTTGATGAATGTTACCGGTGTATACCGACTCCCCTTTCTGTAAAGTTCTGGTAAAACGGATACCTGTTTCAGTAAAGCCGACTTCAGAGTACTCAGCACGCCAGTCACCCTCCGGCTTGAACGGAAAGTCCAGCTGCCGGGAAGCACCTGTCTGCAGAAGGCCCAGAGTGAAGAAGTTGTGGTTATACACATCACCCTTAAGGGTCTTCGAACCCTTGTTTGTCAATTTATGGCTTATACGGAAACTGTCAGGACCGGTTATCTCTATAGTCTTGAAATACTCATAAGCATAGCCCTGCTCCGACTCAAGAACATGTCCTTGAACAATGGAATTTTCTGTCACCTCGAGAGTTCTCCTGCCCGGATCAACTATATTATGAAGCTTGAAGCGGTCGTACTCCCCTTCCATCTTCTCAAGCATTCCCACACCGATCTTCAGGAACGGCTCACCTGGAGCCACCTCAGCAAGCCCGATCGGACCGAACTCCTCGGCCGGGCCACATACTGCATCATGTCTTACGGGAGAATAGCCCTCAAACCATTCTTCGGCATAGTTGCATCCATTGTATTCTATGCTCGCGAACACACCGGCCCAGTCAAACCGGGTTCCACGATAATAACCCTTCTCGCCGTCTGGTGCGTGAAGGGTTATCTTTAATGTATTGTTAGAAATAGAAATCATTGCCGTGGCACTTATTGGAATGATTATCAACAATTTAGCTTTTGTTTATCCTCATTTTTTATAGGATAAACATCGTTTAATATCCTGAATGTGAGCAAT
>JAZOPY010000051.1:0-4933 GCA_045655825.1 Candidatus Cryptobacteroides sp. | reverse complement strand
TTGTGACAGTCTCTTCCATGATGAAACAGTCGAATGTTCCTGCCGGCGTGGTGAGCTTTTCCTTTCCGGATATCTTTCGCTCAGTACCCTTTACCGTCATGGTAACGAAGGATAACTTGAACACGAATTCATAATCAGGCAAGGCGCCGATGACCGGATATCTCGGTATTCCTCTGACCTCTCCAGATATTTCTATGAGTTTCCTCATTTCTTCGATCGCCTTCTTCTTCTCTTCTTCGGATGCTTCGATCCCCTCAGCGCCAGCGGCGGCATCTATGAGCTCGCCCAATACATCCGCTTCAAAGAAAGCATTCATGTCTATCATGAACTCTCCGTCCTTGAATTTGTAGAATATAAAATTCGCCGCAGTCTCTTCCGATGACTGTTTCCCTGCACTTTCGAACTTGACTTTGGCGCTACCGTTGACGGCATCACCGGTCATCGAGTCCACAGAATAGACCATTGTTGCGGTCGTGGCTCCGTTTCCATCCATTTCCAGGTAAGACCAGCGTGCTGTTTCAGGATCAGGAACAAAAAATACATTATCCTGTCCGTATGCGTTCAGGCACCACGAAAGTGCGAAACCGATAGCGCATGTTATTATATATATAAACCGTTTCATATTGCTTTATTCTTTAGGTAAATGCTTGTTCACGAATTTTGGGGAGGTGATGACGATTCAGCTTATTCTGCACTTCCTTCCTGAACTGCGCTGAATACGGTTTCCCATTCGCCCCAGTTCTCGGCAACGCGATACTCCGTTGCTATGCTGACCTTGACTTCGACAGTCCGTTCCGATTCTGTCAAATTCTCTGGAATAGCAAATGCAATGATTGCTTTCGAGTGGTCTGGATAACCTCCGTTCTCTTCGTACCATTTTTCATAGAATTCAGGATATTTTCTTTTAAGCTCACCTGTCAATGCTGCGAGTTCGGTGCCCTTTGTTACGATTGTGGGTTCCTCTGATTCAATCCCTTCGATTTCTATAACGTATTTGAATGGCTTGAATGCCATGCCAGGCTGAAATTTAGTCATCACCTGCTGATATTCAACTTCAAACCAACAGGTATCTCCCTTGTGGGAAATCTTACCTTCAACCTTTGAAGTGTCTCCAATCTCAGGCTCAAAGTAATGTGGCGGAAAGCATGAAGTGATGCCGAGCATACAAAGAAGAATGATGTATAAGTGTTTCATGCCTGTGTGTTTAATTACAGTTCATAATTAAAATAAAGATGACTTTCCTGGCCTTCGTGAATCTGTACGGTTTGAGTGCCGTTGGCCTCTACTACATAATCTCCGGCATTAAGCGTGAATGTAACAGAACGCTTGCTTCCTTTGTTGACCTTTTGTGATGCAATTGGCAGAGAATAATCGCTGAATCCGTATGGGAATACTTCGACTTCGATGTCATATTTCAAATTGGACATGTGAACGGTCAATGTTCCTGTAGTTGGTGTGGCTTTCTCACAACTGGTAAGGGAAGCTGCCATAAAAGGCAGTACAATAGCAAGAAGTAATGCAAATCTTTTCATGGTAAATCTGATTTAATTAAAATATTGCAAATCCAAGGGGGCGTCAGCTGAACTGTGTCATGACAAAGCCTAATCTATTGTAGGAGCGAATTCCGGGAAATCAAGATCACAAATATGATATCCGGCAACCTCTGAAAACCAATTGTGGATTTCGACGGCATTTCCGGCAGATTCCTCAGTTACTCCAAACAAAAGGTAATTGCCGTATTCCGACAAATCCTTCCTGATCAGATATATATTGAGAATTTCTGCATATTTCTCTATATATGGGATGTGCCTCATAATCTTTTCATCATCCCATCTGTATGAAAAACCTAATAATATCATATTCCCTCTGCCGAATGTATCAACCTTGAACCATTCATCATTGTTGTATAATGGTGACGTATATAATGCCCCAGGTACATCCGCAACACTACTATTGCCTTTGACCGTAATCTGAAAACAATCCTTGAGTTTACCTCTTAAAGCATAAAATTCCCCAGTTCCCTCATCGGAATTCTCCATAATGGTAAAACCATTGTCAGCAAGGAATGCCAATGCTTCAGTTTTCTTGGACTTAAGGATGGCTATATAATATTCACCTTCTGCCTTGGTTATGGTTTCACGATGTTCTTCCCCATTATTTGAAGTAGGTCCATAATGGATATAATCATCACTCATCACATAGCCTTCGCCGAGTTTGAACTCCTCGGACAGGATTTCAATCAGTTTGTATTTTACGCTTGATGCATCCTGCGGAGGGTCTACCAGATGAGTTTTCTCTACTTTGAGATGATATTCGAATCCTCTGACATATTCAAATCCTTCAATTTCCGAGAAGTAGGCAGGATTCCAGTCTTTCTTTCCCTCCTCCTTTATCTTCATTCCCTCAGACGGCACTCCCTCCATACCATATACGGTTCCAACCTCAGAGGAAACCACCATAGTGACTACCTCTGTCCAATCTTTGGTCTTATCGACTTTATTCGAATTGCGGTTGAGCTTTTCAGTGCAGGATGTCGGTATGAGCATTGCCAGTGACATCCCTACCATCAGGAGTATCCTCTTCATATACATTGTCTTAAGATATAACGAGAGTTATTCCATTATTAAACGGGAATTTAGTTTTTTCTCTTGAAGCGCTTATAGTCGCTAATAAGTGTTCCTGCAGAGAACTCTGTTCCGACCTTCTGCCACTCCATAATATACTTGTCAAGTCGCACGATTTTATAACTTGTGCTTCCGTATGGGGTAGTTGTTGTTATCACACCATCAGAG
This sequence comes from Candidatus Cryptobacteroides sp., assembly GCA_045655825.1. Taxonomy (GTDB): domain Bacteria; phylum Bacteroidota; class Bacteroidia; order Bacteroidales; family UBA932; genus Cryptobacteroides. Next base: position 2,141 of record JAZOPY010000051.1, on the reverse strand, counting down.
ATTGTGTAGTTATATGTATATGAAGAATGGCCTGCTTCAACGTCATATACCTCAAGAAGATATGATCCGTCTTCATTAAAAGTGTATGTTGCCCCGCCGTCACATTCTAAATCTGGATATATTTCATAACTCTCGCACCAGGATCCGACAATCAACGAAGGAACTATTGCATGTTCTGCATAATCCTTCTCATTAAGGCATCCACAAAGGCTGACAATTGTAGCCAATATAACAAGAATACGCTTCATAACTTTTAATTTTAAAAGATAACGTAGAACAATCTATATTACTTCCTCAAGGATGCAATTAAAGACGTCATTTGTGATGCACAGCCTTAAATGCACGTGAAACGGGAATTTAATCTTCAAGAGCTGTGACAGTTTTCCTGGTTTTTGTGACACAGCTCTGCTGATTTTCTGCGTTTTTGCACTGATTTCGCCATAGCTGTGTCACTTTTTGTCCAAAATCTGACACAGCTCTCAGCCGAGCGTTACAGTGGGTTCTCACTTGCGGAAGTTAAACACTACCGGGATAGTGTAGCTTACCTTTACCGGCCTGCCATCCTTTTTAGCAGGTTTCCATTTTGGAGATTTCAGAACGACTCTGACCGCCTCCTGATCAAGCACAGGATGCACCCCTTCATGAACATGCGCTTCCGAGATCTTACCCTTCTTGTCGATAACGAAATGGACCTTTACGGTGCCTTCTATACCGATCTCTTTTGCATACTTAGGATACTTGACATGCTTTGCAACCCACAAAGCGAAATCATTGGGAGAACCGCCCTTGAATGTCGGATGTTCATCAAGCAGAAAATAACGTGGATCAGCATTCTTTGTGTCCTGAGCGACAGCATCTGCTCCTGCAAAAAGGAATGCCATTGAGATGATGATAAATAACAAGCTCTTCTTCATACTACTTTTCTGTCTTTATAAGATATTGAACAATGCCATAGCCTGTGATCACGAATAAATCGCCATACAGGTCAATGGATATATCATTATAACATTTATCCCTGATTGCATTCATGGCTGTCATGAAGTCCGTCTTCCATGAATCGTACACGTTGTAAAAAGCAGCCAGCGTATCTTCACTCATCTGTTCTTTCATACATGGGTAAATGTCACAACTGCAAAGCGGAGTATAATATTTTCCAGCAAAAATAATATTGAAAAACACCTCTCCCTCTGCTAGATTCTCCTTCTCTGCCGACATGATGTATGCCTTGATTGCAGAAGGATCAAGCTGAACATCCGGCATGAGGTGTTTTGCAAGCTCACAAAACGCCATAACGGTAGAATCCACATCCTGAGTCTTATGCCAATGATATAGATATGAATTTCTCACGAATGCCTTGGCCCATTCTGCGGTGAGGTCCATATCTTCAATGATGATCTTGCCGTCTTTGCTGATCATTTTGATCCTGTTTGTGACTTTCCAGCCCATATCCAAAGCTGTGTAGAGATACCAGTCGCCATCAGCTTTCACATCCAGCATCATTGTCTTCAAATCACTGAACTGTTCTGCATCTGGTTTGCTGTCCTGCATACCGCTTCTGAACAGCCATGTCGCATAGGCCGGACCATCGGAATCGTATGGATATGCATCCTGAAGCTTCTGGAGAAGTTCAGGTGAACAATGCTTCTGAAGGAAGTCATAGTCTTCATAGAGCTTCTCATTGTACATCTTTGTAATGAAAGCCTCAAACATCATTTCAGGCGTAAAAATTACAGGGAATACATATACGACGGAGCACGGATCTCCTATGCGATTTTTTGCCGGAGTCCATTCAGGAGAAGATGAAACAACATTTAATGCTATGGAATCCAATGCCGGGTGTCTGCCTCGAAGCACCTTCACGCCTTCAAGATTGCCGAACATGTCGATTTTGAACTGAAGTGTCACGCGACCTGTTGCAGCGTCCTCCAGTGCCTCATCCGGGTAAGTCAGTCTTTCGTTTACCCATTTAGAAAAGTGATTGGCATCTTGACCTTCAAACCTTGGTTTTTCTTCGTGATACTCGATTATTATTCCCGTGACTGATTCTGAAAAATTTACAATTTCAGTGCTGTCGGCAGCCCATGTGTCGTCGTTCCATTCCGGTTTTGTAGTGCGCAGATAGGAAATTGCAGCCTTGAACT
>JAZOPY010000050.1:0-2829 GCA_045655825.1 Candidatus Cryptobacteroides sp. | reverse complement strand
GCAATGACAGCAAATAATCTCCTGTATTTCATAGAAACAACCATAAAGTTCTTATCTTTGCAAACTGTGGTGTACTGTGGTAACACATTGCAAATATAGTAAGTTTATGAAAATAGGAGTAGATCTTGGCGGAACAAACGTGAGAGCCGCCCTTGTCGACGGCACGACCGTAGTAAGAAAAGAAAAAGCCCCATGCCCGGCTAAAGGCACTCAGGAGGAGGTCATAGAGGCAATTGCAGCACTCATAGAACCTCTTGTCTGTGAAGGAGTGACATCGATCGGAATGGGAGTTCCATCGGTTGTGGACACCAACCGAGGCATCGTATATAATGTAGCCAACATACCTTCATGGCAGGAAGTGCACCTGAAGGACATATTCGAGGAAAGATTCGGTATTCCGGTCCATATAAACAATGACGCGAACTGCTTCGCCCTCGGCGAAAGCCGCTTCGGCCAGGGCCGCGGCTATAGAGATGTCGTGGGAGTCACCCTCGGCACAGGAGTAGGATCAGGCATCATCATAGGCGGACACCTCTACGAAGGCCGCAACGCAGGAGCCGGCGAAATCGGCTGCCTCAGCTATCTTGACAAGGATTATGAAAGTTACTGCAGCACTCCTTTCTTCGTGGCCCACAACACATCTGGAGCAGAGCTTGCAGCCAAGGCACAGGCAGGTGACGCAGAGGCTCAGGCCCTCTGGGATGAGTTCGGAAACCATATCGGCGAGCTCGTGAAGGCCGTTCTGTTTGCATATGATCCCGAAGCCATCATATTCGGAGGCGGCATTGCGGCAGGACATCCATACTTCGCCGCAAGCATGCACCGGACCGTGCAGACCTTCCCTTATGAGACCGCAAAGGACGTGAAGATCCTCTTCTCGGAAGACGGCGACATGGGACTTTACGGAGCATCAGCACTTGAGGAAAAATAACACTACCATATGAAATACTTTAGGATTTTAGCTATCGTTGCCGCTTTTGCAGCCATATACGCATGCAGCACCCCTGCAGAGCCGCAGACAGAAGACATCCAGCTGAACGGAACCTGGGCCTGGAGGCTTATGCCGGCTTCCTGGACAGAACTTGACGGACAGGAACTGACCACCGATGGAGATCTTGGCCAACTAGGATATCCGGCAACCGTTCCATGCACGGTGATGGGAGCAATAGCCGATGACGAAGTGCTCGTCGGAATGAACTACAAGGATATAGACCGCACCCGGTTCGAGGAACCTTGGTGGTATATCACGACATTCGAGCTGCCTCAGCTTAAAGACAATCAGCGCGCCGAGCTCGCATTCGACGGCATCAGCTATCGTGCTGACGTATGGCTCAACGGCACACAGGTAGCCTCATCGGACGAACTCTACGGACCGTTCCGTCAGTTCTCATACGACGTTACTGACCTTCTCAAAGCAGAGAACAAGCTTGCCGTAAAGGTGTACAGATGGCAGCCAGGCGAGTTCAATATCGGTTTCGTGGACTGGAATCCGAGACCTGCAGACGAAAGCATGGGCATCTTCCGTCCTGTATGGATCCGCTACAGCGACGCCGTGTCCATGAAGAATCCTGTGATCACCTCTAAGGTAGACACCGTAGAGCTTGACGAGGCCTGGCTGACAGTAGAGGCAACCCTCTGCAACAGTTCCGACGCCGAGGTCAGCGGAAAGCTCATAGGTAAGTTCGACGGCAAGAAGTTTTCATATCCGGTGACCCTCGCAGCAGGAGAAACCAGGATAGTAAAGGTGACTTCAGAGGATGCGAAAGTGCTCCATATGAAGAATCCGCGCCTGTGGTGGTGCCACAACCTCGGTACTCCGGAGATGTACAACATGGATCTCTCGTTTGTCATAAACAACAAGGTATCCGACTCACATTCGATTGATTTCGGAGTAAGACAGATAGACTCATACATCAATGAGACTAAGGGAAGGCAGTTCGTCCTCAACGGAAAGAAGGTTCTCATCAAGGGAGCTGGTTGGACAGACGACATCTTCCTCCGCAATCCTGACGGAAGAAACATGATCGAGGTTTCGTACGTAAAGCACATGAACCTCAACACTATCCGCTTCGAGAACGTATGGGGCACATCACAGAACATATACGACACCTGCGACAAGCTCGGAGTGTTCGCACTCGTGGGCTGGAGCTGCCAGTGGGAATGGGAAGTCTACACAGGAAAGCCTAACGACAGATACGGCTGCGTTGCTACCGAAGAGGAAATGGACCTCATAGCAGAGTCATTCGAGGACCAGGTGCTCTGGCTCCGCAACCACCCTTCCATCATCGGATGGTATGCAGCCAGCGACATGCTCCCTCGTCCGGAACTCGAGCAGAAATACCTCGACGTGCTAGCAGAAACAGACACTACAAGACCATACATGGTGCATGCAGGCTCGGCTACGAGCCCGCTCAGCGGCCCTGCCGGCATGAAGATGTGGGGACCGTACGAGTGGCAGGCTCCATATTACTGGTACAGCGAAGAGGCGAAGGGCAATGCTACAGGATTCAATACAGAAATCGGTATCGGAGCGCAGTTCCCTGTAAAGGAGACCATTCTCAAGATGATTCCGGAAGACCAGCTCTGGCCTGTCGGTGAAGCATACGACTACCATACGACAACATCACGCGATGCCCTGCACGATCTCAGCGAGCTGAAGACAGTCATAGAAAAGCGCATGGGCGGTGCAGACAACCTTGACGAATTCATCCGCAAGGCACATTTCATCGATTATGAAGGCACCAGGGCCATGATCGAGGCACATCGTGTCAATGTTCCACGCTCTACAGGAGTGATCCAGTGGATGCTCAACTCCGCATGGCCTTCACT
>JAZOPY010000049.1:0-29757 GCA_045655825.1 Candidatus Cryptobacteroides sp. | reverse complement strand
CCGTTGTTGTTGAAGATCAGGTTGCAAGAGTAACCGAAGCATTCAGCCGGAACTGTGAACGCCTTGTACTCCTTGCCGTCAACTGTCTCAGTGGTGTAAGCTGCACCTGGCCATCCTCCGAATGCCTCGCCGTCACCCCAGGTGTAGACTGTAAGGGCATCCCAGCCTGTCTGGTCGTCTACATAGATCTTCACAGCAGGAGCAGTGCCGATCTCTGCAGCAGTCTCACCTGCAACGATGAAGTTGTACTTGGCGAGAGTCACCACAGGAGTGTCGTACTGAGTTCCTGCATTGTTGTTGAGGATAGGGTGATATACGAGCTCATACGCAGTCGCAGTAGTCTCAACCCTGCTGTATGCCACGCCGCCGCAGGTCACGTTATTCTCAAGAGCGATGCCTGGCCAGCCTCCGAAGAGCTCTGGAAGAGCGTCACCCCATGCATACATGTATGTAGCGTCATATCCAGTGCTGTTCTGTACGTAGAATACTACCGGAACTGGCTCAGCAGGCACCTCAGGAGTCTTGCCTGTGCAGTCTTGACATCCCTCGCAGTCGCAGTTGCAGCTGCCTTCGCCAGTGTCGCCGCCTTCTTCTCCACCGCCTTCGTCACCGCCACCAATCGGCTCACGGTTGAACGGATCCTCGATTACCACGCAGTCCTTCTCACCGTAGATGAGATAGAAGTGGTCAGGAACGTCAGCGCTGAATGTAACAGGCATGTCACCTGTCTGGATTCCGGCTCCGTTGTTGTTGAAGATGAGGTTCTGTGCAAGTCCGTCAACGTCTGCTACTGCATACTCGAAGTATGTGTACTCGATGCCTGCAATCTTGGCTGTACCTGCAGGCTGCACGCCTGGCCAACCGCCGCCAAGGTCATTGACGTCACCCCACTGATAGAGAGCGACTGCCTCCCAACCGGCCTGGTTGTCAACGTAAACGCGGATAGTGCCCTCGTGTGAAGGGATTGAGTTAGCTGCCTCGACACCCTCGTCTGTGATCACGAGGAAGTACTCGTCCTTGTCAAGGGTGACATTGTAGTCAGCAAGCTGAGAGCCGCCACCGTTGTTGTTGAAGATGAGGTTGAGGTTGAGACCCCTGTTAGCCTCGCCGAGGTCGAAGTATGTCCATGTTGTGCCGTCGAGGACAACCTCGCCTGTAGGCTGCATGCCTGGCCAACCTCCGAATGCCTCGGCGTCACCCCAGGCATAGAGTGCAAGGGCATCCCATGAAGTCTTGTTGTCCACATAGAGGACCGGACCGTCATGCTCGATCTCAGGAGCGACATAGAAGAACAGGTTCCAGTATGATACATAGATGTTTGTTCTTGTGCCAGGAGCAGGGTTGTCGGTGCGGATTACTGCCTCATTCTTCGCTGTTCTCTCTTCGCCTTCGCGAACAGAGATGAAACGGTATCCGTCAGCAAGTGTCTTTCCATCTACAAATGTTGAAGGATCGAGGTATATACCCCATTTCTTGTCAACTGTTGTTGACTTCTCAAGCTGCCAGGTCACGTCTGCGGCAGCAGCCTCGTCGCCTCCGTTGAATGCACCGGAGATGTAGATGATATCATCGGCCTTTGTGCTTGTAGGGACGATGACCTCAAGAAGGATCATGCCCTCCTTGGTCTCAAATGCAGGCTTCTCGTGGTCGAAGACGATCTCTTCCGGAGTACATGCACCCAAAAGCATCATCAACGGCAATAAAAGCCAGTTAAATATCTTTTTCATAATTGCTGTCTTTTATAAATAGTTAGGATTCTGAACAAGACCTGGGTTTACAAGAAGTGCAGAAGCAGGAAGCGGGAACCACTCGTACTTTCTGTCACGCTTTGCAGGATATGAACCATATCCGTCAGCATCGACGCGGCCGAAGAACCACCACTGGCCCTGAGTGAACTTGTCGAAGCGACGGAGGTCAGTACGACGACGGCGACCCTCACCGAGGAACTCAAGACCCCACTCGTGGAGCATCCAGTCCTCATCGTAAGCCGAGAATCCCATAGGAAGAGCAAGTGCGTCATCAGCATTCGCGAAATATCTGCCCTTTACGCTCTTTACCAGATCCTTTGCTGCCTCAGTCTGACCTGCGCGGAGCTTGCACTCTGCAAGAGTATAGACTACCTCAGCAAGACGGAACTCAACCTCGTCGATATTCTGGAAGTCCACGCCGGCTGCATCAGGATAGATAGGGTACTTGATCATACGTACTCCTGAGTTGGTCTCGCCCCAGCGTGGGTGCATGACTGTCTGGAGAGGTGTTCCGAGGTTAAGGAATGTACCCACCTGGTCAACGTATACGAGATCCTGGCCCTCACGGTCAGCGTCAGCCTTGAGAGGAGTTGTACCGTCATGGCTTACCATTGCACCCTTGAGGAACATACCGCCGTTCCAGCTTCCGTCAGCCTCAGCGCGGAAGTTCTCCTTCACGCGGATGTCGTTCTTGTTGAATCTTTCATAAACTGCTCCAAGCTTGTCACCGTACTTGCTGTCAAGGAAGCATGTCGCACCTGTCGAACCGCCGAGGTTCTGAACCTCACCGGAGTTGTCGAATGAAGGTGCAAGGCATGTACAGTTCCAGCCTGACTGCTCGTAAGTGCCGCCTACATTCTCCCAGATGTTATATGGGAGGAAAGGCATGTTCTTCATCCAGCCGATATTGAGCTGACCTACCTCAGTAGCGAAGGCCATGACTACCTCAGGGCAGTTCACGTTGTCGATTGTGTAGATTGCTCTGTGGTCAGGAGCGATGCTGTATGCGCCGTACTTGCCATCGAGAATCTCCTGTGCGAGGACAGCACACTCATCATACTTAGGAGTGCCTGTGAACACCTCTGAGTTCAGGAGCATACGCATCTTGAGCATACGATTGACAGCCTGGTTCATTCTGTTCGACTCGTTCTGTGGAAGATCCTCCCAGCATCCGTCGAGTTCGTCAACGATGAAGTCGAAGATCTTCTGGCAGCTTGTGTTGAAATCAGGGTCTGCGGTACCAGGGATCTCAGCTGACTCAGCCGATGCCTTGATGTTGAGAGGGAGTGCTCCACCCCAGATCTCATAGATGTTATAGTATGCCCATGCGCGGAGGGTGCGACACTCTGCGATGTAGAGGTCGAGCTTCTCCTGAGTCATTCCGATTGCAGCAGGGCTTACCTGATTCAGCTCATAGATTACGTTGTTGGCAAGGCCGATAGTTGTCCAGGCCTTTTCCCAAGCCTGACGTACGATAGTGGACTCTTCGTTCCATGTCTGTGATGAAAGCACAAACTTGAGAGCCTCATCCCATCCCCAGGCACCTCCGTTCCATGTTCTCCATGCGATCTGGTCGGCAGAGAACTCCTGAAGATACCAGAAATACTCACAGTAGCCGTATGCAGCCTCAGCGTAAATGGCGCCTACAGCACCCTGCACGCTCGCTTCGTCAGCATAGTATACCGATCCGTCCACTCTGTCGAATACCTCCTCGTCAAGATTGAAGCATGAGGTATATGACACGCAGGCTGCGAGCAGCAATGCAATATTCAATATATATCTTTTCATTTCTTTCATTTATTAGAAGTTCATTGTAAGACCCAGTGTCACCTGAGCTGCGAGAGGGTATGCTCCCGAGTTGTCGATGCTTGGAGTGAGACCGTTCGATGCGAGGATTGAAGGGTCGTTTCCAGAGTATCCTGTGAGGGTGAAGAGGTTCTTTGCTGAAAGGTATACTCTCATCTTCTTGAGGATGTCTGTGTTTGAAGGAGTGAAGTTGTAGCCGAGGGTAAGGCTCTCAAGCTTGAACCAGTCACCCTTCTCAAGGAAGTATGAAGAGATCACACCACCGCTGGCGTAGACGTCCTTGTCCTGGAGGTAAGCCGAACGGAGAACGTTGTCAGAACCTGCTCCGATCAGACCCATACCGTACTTCTGCATGTTGAAGATCTCGAAGCCGAGAGCTCCTCTGAAGAAGATGTTGAGGTCGAAGTTCTTATATCTGAAAGAGTTGTTCCATGAGATGAAGTGTGTAGGAACACCGTTGCCGATGTATTTCTTCTCAGCAGGATCTGCCGTAGATGCGAGTACCGGACCGTTTGCTGTCTTCACGAGGATGTTGCCTTCCTCATCAATGCCTGCATGCTCGAATCCGTAGAACTGACCTACCTTGCTGCCTTCCTGAACGCGGAAGAAATATTCGTTGGCACCGACACCGCCCTTAGAACCCATATCTACGTATGATGCCTTGTAGATGTTGTTGGAAAGGTTCTTCATGATTGTGTTGCCTGTCGACCAGTTTGCTCCCATTGTCCATGTGAAGTCTTTGGTCGAGAAGATGTCACCGTCAAGAGATACCTCGATACCACGGTTCTGGGTTGTACCTACGTTGACAAGAATGCTTGAGTAGATGTAAGGTGGCTGAGGTGCGGTATAGTTGTAAAGGAGATCCTGTGACTGTCTGTCGAAGAGGTCGATCGATCCGCGGAGTCTGCCGTTAAGAAGGACGAAGTCAACTCCGATGTTGGTGCTGACGAGCTTCTCCCATGCGAGGCCTGGGTTTGCGTTAAGTGATGGAGCGTATCCTGTCACCCACTGTCCGTCGAAAAAGTAGCTGTTACGTGTGCTGTAAGTCGAAAGCGACTGGTAAGAACCGAAGCCTGAACGTCCTGTCACACCGTATGAGATACGTGGTTTGAGGCTCTGCACGATGTGACCGTGATCCTTGAGGAACGGCATGTTGGCCATTTCCCATGCAACCGAAGCGGCAGGGAAGTATCCCCACTTGTTGTTCGCACCGAACTTGGTTGATCCCTCATAACGGAGAGAAGCCGAAGCCATGATGATGTCCTTCCAGTTGTAGTTTACACGACCGAACACTGAAACGAGCTTGGAGAGAGACTTGCCTGAGTACATTGAAGCCTTTCCTTCAGTGAGGTATGAACCAGCACCGATGTTGTTGTACTTCATGTTGTCGAAGGTGAAGTTCTGGTTTGACATTCCCATTGACTCGTGGTTTGAATCCTCCCATGTGTAACCTGCAACAGCCTGGATGCTGTGGTCCTCAAGATACATCGAGTAGTTCACGAGCCATTCGAAATGGTTGTTCCAATACTTGTTGTAGTCCATTGATGCAGTACCCTTGTAGCCGTTCCAGAATGATGTTGCGGCGTCTGAAGGTCTGTAGTTGTTCGACTTGAAGTCGTTATAGTCGAGTGAGTAGCTTACTGTAGTGTTGAGGTTGTGTATGTCAGTTGTAAGGATGTTGACCTTTGCTGACACAGTACCCAGGAGATAAAGTCTCTGACCGTTGCTGTTGCCCTCGAGGAGAACCATCTCCTTGTAAGGATTTGTTGCTCCTGTCGGAGATGTCGGCTGATAGAATGAACCGTCCTCATTGTAAACAGGCATGGTAGGGTTCATTGTAAGAGCTGTACCGAACAGACCGTCGTTGCCCCACTCCTCATTAACGCGACGTGCGTTGATGGAAGCGTTGACCTGAAGTCTGTTCTGGAAGGCTTTCTGCTCTACGGCAATACGTCCACCGAATTCCTTGCGGCCGGAGCGGATGTCAAGACCCTTTGCATCCTTGAAGTTGATTGATGCGTTGTATGAACCACCCTTGGTGCTGCCGTCTATTGACAGGTACTGGTTGTGATCGTAGCCGAAGTCTCTCATAAGGAGGCTGTACCAGTCAGTGTCATATCCGTAGTCGGTTCCACGGCCGGAACGACGGAACTCATCAGCGGAAAGGATCTCCGGATGAGGTTTCGCGAAGTTCATGCCGAACCAGCTGTCGTATGTGATGCCGGAAATGCCTTCTCCGCCCTCTGCACCCTTGCGTGTTGTGATGAGGATGACACCGTTGGCGCCTCGTGTACCGTAGATGGCTGCAGATGCTGCGTCCTTGAGGACAGTCATTGACTCAATGTCCTGAGGTGCGATTGTTCTGATGTCTCCGCCTGGCACGCCGTCAATGACTACCAGCGGGCTGTTGCCGGCCTGTAGAGATGTTGCACCGCGGACCTGAAGGTCTGAACTTGAGTTAGGGTTTGCAGCAGCAGCTGTTGTGACGTTAAGACCAGCCACCTTACCGGTGAGCATCTCCATAGGGTTGTTCATCGCACCCTTGAAGAGATCGTCCTTTCCTACCTGGACGATTGAGCTTGAGAGTTCTTTCTTGCTCAGAGAGCCGTATCCGATCACGACTGTCTCTTCCAGGAACATAGCGTCTTCTGTAAGAACGATTTTCGATGGAAACGCTGATGCTGTGAAGGTCTGAGTTGCATATCCAATGCAGCTGATTTCGATAACTGCATCCGGACCTGAAACCTTGAGAGAGAAATAACCGTCGATATCTGTCGAAGTTCCGGTTGTTGTTCCCTGTTCGAGAACAGTTGCGGCGACCACCGGACCATACTCGTCGACGACATTTCCCTTAACCTCATAGCCGCTCTGAGCGACTGCTGAAAGCGAGAGTATGCCCGAAAGCATGATTCCCGCAAATAAGGCTAATAATCGATTCATAAGATTTTGGTTAGTGTTTTATTAATGGGTTTTAAATCGTATAGCAAATTTGCTTCTTTTACGCGCGTAAAAGAAAATATTAAGGTGTTGTATTAATGTTATTTGGGAAGTGTGTAAGAAAAACCGCTGATAATCAATATGTTGTAAAACTGATTATCAGCGGTTTGTATTAATGTAATTTAGCTCTAAATCATCTCGACGGACTTGATTCTGGCCTCGAATTCTTCATTTGTGACGATGCTTTTTGTCTTTACACGGGTCTTGTATGTATAGATCGTGTGGACTGAATAGTTGAGGAATTTTGAGATTCGTTCGCTGTCGTTGATGCCGAGTCGGATCAGCGCGAATATCCTCATTTCCGGAGTCAGGGCTGTTGCGCTAGGGTCGATGTAACCTTCCGGGAACAGCTTTGCATATTCGATGATGAATGACGGGAACAGTTTGAGGAAGCACTTGTCGAACGACTCGTACATACTTTCCCTTTTCTTGTTTATCTTCGAAAGTTTTGAAGCATCACGCAGGTCATCATACTGGTGGGCTACGATTTTCTGATTGATGGTCTTGTATAGCTCTTCTACCTCTGCAATGAATTCAGAATTGACGTAGAAGGAGTGCCCGATATACTCTTCCTTGATCTTGTTCGCCTCGCCCAGCTGTCTTGTTCTTCGCTTGAGCTTTCTGTTCTGCTTGAGGATTACGGTAGTGCCTGCCAGAAGAACCGCAATGAGTACGATGCAGAGCCACATTATCGTTACCATCTGATTCTTCTGTTTTGTGATGGCGTCAAGGCGTGCCTGCTCGATGATCGGCAGAAGGGGATTGATGCTCAGCTTTCTGTGTCTGGCATTGTAGAAGTCGGCATCTGCAAGGGCTGTGTGTATATAGGTGTATGCGCGCTCTGTGTCTCCTCTTTCGCAGAGAATTTCAGCGAGCCTGTATAACGCTGTCGTTTCTTTTGTGGCTGACTCGATGTCGTTTATTGCAGCCTTGGCCAGATATACCACAGCACTGTCATTCTGTTCAAGTATTCTATAAGCTCCTCCGATGCTGGAATTTATGATTGCCTTGTTGTGGGCGCTGACCTCAAAATCCTGAAGTATCTGTTTGTATGAATCGATGCACTCATTGTAGTGCCAGTGCTTGATCTGGCACTGAGACTTGGCGAATGCGTATTCGTAACTGTCGCTTGCAACAGTTGCCATCAGTGAGTCGGCATAAGCTGTGCCGAGTTCGGTATATATGTGGCTCCAGTCCTCTGTACCGTTAAAGTCGGAGGCATCGTAGTACAACCTGTTGTACAATGCATAATAGTTGGCTCTGGTCATTATGGATGTACCTGAGATGTCGACTTTTTCCATCTCATTGAAGGCCTCGACGAACAGGCCTGACGACATGTGACAAAATACTATTGCGCATTGTGCCCTGACCATTTTGTCGGCATCTTCAAGACGCCTTGCAAGGTTCAGGGACCTGTTGGCATAAAAGTATGCCGAGTCATATTTGAAGGATTGGTATTCTTCAAATAATTCATAGCTCAGGTCGAATGCTGCCTGTTCCTGCCTTTCGGTGGAAATCTCCTGCAGTCTTTTTCTGAGCTTGTTTATGCGATAGTTCTTCTCTTTAATATAGGTGTCGCTCTTCTCAAGGTATCTGTCGAGTTCTTTGAGAGTCTGCTCCACCTGCGCCTCTGCCGGGAAGATTCCCAGCATTAACAAAATGATAGAAAGCAGAAGGTTACAGGTTTTCATAGATGCTTTAGGTTAGTTGTGTCTTTACCAGACAGGCTCTAGTTTATAGCCCTCCTGCTCCAGGAGCTTGATGAGTCCCTGCTCGCCAGGGAGATGGCCTGCTCCTACGACGAACATAGTAGGGGTCTGAGGCATGATGGTCTTCATCTGTGTAACCCAGTTCCTGTTGCGTCCGTATACGAGCTTCTCCAGCTCTTCAGGCTCCGAGTCTTCCAGCATGATCTCCCACAGGCCGGCCAGGTCCTGTTTCTGATAGCGTTTTGTGAGCTCAATGATCATCTCCTCTGCCTCTTTTCCCTTTTCTACCATTTCCCAAAGGTCTGCAGCCTGCTCCTCAATCGGAGCGTTATAGAGTATATCTATCTGAAATTCAAGTGTTTCTAGTCCTTTGGCTTCCTTGTTGTCCTGCTTTGCCATGACCTGCATCTGGGAGTCAATGGCTTTTGCAGGGTCAAAGTCAGGGTACATTTTCATAGCTATGAAAGCCTGTATGTTTGAAGACAGTACGGCCGGCTTTACCTTGTCAAAGGCCTTGATGCCGAAGCCGAAGATCGGAGTAAGGAACTCGTCAAAGGCCTTCAACTGCTCTTCTGTATAGAGAGAGGAGAGGGTCTGGCCTTTAGGCATGGTCATGTGAGGCATCAGCTTGAACTGGGTTGCAGGGTCGTTCATTATCTCTGTGTCCACTTCTCCGTAGACTTGCTCGATGCCGTTATATGCCTCATTGAATCCCGCAATATTGTCGCATATATCCTTGGAGGCTACGTGGTAGGTTCCGAGGATGTATGACGGCTTCTGAAGACCGTTGCCTGAAACTTTCCAGAGAATCTGTGCGTTTGCGCTGAGAGTGCCTGCCAGGAAGGCAAGGAAAACCAATGTGCGTTTCATGATGTTTAATGATTTTGATTTGACGAAATGTCTATATACGAAAAAAGGGTAAGCTGATTACATCGCACCGCTACGACCTCCTACCCTTGCTACGGTCAAGTCCTGGGGGAATTCAGAGGGAGCTGGTCGTGTAAGACTTACCCGGGTGCAAATGTAGGCAAATTTTGCGAACTGGCAAAATTGTCTACACTAATTTTCTAAATACTGTCGAAAATCAGAGGGAGTAAGTCGTCGACCTTCTCGAATTTCCAGATTTTGTGTGCTCCTACAAGCAGGACCATCATAGGGAGGCCGCTCTTGAGCTGATATTGTGCCATCACCTGACGGCATGCTCCGCATGGGGTTGCAGGAGTCTCGCAAAGCGCCCCGTTCTGTGCTGCTGCTATGGCGATAGCGGTCATGGCCTTGTCCGGCCTGCTTGCGCTTGCATAGAAAAGAGCCGTTCTTTCTGCGCAGAGTCCTGAAGGATATGCGGCATTCTCCTGATTTGAACCTTTTATTATGACGCCGTCCTCAAAAAGGACTGCAGCTCCTACGTTGAATTTCGAATATGGCGCGTATGCCAGTTCTGTCGCCTCTACCGCAGCCTGTGCCAGCTCTTTGTCCTTGGCCTCAAGTTCGTTGAGGCTTTGGAATTCCTGATAGGCGATTTTGATTTCTTTGTTTGTCATAACTGTTTATTTGAGTTATCTTTGCACACCTTACAAATATAATACATTTTATTGACAAATACCTGTTTTATGGCAGATAACGGCAAAATCAAGGTCTGTATAGGGCTTTCCGGAGGCGTTGACTCCAGTGTTGCGGCTCTCCTTCTCAAGCGTCAGGGGTATGATGTGTTTGCGCTTTTCATGCAGAACTGGCATGATGCGTCCACAACTCTGCACGGAGACTGTGAGTGGGAGGAGGATCGCTTTGTCGCAGAGATGGTTGCCCGTAAGATAGGTATTCCGTTCTATTTTGTGGACCTTAGTGCCGAGTATCGAAAAAGGGTTGTGGACTATATGTTCGACGAGTACGAGAAGGGACGTACGCCGAACCCTGATGTGCTCTGTAACAGAGAGATAAAGTTTGATGCTTTCCTCAGCTGTGCTAAAAAGCTGGGCGCTGATTATGTGGCTACAGGTCATTATTGCCGAAAGGAAACCATCGTTGATGCTGAGGGTAAGGAGGTGCATCGCATTCTGGCAGGAGCGGATCCTAACAAGGATCAGAGCTATTTCCTCTGCCAGCTTACTCAGGAGCAGCTTTCCCAGGCAATGTTCCCGATCGGAGATATCGAAAAGCCTGAAGTCCGCAGACTGGCCCATGAGGCGGACCTTCCTTCTGCTGACAAGAAGGACTCGCAGGGAATCTGCTTTGTGGGAAAGGTGGACCTTCCGACTTTCCTCCAGCAGAAGCTCAAGCCTTGTGAAGGCGATATCGTTGAGGTGTATGATGCATACTATGCTGATAATGAGCAGTATGATTTTGTCAGAACAACCTTGGAGTCTCTTTTGAAAGAAGGGGAGGGCCAGGTCAAGATGATTACCGACTATGTCTGCGAAGACAAGGCGATGCCGGTATCCGAGGGAGGTTGTCCTTTCGATATGTCAAGGATTGCCAGCTTGTCGGATGATGATCTGATGAGGCTTTCGCAGCCAGTATGCTATGACATAAAGTTCGAGACCGAAACTTATAGAAGCGGCAGAAAGCACATCAAGAAGACCCGATATAAGGAAAATCCATACGGAAAGATTGTCGGAAAGCATGATGGAGCACAGTTCTATACAATCGGTCAGCGCAAGGGCCTTAATGTCGGAGGCCACAAGGACTCTCTCTTCGTGATAGAGACAGATATCCCTCAAAATATCATCTATGTGGGTGAAGGACATACACATAAGGGACTGTCACGCAGCTGCCTGCGTATCGATCCGTCGGAAATCCATTGGATCCGTGAGGACCTGAGAATGGGTGTCGGTGAGATCCGCCGCTATCGTGTGCGTATCCGCTACCGCCAGCCGCTTCAGGATGCGACTCTGATCATGCGCTCAAACGGTCTGTATGTTCTTTTTGACGCTCCTCAGCGCGGCATCACACCTGGCCAGTTTGCTGCCTGGTATGAACCAGTTGAGGCGTCTCTGGAAACTCGCGCCAAAGACACCTCGGTAGAGATGATAGGATCTGGAGTTATCTGATTTCCTTGGCGGCATTGATGCCTGCCAGGTAGCCGGTAGAGAAGGCCGTCTGGAGATTGTATCCTCCTGTGTCTGCGTCCAGATCAAGCACCTCGCCTGCGAAATATAATCCCGGTATCAGTTTGGATTCCAGAGTCTTCGGTGTTATTTCGTCTTGTGATACACCTCCTGCAGTAACAACGCATCTTTCGTATCCGACATATCCCTCAATGTCGAACTTCCAGTTCTTCAAATCCTTGACCAAGGTCTTGTGATCGGCGTTAGGGTGGCATCTTGTGAATGCAGGAATCAGTGACATCGGCAGCAGTTTGGTCAGCAGGATCCTGAACCTGTCCTTATAGAGTTTCTGGCTGTTGCGCTTGTCTTTTGAAACTTCATTCCATAGCGTATTGATGCGTACGATGAGCTCTTCTGGCTCTACAGCCGGCTTCAGGTCAAGAACGGCTGTGACCTTTGAGCCGTTGATAATCGCGTTTACACATTTTCTGCTGACCTTGAATCCGATCGGGCCCTCGATGCCTCCGTCAGTGAAGTCCAGGTCGCCGAACTCGCTCTGAGCCTCATTGCCGTCGATGAAGATGCTGAAGTTCACATTCTTCAACTGATTGCCGCAGAGCATCTTGCCAAGCTCGCTGAGTGGTTCGCTTCTATGTATGTGGCCCTTTCCGTCTTTATAGCCTTTAGGCACCACGGCAGTCAGCGAAGGGAACAGCGGCCTGATCTTGTGTCCCATTCCTTCAGCCCATCTGTAACCGTCTCCGCTTGAACCGGTCTTAGGGTAGGAGAGTCCGCCGGTACAGATTATTAACTTTGAGCATGAATACTCTGTTTTATCTGTGCATTTTAGCCTGAAGGCTGCCTCATTGGTGATTTCCTCGACCTCTTTTCCGCACAAAATCTCAGCTCCATCCTGTTCTGCCGCTCTAACCAGAGCATCGACAACGTCTGAGGCCAGATGAGATGCCGGGAATGCTCTGTCGCCGCGTTCAACGATGCTTTCCATTCCATTCTCAGACAGAAATTCAATCATTTTATCTGATGTGAGATTGTAGAAGGCCGGTTTAAGGAAGTTTGGCTTCGGGTGGATGTGGCCGCTGAACTCGTTCCATGGCTTGGCATTGGTGAAGTTGCAGCGTCCCTTGCCGGTAATCATGATCTTTCTGCCTGGGCGCGGCATCTTTTCCAGGACGATGACCTTTCCTGCGCCATTCAATGTTTCAGCAGCGCCTGCTGCGGCCATCAGTCCGGCAGCGCCTCCGCCTATGATGATTATGTCAGCTGTGATGCTCATTTTAGTGATGTTTTTACAAAAATAGCAAAATTATGCTTGGGGTACACTCTTTAGTGTAGAAATGGATGTATAAACGAAAGTTTTTGTGTAAGTTTGCAAATTGTAAAAATGTGTTTTATGGCCTTTAGATTATTCAGACGTAGGGAGAATAAGAAACCTTCCATCAGGAGGAAGACAGTCTTTTCGTTGGGAACTTTGGCGGTGATTCTCGTGCTTTCCGGAGTGATCGCAATATTGGAGTATCGAAGGATAAGTGATTATGTTTCAGACCTCATATCCTCGAATATCAAGAGTATTGCGTTGTCACAACAGCTCTCAGACATCACTGAGGAATATAACCATCAGATGCTTGCAGTTGTGATACAAAACGATCTCAGCCTGATGCCGGATTTCAATAAGGAATATTTCATGTCGCATTCCGATACTCTCAAGAATTCCATTACAGCTGAGAGCACGCTGCCTGTTGTGCAGAAGGTAGATCAGTCTTTTGATCATTTCATCCTGACCTCTCAGAAGTTTGATGAGGTGTTTCTGGCCGATACTGTAGATACTGGAGAGTGGTTTTTCGGAACCCTCCAGCCTGCATATAATGATTTCTGTCATGACATGAGCGACCTCAATACGGCAATTCATCAGGAACTGCATGATAACTCACGTAACTTTGATTCAAGTTTCTATAGAAGTATTATTCCTGGTGTAGTCTGCGTCTGTGCCGGACTGCTTCTGGTGATGCTTCTCATGTACTTCATCCTGTCAAACTATGTCAATCCTATATATAAGATTGCAGAAGGCCTGAATTCCTACAAGGCCACAGGTAAGAGCTATACCTATATGATGGACAGCGGAGATCATCTGGCAGATATAAATGCCGGCGTAACGGATATAATAGAGGAGAATCAGGAGCTTAAAGAGCGAGTTAAAAGATTGAGGGAGGATAAATGAATCTGAAGGCGATAACCCTTAACGTGGGCAAGGCATTGCTGGTCAGTGCCTTGTTTATGCTGTTGTCCGTTGCCGTATCAGTGTTTTACGGAATGGACTCAGGGTTTACCCCCCTTCTTATCAGCGGTATCCTTACTGCTTTGGTTGGCGCTTTCCCTTTGATATTTGTCAAGACGGCTCCATTGATGTCATTGAAAGATGGTTTCATTTCCATTGTTCTTGCGTGGCTGCTTTCCTTTGTGTTCGGAATGCTTCCGTATATCATTTGGGGTGGGGAGTTCACGATCATCAATGCCTGGTTTGAAAGTGTCTCAGGCTATACCACGACGGGTTCGACCATATTGAATGATATCGAGGCCTTGCCGAAGAGCCTTCTTTTCTGGAGGTCGTCTACACACTTTATCGGCGGACTGGGAGTTGTTGTCTTCCTCCTGCTGGTGATCCCTCAGGCGAGTCCATATCGTATGAAGCTTACCAATATGGAGATGTCTTCTTTATCAAAAGACGGCTATCGGTATAAGTCAAGCAAAGTGTTGAGGATCATTGTCTCTGTATATGTCGGACTGACAGTCGTCACTTTCTTCTCCCTGTGGGCAGCCGGAATGTCTCTGTTCGATGCAGTAAACCATGCATTCAGTATTGCAGCTACCGGAGGATTCAGTACAAGGAATCTGTCTATCGGATACTATGACTCTCAGCTTATAAACAGCATAGTGCTCGTGCTGATGATAGTCGGGGCCATGCATTTTGGAATGATATATTCTGTCCTTGTCACCGGTTCGCTGAAACCTTTTAAAAATGCCGTGACTAAATATTATCTGGGATCCATATTCGTTTGCTCGGTCATAGTCATGGTAGTGCTGATGACCAAAGGTGGATATGATTCCTGGGGGAAGGCAGCGATGGACTCGTCGTTTACTGTGGCCAGTTACATGTCGACAGCCGGATTTGCGATATGTGATAACGCCCACTGGCCATGGCTGGCTGGAATAATACTCCTTTTTGTTTCATTCCAATGCGGCTGTTCCGGTTCCACTACAGGAGGTATCAAGGTTGATAGAATACTGATAGCCTTCAAGGCTATAGGTCATGAACTGAAACGACGACTTCATCCTTCGGCAGTCAATACTGTGCGTATGAGCGGACAGAACCTCAGTGACGGTTCTGTCAATGCCGTTATAATGTACATCGTGGTTTATGTCTTTCTGACATTCCTTTCGGTGATGGGTGTCATGTTGTGCGGCACCGACGCGGAGACTGCGGTTTCAGGTGTTGTCGCCTCTATCGGATCGGTAGGTCCTGGACTTGGAGAGCTTGGATGTTTGGACAATTATGCCGCTCAACCGGCAATGGCGAAGCTTATATATACTTTTGACATGTTCCTGGGCCGTGTTGAGATCTTCCCTGTATTGGTTGTTCTTTCAATGATCTTTAAACGCAGGTGATATGGGCAGGAGTGACTTCTTATATAATTCATTCGTTTCTCGTTTTGCCCATACGCCGACATCTTGTCAGGAGAATCTGCTGAAAAAGGTCGCGGATTTTGTCAGTTCGGACGATGAGGATATCCTTGTGGTGAACGGTTATGCCGGAACGGGAAAGACCACTGCAATATCATCAGTGATTTCAGTTCTGAAAGAGTTCCAGACCAAGTGCGTGCTGCTTGCTCCGACAGGCCGTGCGGCCAAGGTGCTTTCTTCTTATGCCGGACAGCCTGCATACACGATCCATAAGCATATTTATCGTCAGAAATCTGTCGGAGGAGACGGCTTCGGCCAGTTTTCCATTGCCCCGAACAAGGACAAGGATACGCTTTTCATAGTTGATGAGGTGTCCTTGATCGGTATAGATGCCGGCCAGCAGCAGTCTACGAGCAGTTTCGGATCCGGCAACCTTCTGGAGGACCTGATTTCATTCGTGCGCTCGGGAGCTGAGTGCAAGGTGATCCTGATAGGTGATTCCGCTCAGCTGCCACCTGTGGGCCTGGATGCCAGCCCGGCCCTGCTGAAGGACTATATGGCTATGATGGGAGGTGTCTGTTTTGCAGAACTTTACACTGTAGTGCGTCAGCAGAAGGAGTCCGGAATTTTATATAATGCTACTTTGATACGTCAACTGATTTCTGAGATGGATTATGGACCGGGTCTGATGGATATATGTGACCTTGGTCTTGAAGTGGAACCTTTTGATGATGTGGAGAGGATAGGAGGAGGTGACCTTATCGAGAAGATAGGTGATGCATACGCCTCATACGGTGAGGATGAAACCATAATACTGTGTCGATCAAACAAGAGAGCCATCAAGTACAATCTCGGTGTCCGTTCGACAGTGCAGTTCAAGGAGGAGCGCCTTGTACGCGACGACAAGCTTATGATAGTAAAGAACTGTTACCAGTTCGTTGAGGGGGTAGAGGGGATGGATTATATTGCAAACGGTGATATTGCCAAGCTGGAGAAGATATCGAAGTTCGAGGACAGGTATGGGCTGCATTTCGCGGAGGCCCGCATATCTTTTCCTGATTATGACGATCAGGAGATCGTGGCTAAGGTGATTCTGGATACTCTGGAATCGGAGAGTGCTTCGCTTACTTACGAGCAGTCCAATGCGCTCTATCAGGGGGTTAATGAGGATTACGCTCATATAACCACGAAGAAGAAACGCTATGAGGCAGTACGCGAGGATAAGTATTACAATGCGCTGCAGCTTAAATATGCCAATGCCATAACCTGCCATAAGTCGCAGGGAGGCCAGTGGAAATGCGTTTTCATTGACAACCCTTTCTGGCAGGAGGAACTTACGGTGGATGACCTCAAGTGGCTTTACACGGCAATGACCCGTGCGACCGATAAGGTATATCTGGTCAATTTCAAGGATGAATTGTTTGCTGAATAAATAAGAAAAAGATATGAAGAAAATTATTGTTGCGACATTTGCGGCGTTGATGACCGTTGGAGCTGTTGCTCAGGAGTTCAATCCGATTCCACGTGCATGGAAGTGGCTGGATGCTGACGATGTGATCTTTAGTTATGACGGAACATACGCGGATGAATCTGCATTTTCTGTGAACGCCCGTACTGGAAAGCGTAATGAGGATGCGACGGCTCCGGCTAAGTATTCGGCCTTCCCAGTCAATCCTGCGGGAGCGGTGAACTTGACTTATTCCCCCGATCAGACAAAACTCGCATTTACCCGCGATAACGATCTTTATGTGGTGGACATCGCGACAGGTGTGGAGACACGTCTGACATTCGACGGCTCGGATGTGATTCTGAACGGATATGCTTCATGGGTGTACTATGAGGAAATCCTCGGACGTCCGTCAAGATACAAGGCGTTCTGGTGGTCGCCTGACAGCAGGAAGATCGGCTTCTATCGTTTTGATAATTCGCAGGTTCCGATGTTCCCGATCTACTCTGCCTTTGCAAATCCAGTGGCAGCTGCTTCTCAGTCGCAGAGCCCTCGCGTGACGGATCTCGCTCTTGGCGGATCTCTCAGCGAGACACGTTATCCGAAGGCCGGCCAGACCAACCCTAAGGTGCAGATCGGAATCATTGATCTGGATACGTCATTGCGAGGCACCGAAGGTGCCGTGGCAATCTCCTGGGCAGACTTCAACCCGGCCGATGATCAGTACTTTGGCATTCCGTTCTGGGGCCCGGACTCTCAGGAGTTCTTCATCGCACGCATGCCGCGCCTTCAGAATACAATCGACCTCTATGCAGTGAGTGTTGCTGACGGCAGCAAGCGTCACGTGTACAATGAGACATACAAGACATGGCTCAACTGGTTTGAAGGTGTCGTGTTTACAGACAAGGGTCTTTATATGGCCCGTGAGTTCGAGACCGGCTGGCAGCAGATATATTTCCTCTCGTATGACGGAAAGACTTTCAGCCGTCTTACTGATGGTCCAAACTGGGACGTGACTATTGTCCGTGTCGATGAGAAGAAAGGTGATGTTTACTTCACAGCAAAACGTGATGCTGTTGCAAAACAGGCTCTTTATAAGGTTGACAAGACCGGTAAGATTGTGGCTCTTACTGATCCTCAGTATAATGCTACAGGTATTTCCTTCTCGCCGAATGGAAAATATTTTGTGGCATCCCTTTCTAATCTGACTACACCTACATGGGTGGCAGTGTTTGCAAATGACGGAGGTGTGCCATCGATTATGTGTAGACAAAATAAATGTGCTGAAACCGCATTCGAATCACTTCAAGGTCAATTGATAGATCCGGCATTCCCACGTTCGGGGAAACAGAAGAATATAAAGGTCCACTCCTATCCTTCATATCGTCTGGTTGCGGATATGAAAGGACCTGATTATGATTCGACCAAATATGCTTTGGGAGAACTGGTCTATGTAATGGCACCTGTATCGGATCAGGTCCCAGATGGTAAAGTCGGGGACTCGTTCATCCTTCCAGGAGTGATTGTCTATCCGAAGGACTTTGATCCGACAAAGAAATATCCAGTACATGTAGATATCTATGGCGGTCCCAACACGCCTCTCGTGCGTGACCGTTGGGTTACCCCTACTGCAGCTAACCAGTGGTATTCGGAGAACGGTATCATCCAGATTACAGTGGATCCGCGCGCTGCAGGTCATAACGGCCGTGCAGGTCTCGATATGATCTACCGTCAGCTCACAGTGTGGGAGGTGAAGGACTTCTGTGCATGGGCTTCATGGCTGCAGTCCCTTTCGTATGTAGACGGAGACAAGATCGGAGTCGAGGGATTCTCGTTCGGCGGCACAATGACATGCATGCTTCTGATGCAGGCTCCTGACAAGTTCCACTACGGCATAGCAGGTGGCGGAGTCTACGACTGGGCACTATACGATTCGCATTACACCGAGCGTTACATGGACACTCCTCAGAACAACCCTGAGGGCTACGAAGTGTCAAAGGTCCTGAACTACGTGTCGGGATATCCGACATCATACACGTCATTGCGAGGAGCGTCAGCGACGTGGCAATCTCCTGAGCCGGTGATGCTCAAACTCACTCATGGAACAGGCGATGACAATGTCCACCATCAGAACACACTTCAGCTGCTTGATGTGATGCACAGGGAGGGCAAGAAGTTTGACTTCATGATCTACCCGGACGGCATGCACGGCTACCACGGCTACCAAGGCCAGCACTTCCTCAACGCCAACCATGAGTTCTGGCTTAAGTATCTCAAGAATTAAAGTCGGAAATTCTTGATAATGAACAGTATAATTTTTATATTTGCTCCAAAGGTCAAATAAGTTAAACTTAAATCAGATATACTATGAAAAGACTGTTGGTAGCTCTTATCCCTGCATGTATGTTGCTTTCATCATGTGGATTGATCAATTCACTTCTGGGAGTCGGAACGACAGGAAACGTAGCAAACCCTATAGCTTCAGGACTTGCCGCAATCGCTCCAAATCCAAGAAACCTGCAGGCCCAGGAGGACCGTGGTACGGGACTCTATGGTTATCTGAATGAGTATGGCGCATGGGCAATTGCTCCTACATTTGCATACGCCGTGGATTTTGATGAAGATCTTGGAATCGCTATAGTGCAGCCATACAGCGGTGGCAGATGGGGCGCGATTGATGTGTATGGCAACACAGTGATACTGTTCAACTTTACCAGCCGATATGATGTGGCGTCCGCTATGAGGAGCATGATCAACGGCAGATACAAGGGAATTGACCTTTGGGAAGAAGAGGACAGCGGGTCGGGACTCTGGGGCTATCTGGACTATTACGGAAACTGGTACATCCAGCCACAGTACAAGTATGCATGCGGGATGTCAGATGACGGTTTTGCCATAGTGCAGTTCATGGATGACATGTGGGGCGCGATCGACCGTACCAATCGTATTGTCGTTCAGCCGAACTTCAACTCGCGTTACGATGCTGAAAGTGCCCTCAGGACCCTCTTGAGAAGATAATGGAAATAGAGAAAGATAATGTATTCGAATTAGCCGAGCGTTATGTGAACTGCACAGGACGCTCGGTCTTTCTTACTGGCAAGGCCGGCACGGGCAAGACTACTTTTCTGAAGTATATCTCCCAGTCGACCATGAAACGCTTTGTCATTCTGGCTCCGACGGGTGTTGCTGCCATCAATGCGGGAGGAAGTACCATCCACTCTTTCTTCCAGCTTCCTTTGTGTCCGTATCTTCCGGATGTGAAGGAGCTTATAACCGAATATCAGACTCCTGACAAGTACCGCAGCCTGAAGAAGGAACGTCAGAAGATCATACGCACGCTTGACCTGCTTGTCATTGATGAGATTTCCATGGTGCGTGCGGACTTGCTGGATGCTGTAGATATGACCCTCAGGCGTTATCGGCATAATGATCTTCCTTTCGGTGGCGTGCAGCTGCTGATGATCGGTGATGCCCAGCAGCTGTCTCCGGTTGTGAAGGAAAACGAGAGACAATACATGCAGCAGGTATATCCTTCGCCATACTTCTTCCATTCCAAAGCACTTCAGAAGCTGAATTATATTACGATAGAACTTCAGAAGGTGCACAGACAGAAGGATGCATCTTTTCTTGAGATCTTGAATGCCGTGCGCGAGAACCGTGTGACCTCTTCGGTTCTTGATGCATTGAACTCCCGTCTTCATGCATACGAGGATGACGGTGAGACGATACGCTTGACCACCCACAATGCTCAGGCAGACGGGGTCAACTCACGTATGCTGGAAGGTCTGCCCGGAAAGCTTCATCACTTTGAGGCTGATGTTGAGGGCGATTTCCCGGAAAACATCTATCCGGCTGACTATGTGTTGCCGTTAAAGGAGGGGGCGCAGGTGATGTTTGTCCGCAATGATCCTGACGGGGAGTACTATAATGGAAAGATAGGTAAGGTCGTCTCAATAAAATCCAATGGAAACATCGAGGTGGAGGCGGCCGGTGGGGGATATTCCATCTGGGTCAGTCCGGTGGAATGGGAGAATATCCAGTATGAACTTAACGAGGATGGAGAGATCGTTCCGGTGGTGGTCGGAAAGTTCCGCCAGCTTCCACTAAGGATAGCATGGGCGATAACCATCCACAAGAGCCAGGGACTGACATTTGATCGTGTGATCATAGATGCATCTGCAGCGTTTGCGTTCGGACAGGTGTATGTGGCCTTGTCACGTTGCCGTTCGCTTGAAGGCATTTCGCTCGAGTCACCGATAAGACTTTCCGGAATTTGCTCCGATATGCACGTTGCTGCATTTAATGAGGCTCTCCCTTCACTGGATTCAATAGGAGGGGAGATCGATAGGGAAGAACGCGGTTACTATTTTGACGTGCTTTGTGAGCTGTTTCGCATGGACCAGGCGGTCAGCTTGTGGGAAAAGTTCCGGAAGACATGGAACGGAACTGTGGAGAAAGTATACGAAACGGAATATCGAGGGCTGCTGTCTCGTGCCGTTGAACTGGAGAATGCCCGTGATGTGGCGCTGAAGTTCGAAAGGCAGCTTCGCAGTATTCAGTACAGCCAGTCGGAAGATGATTCATTCTTGAGAGAGCGTGTGCGCAAAGCGTCAGCATATTTCCTCCCTATTCTTGAAGAGGTGCGTGAGTTCTCACTTGCATGCGGTGCGTTGGAAATCGATAATAAAGAGACAAAGGCACGTGTCAAGGAGGCCTTTGAGCAGCTGCAGGTATGTCTGGATATCAAGTGTCTTGGAATTGCCCAGGTGTCGGATACCGGAGCGTTTTCAGTGGCTGATTACAGCCGCATAAAGACTCAGAGCAATCTCGAGGATAGGAAGCCAGGCCGTAAGTCATCGCGTGTACGTAAGCTGGAAGGCACATCTTCAGTCAATGAGGAACTCCGTGAACGCCTCCAGGCGTGGCGCAACGAACGCTTCAAGCAGGACAACATTCCTGCATACATGATCATGCATCAAAGCACCCTTCTCTCAATCGCCTCACTGGTTCCGCAAACCAAGAAGGAACTCCTGGCGATCAAAGGCTTCGGAGAGGCAAGCTTCAAGAAATACGGAGAAGAGATCCTGGCCATCACAGCGGAATTCACAAGCCATCAGTAGTTTCTGACAAACTCACCTTGCTTGTTGATGTAGACCCATTTGTCCCACCAGAGGAACTTTTTTGATCTGGTGACAAGAGCCAGACCGTTCTGGAAGTCCCTGGCCTTCTTCCAGACAAACGGAATCACGACATCGCCTTGTTTGTTGATGTAGCCCAGCTTCTTGTTCTCAAAACTTTGCACGGCTGCCAGACCTTCGCTGAACATGCTTGCTTCCTTCCATTGAAAATCGATGTCGATGTTTTTTGTCCATCGGTTCATGAACCCGCACTTGCCTTCGTCATTCTTTACAGGAATGAGTGATTCGCTGCAGAATCCCATTGCCTTCCATTCGCATGGAATGACCAGCTCACCGTATTGATTGATCATGCCGAACTTTCCGTTTGACTTGACCTTCGCCATACCTTCGTTGAACTGCCAGCCATCTTCCCATACGCACGGCGAGATCATTTTGCCCCTTACGTCCATATATCCGACGAGATTCGTCTTGTCATCAACGACGGCGACCAGATATTCAGTCAGTATTCCGACATTACGCCATATGCATGGGATCACTTCGTTTCCATGTCTGTCAACGAATCCCCATTTTTCTGTCGCCTTGTCTTGAGCCATAGCCAGCCCGTGCCTGAAGTGGCTTATGTGGGAGTAATTTTCATTAGTGATCACCATGTGACCATAATGGTCTGCTATGCCCTGGAATACAAGACTTCTTCCTTTTTTGGAGATACCGCTGAATTGCGGATGAAGTCCTTGGTAGTCAATTTCCTTCTGCTCTTTGTCAGCCTTGGCTCGTGCAGCCATCCTCTCCATATAATCTTCCCGATCCGTCCCGCAGTAGCCCGGTTCGTAATGGTCACGCCAATATAAAGGATCGGTTTTGTCTGTGATCTCAGTCTGAACGTCCTGGTCTTCCATCAGAAAAGGATAGAATGAGTAATCTTTCTTTTCTTCTGACATATTATATGATTCCGTTCTTGACTTTTGTTATTGCATCATCAATTGCTCGGGCAACATTGTATCCATGTTCGTATAGAAAACTGCCACGAGTGGAGGACTGCACACAATTGATTTTGATTGTTTTGACCGGATGATCCCGGAGGACTATCAAGACATCAACCTTATACTCCTCAGGTCCTCCCGGGTCAGAAGTTCCTGGAGTTTCCTTTTCGACAATCTTTACTTCTGCTATCTGATCAAGCGTGAACTCTATCTGCTTTTTGGGAGTTATGTATGTGAGTTCCTGTGAGTTGATGTCAATTGCGATGAAGTTGTAAACATAGTTTACAAGGACTTTGTGGACATGCTTGTCTGAGTAGGCCTGGACCTTAGTGTTGAATTTGGATCCCTGGATCTTTGCTATGGCCACAGCAATAATCACCACAGCAACTAAAAACGCTATAAAACAGAGTATTATCATATTTACCGCCCTTTTGTCATTCTACAATTTCACCCTTTGTATTGATGCGAACCCATTTGTCCCATAAAAGGAACCGTTTGGAGTTTGACACAATCGCGATTCCGTTCTCGAAATTCATGGCCTTTTTCCAGATAGGAGGAATGATGACTTCTCCTTTTTTGTTGACGTATCCAAACAGATTGTTGAAGTCCTGGACTATTGCCATGCCTTCATGGAATGGCCACACTTCTTTCCATTGGCAAGGAATCACGATCTCCCCTTTGGAATTGATGTATCCACACCTGTCTTCTTCATTTCGGGCTCCCATCAGGTGTTCTCTGTACTCACCCAGCCCCTTCCAGACGCATGGAATCACCTGTCTGCCGCATGTGTCTATCATCCCCAGCCTTCCATCAGCCTTGACTCTGGCCTGGCAATCCTTGAATTCCCAACCGTCTTCCCATATGCAAGGTATCACCAACTTGCCTTGTATGTTGCAATATCCGCAGAGGCGTGTCTTGTCGTCCTGGACACCGGCAAGATAATCGTTGAAGTTCCCTGCACTGTTCCAGATGCATGGCATTACCTCGTTTCCATGCCTGTCAATGAATCCCCACTTTCTGGTTACCTTGTCCTGAGCTCTGGCCAGTCCGTTGTTGAACTGATCGACAAACAGGTATTTCTCATTTCTGATTATCATTCTTCCGTTGCCGTCTGCAACACCTCGGAATACTTTAGCAGCTCCAGGTTCGAAGACAGGACGTATGCCCTGAATAAGAATCTCTTGCTGTTCCTTGTCAGCTCTGGCTCTTGCTGCCATCCATTCCATCCAGGCTTCACGATCGGGACCGCAGTAGCGCGGATCGTAGTCGAAAAACCAGTAATCAGGATTGGTCTTGTCATTGAGTGCTTCCTGAACACCGACATTCTTCAATTTTTCAGAAGTCCATTTCTTAAGGGCTGGATCTGCAGGCTTGTATCCTTCCAGTTCAGAAGGACTGTACATGTTCCCCTCTTCATCTTCCCATAATCCTGACTCTCCCAACATTCTAAACTTATCTGCCATAGCTCGTGTGATTAGATGTTACATTTAAATGTTTGAGGCTAAATTTAATAATTAATATCAAATTCTCTCCGAAATTATTCTCAGAGTTGAGCCTATATATACTAAAAGAGCCCGAAGTGACATAGAACGGCACTTTGGTCAAATTGTTGTGGCCGGTTTACAGAGGATAACATGTCATTTGATTCTGTACGATATACGGCTTCATCGATTTCGACCGTTCGCCCCACTGTCATTTCGACCGGGCGGTCCACTTGTGCGCCTCACTGTCATTTCTTTCGCTATGCTCAAGCGGCAAGCTGATTACGACCGAGCGGAGCGAGTGGAGAAATCTGTATGTTGTGCGCGGCAACGTCGTCGGAATATACGGTCTCCGACGACTACAGCTCAAGCGCTGCGGGGAGCTCGACCCGGAAGGGCTCTCCTCGCGCCTGGCTGTTGCTATTATGCCCCCTCGTGATGTAACTGCCACTGTCATCCGTGACAACGGGCGACCCCCGGATCATAGGAGCAAAATGATGTGTTTCATCCGGGAAAGAGGCCCTATTTACGTATGACAGGCGAGTCTTGGTATAACAAAGGAGCATTTCATACGGAAACCCTACCATTGAGTACAGTAACCTCTGCCGTTTTGTTTTTTTGTCAATAAAATATTACCTTTGAGTTGGTCTATAGAATTCTCAAATCTTATAAATAATAATGCATATGAAAAAGTTGTTGTTATTAGCACTTTTCTGCTTGGTAGGCAGTGGTGTTTATGCTCAGAAGAATTCTCATAATGGTCACGAATGGGTAGACCTTGGTTTGCCATCGGGTTTGAAATGGGCAACATGCAACGTGGGTGCTTCGAGTCCGGAAGAATACGGTGATGACTTTGCCTGGGGCGAGACTACAACCAAGTCGATATATACGCGCGAAAATTGTGCATCATATGAAAAGTCATGGCGTGACATAGGAGAAGACTACAGCCGCGACGCAGCGACAGCCAACTGGGGTGGCGACTGGCGCCTGCCGACGAATGCGGAGTACCAGGAACTGCTTGATAACTGTATTTGGGAATGGACAACTCAGAACAGTCACAAAGGTTACAAGGTAACCAGCAAGAAGAATGGTCAGAGCATCTTCCTCCCTGCTGCGGGCTGGCGCCTCGGTGCTGATGATTACAGCGTTGGTTCGTACGGCTACTACTGGAGCTCTTCGCCTATCGAGAGCGATGCCAGCTACGCGTACTACCTCTACTTCTACGAGGACTACCACAACGTGGATTGGGGCTACCGTTACTGCGGGCACAGTGTCCGCCCGGTCCTAGAATAGAAGAAACAGACGGGAGCCTGTTCGTTGATTTATTTGATTCATTTGATTTATTTACGTGCTGCATTTAAGGCAGCACGTTTTGTTGAATACAATCGTGTCTGTGCAGCGGGTCGAAAAATTTTTATGCAAAGATCCTTCGCTAGCGCTCAGGATGACATAGAGACGGTCAGGATGACAGTGGTGACAAAACTCAGGATGACAGTGGGGATAGCGTGATTGGTGGATGTGTGCGTGAAGGGTGTTTGGGATTGCCTTTTGTGTACGGCGTGATTCAATAACTATCTGATTATTAATGATGTGTAAATGATGAGTGTGCGTAAAGGGGTGAGGAATTTGCCCTTTACGCACACTTGGTTTCGATTGTTATGTCTTTTGTGCACGAGGTCCCGGTGTGGAGGCCTTTCGTGCACGAAGAGTCGGCCGGTTAGCGGCGGCGGCCCAGACCTTTCATCATGTTGCCCATCGGGCCTGCTCCCATGACGCTCTTCATCATCTTGCGTGTTCCCTCGAACTGCTTGAGGAGCTTGTTTACCTCTGGGAGTGATGTGCCGGAACCGTCTGCGATTCTCTTGCGGCGGCTGCCGTTGATGCACTCAGGATGTTCACGCTCGTATGGAGTCATCGAGAGAATGATGGCCTCGACTCCCTTGAATGCGTCGTTGTCCATATCGACATCCTTGAGGGCCTTGCCCATGCCAGGGATCATTGATGCGAGATCCTTGATGTTACCCATCTTCTTGATCTGCTGGATCTGCTGGTAGAAGTCCCAGAGGGTGAACTGGTCCTTGGCGAGTTTCTTCTTGAGTTCGCGTGCCTGCTTCTCATCGAACTGCTCCTGAGCCTTCTCCACGAGGGAAACGACGTCTCCCATGCCGAGAATACGGTCTGCGATACGGTTTGGATGGAACACATCGAGTGCCTCCATCTTCTCACCTGTGCTGACGAACTTGATAGGCTTGCCGACAACTGCTCTGATAGAGAGAGCCGCACCACCGCGTGTGTCACCGTCCATCTTGGTAAGGACGACGCCGTCGAAGTCGAGCCTGTCGTTGAAAGCCTTGGCGGTCTCGACTGCATCCTGACCAGTCATCGCATCCACTACGAAGAGAGTCTCTGTAGGGTTGGCAGCCTGGTGAAGTGCAGAGATCTCGTCCATGAGTTCCTGGTCTACTGCGAGACGTCCGGCAGTATCGACGATAACTACTGAATATCCTTCAGACTTAGCCTTCTTGATTGCGTTCTGGGCAATCTGGATAGGATCCATAACACCCGGCTCAGAATATACCTCTACTCCGATCTGCTCTCCGAGGACCTTCAGCTGGTCGATCGCTGCAGGACGGAAGTAGTCGCAGGCTGCCAGGAGAACCCTCATTCCTCTCTTGCTCTTGATGTTGAGGGCGAGCTTTCCTGAGAATGTTGTCTTACCGGAACCGTTAAGACCGGCTACGAGAACAACTGCAGGGGAGCCCTTGATGTTGATATCCGAGTACTCGCTTCCCATCAGCAATGCCAGCTCGTCGTGGACGATCTTCACGATCATCTGCTGAGGCTTCACTGCTGTGAGGACGTTCTGGCCGATAGCCTTCTTCTTTACGTCATCGCAGAACTGCTTTGCGATCTTGTAGCTCACGTCGGCGTCCAGAAGGGCGCGGCGGATGTCCTTCATGGCTTCGGAGATGTTGATCTCGGTGATCTTGCCTTCTCCTTTGAGGATCTTGAACGATCGCTCTAGTCTTTCACTTAAATTCTCGAACATATGTTTGTACTTTTATTATTCAAAATAGTTGATGACCGATGGCGCGGAATCCAGGCTGTCGCTGAATACTGACGGAGCGAGATCCTTCATGTTGTAGCGGCTTGCCATTACCTGGCCGTATGCTCCTGTGCTGCGTATTGCCATAAGGTCACCGCGTACACTCAGAGGTAGAAGTCGTCCGGCTCCCCATACGTCGCTGGACTCGCACACAGGGCCTACGATGTCGTATGCCTGGTGGGTAGGGTAGAACGTTCTCTGGGTTGCCGAGAGATTCTCGATCTTGTGGTATGCTCCATAAAGAGCAGGTCTGATGAGGTCATTCATACCTGCATCCATGATCAGGAAGTTCTTGGTCTCACCGCTCTTTACAAAGAGCACGCGTGAGATGAGTGTCGCACACTGAGCTACGAGCGAACGTCCGGGCTCGACGTGTATGAACTGATCCTCGCGACGGACTATGTTTTCAGATATCGTCCTGAACCACGCCTCGAAATCCGGAATTGCATTCTCGTCCGGGTCGTCATAGTCCACTCCGAGTCCTCCTCCGAGGTTTATGTTGTTTACCTTCAGTCCCTTGCGCTCAAAATATGCCACGATGTCGTTTACTCTCTTACACTCAAGGCCGAAGACTTCTTCAACTCGGGTGATCTGCGATCCGATATGGAAATGCAGGCCGATGAAGTTGATGTGTTCGCTTTTCTTGATGACCTCGATGAGCTTGTCGAACTCGTGCTGTGAGATGCCGAACTTGTTTTCATAGAGGCCAGTTGTCACATACTTATGAGTGTGCGCATCAATGTCAGGGTTGATTCGAACCGAAACATTTGCCTTGAGGCCATGGACATGAGCCATCTCGTTGATTACGTAAATCTCCTGGAGAGACTCGCAGTTGAACGCCTCGATGCCGAGTTTCAGCGCGTGATATATTTCCTTGTCGCTTTTGCCGACTCCGGCATACACTATCTTGTCGGCTGGAAAACCGCAGTCGTGTGCATGAAGAACTTCATTTCCGCTGACGCAGTCAGCTCCGAAGCCCTTGCTGCTGATGTATTCCAGAACCCTTCTTTCTACATTTGCCTTGACTGCATAATGTATTTTTATGCCATACCTGCGAGCCATTTCTGCGGCATAGTCGACTGTCTTGTGCAGCAGCTCCATGTCGTAGTAATAGAATGGTGTGGCGATTTTATCTAATTGTTCTATAGTGTTGAAATCCAGCATCTTATCTTACTTGGTTTTGTTAAGTCTCGTCTGTTTTGGGAAATTG
Organism: Candidatus Cryptobacteroides sp.; assembly: GCA_045655825.1. Classification (GTDB taxonomy): domain Bacteria; phylum Bacteroidota; class Bacteroidia; order Bacteroidales; family UBA932; genus Cryptobacteroides. The sequence continues at coordinate 1,395 of JAZOPY010000049.1, read as the reverse complement.
TGTCCAAAACGATTGCAAAAATAGCGAAAAAATCCGTAAATTCGCAGACTCCAGTTAATAACTATAACAACCTATAGTCCTGATGTCGAGCATAGCAAGTCTTGTTTTCAATATGGAACTGTCGTTAGTCATAGCGATAGTCACCTCCTTCATACTTGCATTTCTGCTCTTTCTGATAAATGTTCCCAATACAGAATATTCGAGGAAACTGGCCAAGACCAAGAATACGATAGCGATGTGTTTTATCGTCTCTTCCGTATTGATGTCTCTCTGTCTGACTCACACCGGAGCTCATGATTACTATGTGTTCGCATCGTTGATGATGCTGGTAGTTACAGCAGTCGGCTCCACCACCCTTTCATTCTCCCTGATGAATCTGATCGAGGAAGGAGACAATGATAAATTCTATCTCAATCTTGCAGGTGTTGCTATAGTCAGCTGGATACTCATCAAGGGATGCGGTATGGAAAGAGAAGTACTAAGAATAGCTGTCATAGCTGCATCTGTTATATTGTTCATCATAAACTGCATCCTGCATATCATCCTTTTTGACCGTACATATAAGAGAGGTGTCCGTAGGATAGAACAATATTACGACGAAGATCAGGACAACAAGATCAAGTGGATCAGGTTCTCATACATAATGATGATGCTTACGCAGATGTTCATCCTGGTCTATCTGATCCTCCCTCGCGGATTCATGAAGATATATGTTCTCTGGTATGTCCTGTTCATGGTGTATTTTACCGCAAACTTCATTTCTTTCCTCGGAAGTCATAAACTGCTTCTGGATGCCTTTGCATACAGAACTCTCTCAGGTCAGGAAATAAAGGAAAGGATAGAGCGAAGGAAAAAGGAAAGGATGAGCAAGAGAGATGTACCTGTTGTACATGACGAAATCATTACAGGTCAGGAGCTTATGAGGCTGGAGCGCTCCCTCGCCCAGTGGGTCAAGGAAAAACGGTTCAAGGAATATGATAAGACCCGTGAGCAGATAGCCAAGGAACTGAACACGACCAAGGAAATGCTCCATCTGTATTTCTCTACCAAGCTGAACATCGATTTCAAGACCTGGAGGACAAACCTGCGCATAGAAGAGGCTAAGAGACTTATGCTCGAGCATCCTGACATGTCACTTAACATCGTGGCGGAACTTTCCGGCTTCAGCGACAGGTCAAATTTCCATCGTCAGTTTACAAAGATTGTTGGTTGCTCTCCGAAGCAGTGGCGCGAGTCAGCTGGTAAGTCGGAATAGACGGTATCTCGTCTGTGGGATCATCTTTATCCATAAATACCACCTTTCTTACGGATTGCATGAAGATGCCTCCGTTGTCTTCACCGTCGATGTCGGTAAAGGTGAGAGTTATCATCAAAGGATAATCAAGACCTGTGGCA
>JAZOPY010000048.1:0-4306 GCA_045655825.1 Candidatus Cryptobacteroides sp. | reverse complement strand
CGTACAGGTTGTTGATGACTTGAAGGGCATGACACTTTGTGCTGCCGCTTCAAATGACAAGGCACTTGCAGCAGAGTGCAAGGGCAAGAGTGGTATCGAGGCAGCTGCTATCGTCGGAAAGGCTATCGCAGAGCGCGCACTCGCTATGGGTATCACTACTATCTCATTTGACCGTGGTGGTTACCTTTATCATGGAAGAGTTAAAAGTTTGGCAGACGCTGCCCGTGAAGGTGGGTTAATTTTCTAAGAGACTATGGCAAATACAAATGTTAAAAGAGTAAAGACATCTGACCTTGAGCTTAAGGACAGATTGGTAGCCATCCAGAGAGTGACAAAGGTTACTAAGGGTGGTCGTCACTTCAGCTTTGCAGCAATTGTTGTAGTTGGTGACGAGAACGGCGTTGTAGGCTATGGTCTTGGAAAAGCAAACGAGGTTACAACTGCTATTTCAAAGGGTATCGAGGATGCAAAGAAGAACCTCGTTAAGGTTCCTATCCTCAACGCAACTATCCCACACGAGCAGGAGGCTAAGTTCGGTGGCGCAAGAGTATTCATGAAGCCAGCTGCTCCTGGTACAGGAGTTAAGGCCGGTGGTGCGATGCGTGCCGTATTCGAGTCAGTAGGTGTACACAACGTCCTCGCTAAGTCAAAGGGCTCATCTAACCCTCACAACCTTGTGAAGGCTACAGTTGCTGCCCTCGTTGAGATGAGAGACGCTTACACTGTTGCTGGTCTCCGTGGTATTCCTATGAGCAGAGTATTTAAAGGTTAAGGAGGACAGAAGAAATGGCAAAGCTTAGAATTACTCAGATCAAGAGCAAGAGCGGTGCAACAAAGAGACAGATCGCAAACCTTGAGTCTCTCGGAATCCGCAGAATGCATCAGACTGTAGAGGTAGAAGTAACTCCAGTTACCAAGGGTATGGTAGAGAAGGTTCTTCACCTTGTAAAAGTAGAGGAAATTTAATTTTGGAGGACAGACAGATGAAATTACATAATCTTACACCTGCTGCTGGCTCAAAGGGCCGCGAGAAGAGAATCGGACGTGGTGAGGGTTCTGGTCACGGTGGAACATCTACACGTGGTCACAAGGGTGCTCAGGCTCGTTCTGGTTACTCTCGCAAGATCGGCTTCGAGGGAGGTCAGATGCCTATCCAGAGAAGACTTCCTAAGTTTGGTTTCACAAATCCTACTCGTGTAGAGTACAAGGGTATCAATGTAGCTACTCTTCAGACTCTTGCTGAGACTCACAACCTCACAGTAATCACTGTTGAGACTCTTCGTGAGGCAGGATTCATCAACAAGAACCAGCTTGTGAAGATCCTCGGAAACGGTGAGCTTACAGCTAAATTGGAAGTATCTGCTAATGCTTTCTCTAAGTCAGCGATCGCTAAGATCGAGGCTGTAGGTGGCACAGCAACAACAATCTAATAAAGATGAAAAAACTTATCCAGACAATCAAGAACATCTTTAAGATTGAGGAGCTCAGAAAGAGAATCGTTTATACTCTCCTTCTGCTCATCGTCTATCGCCTTGGAAGCTTTGTTGTGCTTCCAGGTATAGACGCTGGTGCTCTTGCCGATGCTGAGAAGTTCAGAGCTGCGACCTCAGAGGGTCTCATGGGACTTCTTAACATGTTCTCAGGTGGAGCATTCGGTAACGCCTCAATCTTTGCGCTGGGTGTGATGCCATATATCTCGGCATCTATCGTTATCCAGCTTCTTGGTATTTTCGTCCCTTACTTCAGAAGACTTCAGATGGAGGGCGAAAGTGGACGTCGTAAGATGAACCAGTACACAAGGTACCTGACCATCGCAATCGTTCTTATCCAGGGATTTGCATATATGAAGGCCCTCCCTTCACAGGTTGGAGCAGGCGTATTCGTATATGAGTCTCTCGGCATGAGCTCATTCATGTTCAACCTTGTATCTGTTGCACTCCTTCTCGGAGGTACAATGTTCGTAATGTGGCTCGGTGAGCGTATCACTGACCGCGGTATCGGAAACGGTATTTCACTCATCATCATGATCGGTATCATCGCAAGATTGCCTCACGCATTCCTCGGTGAGATCACAATGAAGTTCTCAGGTATGGGCGGTGGCCCGCTTGCTCTCATCGTTGAGCTCGTGGTACTGTTCTTCATCTTCGTTGCAGCGATCGCTCTTGTACAGGCAGTAAGAAAGGTTCCTGTACAGTATGCTAAGAGAGTAATCGGCAACAAGCAGTATGGCGGCGTACGTCAGTACATCCCTATGAAGATCAACGCTGCCGGCGTTATGCCAATCATCTTCGCTCAGGCACTCATGATGATTCCGATGCTTTTCCCAGGAACAGGTTTCGCAGCAGTAATGGGTAACTATACCGGATTCTGGTATAACCTTACATTCGCATTGCTTGTAATTGCTTTCACATATTTCTATACAGCTGTCACAATCAATCCTACAATGATGGCTGAGGAAATGAGAAAGAACAATGGTTTCATCGCTGGAGTAAAGCCAGGTAGAAAGACTGCTGAGTTCCTTGACTCAATCATGTCAAGAGTAACTCTCCCAGGTTCTATCTTCCTTGCACTCATCGCTATCCTTCCAGCATTCGCAACAATGCTTGGTATCGAGCCTAGCTTCGCAAGCTTCTTCGGAGGTACATCCCTCCTGATCCTTGTAGGTGTGGTTCTGGATACACTCCAGCAGATCGAAAGCCACCTGCTTATGCGTCACTATGACGGATTGATGAAGACCGGTCGCCTGAAAGGACGTTCGGGAATGTAATCTCAAATTAAAGTTCTTTGAAGATGGTCAGGCCAAAGACTGAAGAAGAAATAGCGCTGATGCGCGAGAATGCAATTCTCGTTTCAAAAACATTAGCTGAGGTCGGTAAGATTGTTGCCCCTGGTGTGACAACTCTCGAGTTGAATAGGGTAGCAGAGACCTTTATCCGTGACAACGGAGCTGTACCAAGCTTCCTCGGTTATGATGGCTTTCCCTACGCTCTCTGTATCTCTGTAAACGATGTGGTGGTCCACGGTTTCCCGTCAGACTACGTGCTCCAGGAGGGTGACATCGTGTCAGTGGACTGCGGAACGTTATATAAAGGATACAATGGTGATTCAGCCTACACCTTCCCGGTCGGGGAGGTGGACGCTGAAACCCAGAAGCTCCTCGATGTAACAAAGGAGTCTCTCTACAGGGGAATTGAAGCAGCGGTCGCAGGGAACAGGACTGGAAATATTGGACACGCGGTGCAATCGTATGCAGAGTCATTCGGGTTCTCTGTTGTCCGTGAACTTGAAGGACACGGAATCGGTAAGAACCTGCACGAGTCTCCTGGAGTCCCAAATTATGGACGCAGGGGCATGGGTACAAGACTTACTGATGGAATGGTTATCTGTATCGAACCGATGATCAATGCTGGCTCCAGAAGTGTGTATTTAGCTAAAAATGGTTGGGCAGTACATACAGCGGACCACAGAAAATCAGCGCATTTCGAACTTACGGTTGTTGTCAGAAAAGGTCAGCCTGAGATTTTGTCCACCTTCGACTTTATAGAGAAAAATGTTAAATTTTAATGTGATTATTGATGCCAAAACAATCAGCAATCGAACAGGAAGGTGTTATCGTAGAGACCCTGCCTAATGCAATGTTCAAAGTTGAACTTGAAAACGGGCACGTAATTATTGCCCATATCTCCGGAAAGATGAGGATGAATTACATCAAGATTCTCCCAGGAGACAGAGTTAAGGTGGAAATGTCACCTTATGATTTAACAAAAGGAAGAATTTCTTTCAGATACAAATAAAACTTTAAGGAAATGAAAGTAAAAGCATCCATCAAGAAGCGCAGCGAGGACTGCAAGATCGTAAGACGCAAGGGTCGTCTTTACGTAATCTGCAAGAAGAATCCTAAACTCAAAATGCGCCAGGGATAATTTTTTAGTTGTATAACAAATTAAGTTAAGATAATTATGGCAAGAATAGCCGGTGTTGATTTACCTAACAACAAAAGAGGAGAGATAGGTCTTACCTATATCTTCGGTATCGGCCGCAGCACATCGAGAAAGATCCTTTCTCAGCTCGGTATTGATTTCGATACAAAGGTTGGTGAGTGGAACGACGAGCAGATCGCTGGTATCCGTAGCGTAATCGCTGAGGAGTACAAGATCGAGGGTGAGCTCCGTTCTGCAATCCAGATGAACATCAAACGTCTTATGGATATCGGTTGCTACAGAGGAATCCGTCATCGTATCGGCCTCCCTGTACGCGGTCAGAGCACCAAGAACAATGCCCGTACAAGAAAGGGTAAGAAGAAGAC
>JAZOPY010000047.1:0-8093 GCA_045655825.1 Candidatus Cryptobacteroides sp. | reverse complement strand
CCGATGGCGAAGGAACGTCTGGATGATAACGCATGGATCACCGAAAGAAGCCCGCTACCGATCTTTGCGGATGAAGCCATCCAAAGACTCGCAGACATCCCTTCCATCAAGGGAGCCTACCACGGCATAAACATAAAGCTAATGAAATCAACCGGTATGCGTGAGGCATGGAAAATGGCCAATTATGCGCATGCAGAGGACATGAGGGTGATGATAGGATGCATGACAGAAACATCATGTGCTGTATCTGCTGCAGCCCAACTCTCTCCTCTTGCAGACTTCGCAGACCTTGACGGCAACCTTCTGATCTCAAACGACCCGTTCAAGGGAATGGAGGTAATGGACGGAAAGGTCACGCTTTCCGACAGGCCAGGTATCGGACTGATAAAATAAAGTAGTATCTTTGCGGGCTAATGATTCTTGAAACCCTCATATCAGCCCTTCTGACAGTTCCCTTTGTAGAAAAAGGACCTGTCGACACGTTGGACAGTTCCATCATAGAGACATCCGTCAAATCGGTCATTCCGGTTGAACGGATGTCTTCTCCTGTGACAGAGGTATACATGCTGGATCTGAAGGAAAGAGGCGTGGACTCGCCCAAGAAACTCTCCGCAATCGTCCCTAATCTCCACATTCCGGATTATGGTTCGGCGATGACCTCTTCGGTCTACCTTCGAGGATTCGGTTCCAGAATGGAGAACCCCGTACTCGGCTTCTATATCGACGACGTTCCTGTCCTGAACAAGAATGCATACGACATAGACATGCTGGACATCCGCCGTGCGGCTGTGTTCCGCGGCCCACAGGGTACGCTCTACGGCAGAAACTCTTTATGCGGAGTCCTCTCCCTGAGCACCCTCTCCCCTTCTTCATATCATGGGTTGAGAGCCGGAATCGAATATGGATCTGCAAACACTTTCTCAGCAAGAGCATCATACTACGGCAAGACATCCAAGGGCCTGGCGATCGGAGGGGGCGTAAGTTTCAGACACTCCGACGGATTCTACACCAATGCCTTTACAGGAGAGAAGTGCGACCCGTACGACGGCCTGTCTCTGAGACTGCGTATGGAGAAAAGTCTCAGACCCGACCTGTATTTTGAAAACATCATCTCCGCCGGAGTGCTGACCCAGGGAGGCTGGCCGTACAGGCAGTATCTTCCCGATTCGGGAGAACTGCTGGAAACTTCATACAACGACTTATGCTCATACAGGCGCTTCAACCTGACCGAGGCCGTCAAGCTGCGTCTGGAGGCAGAGAACTACACCCTCAACAGCATATCATCGCTGCAGGTACTGCTGGACAGGATGGATCTGGACCAGGACTTCACCACACGTTCGATGTTCACCATGTCGCAGATCCAGAGGGAAGGTGCGCTGACCCAGGAGATAGTCCTCAAGCCGAAGGCCGGATGGAAGAAGGACTGGTGGAACTGGCAGAGCGGACTCTTCGCCTTCTGGAAGTTCAACCGCATGTCGGCTCCCGTGAACTTCAAGCAGGACGGAATCGATGACCTTATACTCGGCAACGCCAACAGCAATATCCCGGAAGACGTTGCAGGAGGTTATGACAAACCCCTGCTCTTCAAGGAAAGCGGATTCACTATCGGCAGCGAGTTCGGCACGCATACATACGGTGCCGCATTGTATCATGAATCGTATTTCAGCTTTGGCAATTGGCTGGTTACAGCAGGACTGAGGCTCGATTTCGAGGGCGCGGTCATGGATTACTGCAGCGATGCGACCGTCAACTATATCTTCCAGCCTACAATGAAGGACTGGAAGAAGTACGACATCCTGTACAAGGGCAGACTGGATGGGATACAGTATCTGGAAGTTCTTCCGAAGGTGTCTGCATTGTATGATTTCGGACAGGGTGCCAACAACGTGTTCGCAACCATATCAAAAGGTTACAGAAGCGGCGGATACAACACACAGATTTTCTCGGACATCCTTCAGAACAAGATGATGAACGGTCTGATGAGCGATCTGGGAGTGTACCTTGACAATGCACCTGCCGAGATGGATGCGGAGAGCACCGCATACCGCCCGGAGAAGTCATGGAACTTCGAGGCCGGCGGACATTTCGACAAATGGATCGGCAGCGGACATCTTTCCGGTTCGGCATCAGCCTTCTACATCCTCTGCCGCGACCAGCAGATCACGATCTTCCCTCCGGGAATGTCCACAGGCCGAATGATGGCCAATGTAGGACGATCAAGGAGTATCGGAGCCGAAGCCACCCTGTCATACGGATACAAGGGCCTGTCAGTTTCTGCCGCTTACGGATACACCTACGCCCGTTTCACATCATACGATGACGGCAACAACGACTTCAGCGGCAACCGCATACCGTATTCGCCGGAGCATACGATGAACTTCAGGGTGGGATATCTGTTCCCGCTGACCAACAGCTCTATCGTGCGCAATATCTCCGTGAATGCAGACTGCAGCGGCATCGGACGCATCTGGTGGGATGAGGCGAACCAGTTCGTGGAACCTTTCGTCGCACAGGTGGGAGCAGACGTTTCCGTAGCGTTCCACTGGTTTGACCTGAGATTCAGGATGGATAATATCCTGAACGAAGACTATAATGTATTTTACTTCAAGTCCGTCGGAAACCACTTCTTCCAGAGAGGAAAGCCGCTCCGATGGAATATCGGCATAAACATATCACTATGATGAAGAGATTCTTTACCATACTGGCCTTTGCATGGGCTATGACCGCATGCGAAAAGGCACCTACAGTCATCACAGACGATTCCCCGGAATACACCGGCACTATGATCGTAGCCTACGAAGGTGATGACTTCGAGCAGACCGGCATAAAGGTGCTAGGTGAATTCGACGAGAGCAAGACCACCATTGACATCAAGCTCGAAAAAGTGAAGTTCGTTCCGGCCATGCCGATCAGGATCGACGTAACCATCATGGATGTTCCAGTGGTCTCTACCGGCGAGGATTCATGGAGCTTTGAAGCAGACGGTCTCACCCCATGGGCTATGGGAGGTCCATACGACACATACCGCGTGGATGACCTGCGCGGCACTATTTTAGGTAACTCGATCGAGTTCTCCCTCGGTTTCTTCAACACGAAAAAACAGGAAAACTACCCGACCAGCTACAGTGGCGTGCGTTAGTTCACGACCATCAGTGTGCTCGGGGGTCAAAATTGGCTACCCCTAAGCACGGTAACATGTCTTATAGATATCTCTAAAGCAGATTGGTGTGCTCGGGGGTCGGCAAAAATGACCCCCGAGCACGTTTTAGTTCACGACCACTTCATCCAGGAAGAGGAAGCCGCGCATTGTGCTGCGGTAGGCATGATAGCGGACATAGCGGGCCTTGACGTTGCAGATTGTCTGGAAAGTCTTGAACTGCAGCTCTTCCGCTGAGGTCGAAACGTCATTCCAGACTGTTTCCACCAGCTGGAAGTTCTCCCCGTCTTCCGACACCAGAATGTCGACCTTGCGAGGCATGAAGACACCCGGGCCTATGAGCTGCATGAATGTGCCGCCGACATAGCTGATCTGCTGCACTTCCTCCAGGTCTATGGTCACATCGATGTCCGAAAGGAATCCCTGCCAGCGGTTGTCGCTGTAGGTCCAGCCTCCGATGACGCCATCAGTAAATGTAACCTCACCGGCAGCCTGATACCATTCCTGAATAGGCTTGTTATATATCACCTTCTTGCCCTTGGCCTTATGATCCAGACCTGTCTGGGCAAGCTTTCTCTCTCCATATTCATTTGCCAGGTCAAAGGTTGTATAGCCTTTTTCCTTAAGCACCTCAAGCATTGGGAGCACCCTGGCTCTGAAGTCCGCAAGATTCTTGTTCTCAGGGGTTGTCCAGCCGGTCTCTGCAAGTGCGATGGCTCTTGGCCAGTACATGTATTCCGCATGGTCATCTGTCACCACATACTCCGACCACAGGTTTGCCTGCACTCCAAGAAGGTGATGGAGCTTATCCTGAGGCATTGAAGCCTCAACGGGCTCATATACATACACCGAATCAAGCGGAAGATATCCTCCTATCGACTCCGGCTCCTGGAACGGAGCATCCTGTGTGTGGTCGAGGTAGCAGTAACGGCCAGGTGTCATGATGACGTCATGACCATGGGCCATCGCCTCAATGCCTCCCTCTGTGCCTCTCCAAGACATAACTGTAGCATCCGGTGCAAGTCCTCCCTGGAGGATCTCATCCCATCCGATGATCCTGCGACCCTTTGAATTCACGAAGCGCTCGATGCGACGTATCATATAGCTCTGAAGCTCGTCAACGTCAGTCATCCCCTCCTTCTGCATGAGAGCCTGGCATTTAGGGCATGTCTTCCAGTGCTGCTTTCCGGCCTCGTCGCCGCCGATGTGGATATATTCCGAAGGGAACACCTCCATGACCTCAGTCAGGACTGTTTCCAGGAAGGCGAACACCTCCTCATTTCCCACACAGAAATCACTGTCCTTGTATGCCTCACCGCTGCATCCAAGCTCTGGATACGCTGCCAGCACCTCTTCGCTATGGCTCGGCATCTCGATTTCAGGGATTATCTCTATATGTCTCTCGTGGGCATATTCTATGAGTTCGCGCAGCTGATCCTTGGTGTAGTAGCCGCCGTTAGCATTCGCGCTTCCCTCTTCAGCATAATGCCTGTCGCCGGCCCACCATTCTTTCCAAGTAGGCTGCGGACGCCATGCCGCGAATGAAGTCAGACGAGGATATGCATCGATCTGCATGCGCCAGCCAGCCGCATCGGTCAGGTGCAGATGCATCCTGTTCATCTTGAACATGGCCATGGCATCGATCTGCTTCTTCAAGAAGTCGATGCTGCGAAAGTGACGCGATACGTCCACATGAAGGCCACGATAAGGGAATCGTGGGGTATCAAGTATCCTGCAGCACTGGAGTTCCTTGACCTTTCCCCATCGGGTCATCTGGTCAAGAGTCTGGCGCGCATAGAAGAATCCTGCCTCGTCTGAAGCAAGTATCTTAACGCCTCGCTTGGTGATGGTCATTTCATAACCGCCTTCCGGAAAAGCCGGCAGGTGGGATCTCATTCCAAGAATCCTGCACTCGACCTTCGGCTCATCCTCGAAAGTATACACACCGCCGGTCAAGGTAACGTCGTTTGGCTTTGGTATGACCTGGTCGGGACCCTGTGCGTAAGAGGTCAAAACTGCAGTAAGAAGAGCAGAGATAAGAAGAATTTTTCGCATAGTGGACATTTTTATTTTCCGAAACGGTCGTTGAAGAACTGGAACTGATATTTTACGGCATTGTACCAGTACTCCCAGTTGTGCTGGCCTGGTCTGGTATAGAAGTCGTGTGGGATCTCCTGCTCCAGGAGTTTGTTGTGCAGGTTGCAGTTCACTTCGTAGAAGAAATCACCTGTACCGCAGTCAAATATGATGTTCAAGCCCGGCTTGATAAGATGGGTCAGGTTTATGACGGTATTGTTTTCCCAGTTTTCAGGATGCTCCTCTTTGGTTCCCAGGCGCTTTGCAATATCCCAGTTTTCAGGGAAAGGACGTATGTCCACTCCGCCTGACATGCTGCCGACACAGCCGAACAGATCCTGATGTCTGATTGCAAGATAGAATGCTCCATGACCACCCATGGAGTTGCCTGTGATGGCCCTGCCCTTTCTGTCAGCAAGGGTCTTGTATTTATCATCTATCGCCGGAACGAGTTCCTTTGTTACAAATGTCTCATACCTGTACTCCGGCATCATCGGAGAGTCAAAATACCAGCTGCTGAAGCCTCCGTCAGGAATAACTACCATGACTCCATGGCGATCTGCCAGGCGACCGACATGACCGTCATAGGTCCATCTGTCGATATGGTTATCACTATATCCGTGAAGAATATACACTACAGGGAAATCCTTGCCTTTCCAATAACCGTCTGGGGTGATGACAGTGACAGGCACATCCTTCTGCATGGACTCGCTGTACACAAAAATCTCTTTCTGCTTGTATGCAGAAGCAAAATGGCAGAGCATCAACAGCCCTGCCATCATTATAAATTTTCTCATCATATCTCAAAAGTGCTGTTGAACATGTAAATATAGCACTTTCTATTTAAAGAATCGGGGATATTCTACAGCAATTTCATTATCGCATCCTGGAATTTGCGTGATATAGGAATGCTTTCGTATCCGTCCTGGTTCAATTCGGCAACGATCAAGCCGGCGCTGTCTCTATGGACGATCTTTATAAACGCCGAATTGATGAAGTAGGAGCGGTGGCAGCGCACAAGGCCATGCTTGGTAAGATTGTCTTCAAGAGCACGCATAGAAGAACGTAGAGTAAACTTTTTCGCGCGTCCCTGATCCATGTAGTGGATATGAACATAGTTGTCCTCCGACTTGATGAAGATTATTGCTTCAGAGGCAAGCACCAGACGGAGCTTCTTATATTCGTCATAGAAACGGATCAGCGAGGACTCGTCTACCGGCTTTATATCGTCATTATGTTTTGCATAAAGCTCAAGACTGAGCCAGAGGAAGCCGTAAGGATATATGGTGGTCACCAAAAGACTGATGAATGTTGAGCCAGCGGTTTCGAAGTAGGATATCTGTTCAGGAGAAATCAAGGTTACGTACATTGCAGCAAAAAGAGAGGCGATCAAAGTCTCTCCTATGCACCACATTGTATAGACCGACACCGGCAGCTTCTTGAACTTACCAAGGAGATAAAGCCAGGCGCGGGTTATTGAGACGGTCACCAGAACGATGCAGAAGATCATCGTTACATTGAATCCGAAGGATACATTCTCCATCGACAGGAGTTCATGAACGCCATAAGGCTTGTAGTATGTCATAAACACAAGCACAAATACGGGAACTATGAGCGAATGGAGGATTGTGCTCACACCAGAGGTTATTCTGTTGGAAATTCTAGCCATTTTCTGTACCTTTTTTGTAGGGACAAAGGTATAAAATAATTGTCAAACGTCCCTATTTTATGCATTTTATCCCTAAATAACGTCATTTATCACTTTTCGCTCATCCCTACAACTATAATTATTCTATACGATACATTAGCTATAGCTTTGCATCAGAAAATAATCGACAACAGATATGAAGACACGTATAGCAGCACTTGGAGACTCACTTACAAAAGGAGTGGTACTTACAGACAGGAACAGATATTCAGTCCTTGACAACAATTATATGGACATCGTCGGTCGCGAACTGGACCTGCGTATTGATAATTACGGCAAGTTCGGATGCACCGCCAGCTTCGGCAGCAGCGTCATAGACAAACACTCAGATGACATTGCTGAGTCCGAATACACATTTATCGAATATGGAGGAAACGACTGTGACTTCGACTGGATCAGCATCGCTCAGGCACCGGAAGGCCAACACAATCCTAAGACCAGTCTGGATTGCTTCAAGAGACAGATCAGGCAGCTCGTAGAGCGTGTCCAGAATCTCGGATCGAAACCGGTATTGATCTCTCTTCCGCCGATTCTCTCGAATCTCTATTTCTCATTCTTCAGTAAAGGCATGTCTGAGGAGCAGAAATCAAACATCACCGGCTGGCTGGGCGGAGATACCGGAATCATCGCAAGATGGCATGAAAGCTACAATAGAGCCCTTTTTGATGTAGCTCGCCAGACCCAGACACCGATCATCGACATCACAACCCCATTCGACACTTTCAGAGGTCCGCTCGAATCACTCTACTGTGCCGACGGCATCCACCCCAATGCCCAGGGCCACAAACTTATCGCATCATCGATAGTGAACATGTACTTCTGATAGAAGAATACATACCAAGAAACAACAAGCCCCTCCACTTTGCTGTGGAGGGGCTTCTGTGGTCCCAACAGGGCTTGAACCTGTGACCCCCTGATTATGAGTCAGGTGCTACTAACCAACTGAGCTATAGGACCAAAAATTTGCCAGTGGTTCGGAGTGGTTACCGAACCACTATGCAAATATAATATTTTTTTCGATTACTCGAATTAGTTGAGCTTAATTTCAACCTCAACGCCGCTTGAAAGCTCAAGCTTCATGAGAGCATCTACAGTCTTAGGAGTTGCCTCGTAGATGTCGAGAAGACGGCGGAATGAGTTGAGCTCGAACTG
>JAZOPY010000046.1:0-2789 GCA_045655825.1 Candidatus Cryptobacteroides sp. | reverse complement strand
TATTATTCGACTGGAACAAAGGACTATACGGTTGGTGACTGTGCACTTCACACATTTATCACACGTCATAACAATGGATCTACAAATGTTCCGGTTACAGTCTTTCAGATAGACTGTGGTCCTGACACGGGAAACTTTGTGTTGATGCATTCTGGTGACTCTAACTTTATTGCATCAGAATATGACGTCACATTGCCAATTGATGTGTATATCCCGAGATACGCTCAGTCTCCCTTGGAGGAAAACAATATCATTGGAAAGGTTTGTGAACCTGACTATGTTCTGCTGTCGCATATTCTTGAACTTGGACACAAGGACATCAGCGCGTCGAGATGGTCCCTTGAATTGGGTCTTGAGAGAGCTTCAAAGCTGGATTGCAAGCAGACATATATGCCGTTCTGGGGTGAAGTGATGATATGGAGCAACAACAAATTAAGCGTATTGAAATGAGAAAGTTGATATATTTCTTTGCAGGGTTGCTATTCCTTGCATCTTGCTCGTCAGCACCAGTTGACGAGAGAACAAGAGCAGAAATTCTCAGAGACAGGATTGTTAATGGTGAGACTGACCAGGTTTTGGTCGTAGCCCATAGAGGTGACTGGAGGTATGCTCCGGAGAACTCTCTTGCAGCCATTGAACATTCGATTGCCGTAGGTGTTGATGTGGTTGAGCTCGACCTTCAGATGACGAAGGACAGCGTACTTATCGTAATGCATGACGGTACCCTTAACAGAACAACAACCGGAAAGGGTAAGGTTAACGAGTGGACTTTGGACTCAATAAAGACTCTCAAGCTCAAGAATGGATGTGCAATCAAGACCATGCACTCTGTTCCTACTCTTGAGGAGGCTCTTTTGGCCGCAAAGGGAAAGGTTCTTGTGAATCTTGACAAGGCTGACAGATATTTCGACCTTATCGTTCCCGTATTGGAAAAGACAGGAACTGCTAGGCAGATCATCATGAAAGGTGGAAAGCCGGCTGATCAGGTGCTTGAACTTTATGGAAAGTATTTGGATGAGATTCTTTATATGCCAGTGGTAAACCTTCATAAGGAGGGTGCTGAGGAACTTATGAACGGATACATGGCTGACCTCAAGCCGTATGCGTATGAACTGGTATATCAGGATGACAACCAGCTTGAGTACTCAAAGTCGCTGAAGACAGAATTGGAAGGTAAGGCGCTGATCTGGTATAACACGTTGTGGGATACTTTGTGCGGTGGACATGATGATGATCTGGCACTTTCTGATCCGGATGCAGCATATGGCTACTTGATCGACACGTTGGGTGCAACAATTATTCAGACTGACCGTGCTGAGTATCTATTGAAGTATTTACGTAGTAGAGGTCTCCATGAGTAATTATCAAGTTTCTAGATTTCTTTAAAATGTCAAAACCTTCTGAGCCTATTACAGATCCTAATGAGGTTCAGAAGAAGTATTCAAGATTGAGATGGCAGGTGTTCCTTTCGGCAACGATTGGATATGGACTGTATTATGTCTGCCGTCTCAGCCTGAATGTTATCAAAAAGCCGATTGTGGATGCAGGTGTCCTTTCTGAGGGCGAGCTGGGTATGATTGGTTCAGGACTTTTCATTACATATGCAGTAGGTAAGCTTTGTAATGGATTCCTTGCAGATAGAAGCAACATTCGTAGATTTATGTCTATCGGACTTCTTGTCACAGCTTTGATAAACCTTGTCCTTGGCTTTACGACTTCATTTGGTTTCTTCCTTGTCTTGTGGGCTCTTAATGGATGGGCTCAGTCAATGGGAGCAGCTCCATGTGTAGTGGCACTGTCTAGATGGTATGGTAACAAGGAACGTGGTTCCTTCTATGGATTTTGGTCTTCAAGTCATAATATCGGTGAGGCCTTGACATTCATTGCCACATCAGCGATCGTTGCTACATTCGGTTGGCAGTGGGGATTTAAAGGTGCCGGACTTATCGGATTGGTGGGATTCGCCATAGTGGCTCTGTTTATGAGGGATACACCGCAGAGCCAGGGTCTTCCTTCAATTGCAGAATATAAGGGCGATATAGCACCTGAGGCAAAATCAGAAGAGTCTGGTAAGTCAGTTGGAGAACTTCAGAAGATGGTGCTTAAGAACCCTGCTATATGGATGCTTGCTCTTGCCAGTGCGTTTATGTATATATCAAGATATGCGGTCAACAGCTGGGGTATTTTCTATCTTGAGGCTGAAAAGGGTTATACGAATCTTGAAGCTAGTGCCATCATCTCCATAAGTTCAGTATGTGGTATTATTGGTACAATTTCGTCAGGATTCGTGTCTGACGTGCTGTTCAAGGGAAAGAGAAACGCACCTGCTGTAATCTTCGGACTCATGAACATCCTCGGCCTTGTGCTTTTCATGTATGGACCAAAGTCGATGGATGCAGTCAGCATGGTTATTTTCGGACTTGCTATCGGAGCCCTGATCTGCTATCTTGGAGGTCTTATGGCTACCGATGTCGCACCGAAGGGAGCCTCTGGAGCAGCTCTTGGTGTTGTGGGTATAGCAAGCTACATCGGCGCCGCTGTCCAGGATGCCATAAGTGGATTCGCTATCCAGAGTGGTAAGACAGTTGGTGAGGGAGCGGCAGCATACGACTTCTCTTCAGTTGCATACTTTTGGGTTGGTGCAGCAGTGCTTTCAGTGGTCTGCACTGTTATAGTTTGGATAATGGCAAGTAGAAAAAAAGAACTTTAACTTTAAATCCGTCAAATTCGTTTGGTTAGTTCTTTTTTTTGAGGTCGGTTGTGGTGGGGTCCAGAACCGGCCTCTTTAA
>JAZOPY010000045.1:0-3792 GCA_045655825.1 Candidatus Cryptobacteroides sp. | reverse complement strand
GCGTTCATTCCCTCTGGATCGTAGATTGCTCCGTCAGGACCTGAGATTGCAACCACCTTTGCACCGAGTTCAGTTGCCTTTGTTGCAGCACCCCATGCCACGTTACCGAAACCTGAGAGAGCGATAGTCTTGCCTGCGATGTCCTTGCCAGCCATCTGGAGCATGTGCTGTACAAAGTAAACAGCTCCGAAACCTGTAGCCTCTGGACGGAGGATTGAACCACCCCAAGTGAGACCCTTACCTGTGAGGACACCTGTGTTGTACTGCTGAGCGAGCTTCTTGTACATACCGTACATGTAACCGATCTCGCGTCCGCCTACTCCGATGTCACCTGCAGGAACGTCCTGGTCTGGACCGAGGATCTTCCAAAGCTCAAGCATGAATGCCTGGCAGAAGCGCATGATCTCAGCGTCTGATTTTCCGCGTGGGTTGAAGTCCGAACCACCCTTACCGCCACCCATAGGGAGAGTTGTGAGGGCATTCTTGAATGTCTGCTCGAAGCCGAGGAACTTAAGGATTGAGAGGTTTACTGAAGGATGGAAACGGAGACCGCCCTTGTAAGGTCCGATAGCAGAGTTGAACTGTACTCTGTAACCTGTGTTTGTCTGAACCTCGCCCTTGTCGTCAACCCATGTAACCTTGAAAGTAAGGATACGCTCAGGCTCTACGATACGCTCAACGATCTTAGCCTTCTCAAACTCTGGGTGCTGGTTGTAAACCTCCTCGATAGACTCCAATACTTCGTGTACTGCCTGAAGATACTCTGGCTCATACTGATACTTGGCCTGGAGTTTGGCCATCAATTCCTGTGTGTTCATTTTGTTGTTATTAGTTGGTTATTGTTTGTTTTACTGTTTCGTCAATTTTGTATGGGGCTTCGCCCGGAAGTGAAGTAGTCACCTACTTCACTTCCCAAGTTGATCCGCTGCGGAGCAGGTCGTCCACGCACTGGATCTTTGACTTTGCCTTTACTTCCGCAACCTGATCGCGTACGCCGTCGTCGTATGTAACATCCTTGACATCACGGATGATACCGAGGGCAACAGGATAATCAGGATACTTCATGTCAGCGAGCATCATGTGAATACCGACATTGTCTGAATGTGCGTCATGAACAAGGATCTGATCCTCAGTCACGCCGTTCTCCCCTATTGTCACAACTCTGAGGCCCATGCCATCAAGAACGAGACCCTTGTCCTTATTCTTTCCGAAGATCATCTTCTCACCGTGACGAAGAACGATAGTTCTGTCAGCACGATGTTCTCTGTCAGCGATAAGCTTGTGAGCGCCGTCGTTGAAGATCACGCAGTTGGTAAGTATCTCCATAACTGAGCAGCCGTCGTGCTTTGCAGCTGAAAGCATGATCTCCGATGTGAGCTTGAGCTCTGAGTCGAGTGAGCGTGCAAAGAAAGTTCCCTTTGCGCCGAGCACGAGACTACCAGGATTGAAAGGATGTTCAACTGTTCCGTAAGGAGAAGTCTTCGAAATAGCTCCGAAACGTGATGTCGGAGAATACTGGCCCTTTGTCAGACCGTAAATCTGGTTGTTGAAAAGGATGATGTTGATGTCAACATTTCTTCTGATCGCATGAATGAAGTGGTTACCTCCGATTGCGAGGGCATCACCGTCTCCACATGCCTGCCATACAGTAAGGTCTGGATTTGCGACCTTGATACCTGTCGAGATCGCTGTCGCACGGCCATGAATACTATGGAAACCGTATGTATTCATATAATAAGGAAGACGCGAAGAGCATCCGATACCGGAAACCACAACATATCTTTCCTTGCTGTAGCCCAAAGCCTCTGTTACATCAGGAAGGGCTCTCTGCAATGCTGCGAGCACACCGTGGTCACCACAACCCGGGCACCATCTTACCTCCTGGTCACTCTTGAATTCTTTGAATGTATATCTTGGCATAACTATAAATTCTCTTTGATTGCTGTTGTGATTTCCTGTACGAGGAACGGCTGTCCCTGTACCTTGTTGAACTGCTCATACTTGAACTGAGGGAGAACTCCGCGGAGGTAGTTTACAAACTGACCGCTGTTGAGCTCGCAGACGAGAATCTTGTCAAACTTCTCGAACACCTCTGTTGTGTTCTTTGGAAGAGGCAGGATGTAGTCGAAGTGAGCGAAGCTGACATCAACTCCCTCTGCACGCACTTCCTGAACTGCAGAAAGGAGGTGTCCGTATGTTCCGCCCCAGCCGACAACGAGGAGCTTGCCGCTTTCAGCGCCATCAACCTTGAGCTCAGGGATATAGTTTGCCACTCTCTGAACCTTCTCCATTCTCTCTCTTACCATAAGGTCATGGTTCTGAGGGTCTGAAGAAATCACGCCATCATGATTTTTCTCAAGACCACCGACACGGTGCTCACATCCTGCCATGCCAGGCACAGCCCACTTGCGGGCAAGGGTCTCAGGATCTCTGTGGAATGGCTTATACGGTACGTTTGGCTGAGCAAACGGCACATTGATCTTTGGATAGTCCTTCATTGAAGGGATGAGCCATGGCTCGGAACCGTTTCCGAGGAAGCCCTCTGTAAGGAGGAGAACCGGAGTCATGTGTTCAACCGCAATCTTGGCAGCATTGAATGCCGCACCGAAACATCCTGCTGGAGAATGAGCCGCCATAACAACCATAGGGCACTCACCGTTTCTGCCGTAGAGAGCCTGGTTGAGGTCTGTCTGTTCGGTCTTTGTAGGGATACCAGTAGAAGGACCGGCACGCTGTACGTCCACAATCACAAGCGGAAGCTCTGTCATGACAGCAAGTCCCATTGCCTCAGACTTGAGGGAAAGACCAGGACCTGATGTTGTGGTCACGGCAAGGTTGCCGGCAAATGCTGCACCGATTGCTGTACAGATACCTGCGATCTCATCCTCTGCCTGAAGCGTCTTTGCTCCAAGACTCTTGTGGATCGCGAGTTCCTCAAGAATACCGGTTGCAGGAGTGATAGGGTACGAACCGCAGAAGAGAGGCAGGTTTGCTTTTTCAGCCGCCGCAAGAAGTCCCCATGCTGTAGCCTGGTTACCGTTGATATTTCTATAAAGACCTTTCGGCTGCTCTGCTGGTTCGATGCTGTATGTGTTGGCAATAGCCTGGATATTGGCAGCATAGTTGAAACCATCCTTGAGAACCTTCTTGTTAGGCTCTACAAGCTCAGGCTTCTTCTTGCCGAACTTACGCTCCAGATATTGGAAGATGTACTCCATCGGACGGTTGTAGATGTAGCATGCCATTCCGAGGGTAAACATATTCTTACACTTGTCGATAGTCTTCTTGTCAAGACCGCTGTCCTTGAGACTCTCATGAGTGAGGGTCGTGATCGGAGCGACGATGATGGTTCTGTCCTCGATATGCATTTCTGCAATAGGATCACCCTCAAAACCAGCTCTTGCAAGACCTGTTTCATCAAAAGTATCAGAGTCGATAAGGACCATGGCAGTTCTCTTGAGCCACTTTGCATTAGCCTTGAGAGCTGCAGGATTCATGGCTACAAGAAGGTCGCAGAAGTCACCTGGTGTGGTGATGTGCTTGCTGCCGATATGAACCTGGAAGCCTGATACGCCTGATACTGTACCATGAGGAGCACGGATTTCTGCCGGATAGTCCGGAAAAGTCGAAAGTTCGTTACCGAAGATGGCTGACATATCTGCAAAAAGAGACCCGGTGAGCTGCATACCATCTCCCGAATCTCCTGCAAATCTAATGACAACATCTTTAGTATCAATTACCTTATGTTGCATAGTTAGTGTTATAAATTAATATCAGTTGGTTAGATTGACT
>JAZOPY010000044.1:0-9535 GCA_045655825.1 Candidatus Cryptobacteroides sp. | reverse complement strand
GAAAGTCTTGCAAGGAAGCTGTCCGATGCATGACCAGTTGAGGTCATACTGATACATACCCATAGTGAACTGAGTAGCGTCAGCGATGCCGTAAGCCTCGAGAACAACCTCGCGGAGGATTGAAGCCTCGAATGCCCATGTGCCGTTCTTGTATGGAGCTGGAACGCTTGAGAGAACTGCCATACCTGCGTCGAGAACCTTCTCTGTGCCAGAATCAGTATAAAGATAGAAGTTTGGATCCCACTTCTGAGGAGCACCCTGTACAGGACCGTCATCAGTTGTCACTTCCTCGAATACGCCACCTTCAGCCTTTCCTTCATAACCTGCGCCGCTCCACTTAGAGTTGTTACCTGTAGAAGGGTCGTTGTCAAGGTCGAAGTAAGGAACGAACACGAGAGTCATCTCAGGATCGAACTCGCAGAAGATGTGGATGAACTCCTCATCAGCATACACCTTGAAAGTCTTGAACTGCTCGTATGCAACGTCATCAGCAGGACATGTAGCGGTTACAACGCCCTCAAGACCTTCCCAGTCAGCATACTCACCATCACACTGGATAGCAGCGTTTGACTCGATCTCAGGCCCATCTTCATTACCGGTGTTATTGTTTCCACCTTCATTTCCGCTCTTCTCACAAGCTGTGAAAGATACCATTACAGCAGCAAACATAGCTGCAAGTGTCATTAATTTTTTCATGTCGCAAAAATACTTAAATATTATTGATTTGTGTTATTTGATTCTCTCTTTAAAGAACTTCTCATACTTTGTGGTCCAACCTGCAGGGAAGCTGTGTCCCATGGTCGGATCGATCACCATCTCCTTGTCCGGGTTGCTCAGGTTGTTGAACGGAGCGAAGTTGGTGTGAGGAGGGCAGGTGCCGTCCTGGAGTCCGCTGCTGGCAAGAACAGCCGCAGAAATGCGGGTCGCCAGGTTCTTCGTATCATAATACGAGAGGAACGCATACATCTCCTCGTCAGTCATCGAACCCTTGTTCGCCTTTGCTGTATCTCCCGGCCATGTCACTATTCTGAAATAGTCAGGATAATCACCCAGGAAGGCAACATTCGGAGCGATTGCAGTGAAGGTATACTCAGGATAGCTCAGCGCAGCTGCAGCATAACAGAACGCACCACCCTGACTCGATCCCTCTGCAAAGAGGTTGTTCATGTCGCTGGTCTCACGAGTCGCCATGAAGCGCACCGCCTGGACGATGTCGAGGAATGCACCGCGATAATAGAATCCGTCCTTGTCGCCGAAGTTGAAGCCGAACCAGTTGTACTTGTCGTTAGGCTTCATGATGGAAGCGTACTCGCATGGATCCTTGGACACCCACTCGCCATGCTCGGCGATCCACGCCTCGGTCTTCTCGTATGAGGCCGGACGGTTGTTGTGGTACTGTCCGCGGGTAGAAAGATAAAACTCCGCATAATTTCCTGAGCCGCCTGAAGGCACGGTCACAGAGCCGCCACGGTCATCCCAGCCGAAGAAGTGCATGAGCACAGGATGCTTCTGGCCGTCCTGAGGCTCCACATATAAGCCGCGCACGATCACAGGGTCACCCTCCAGTCCGTTAGGCACTGACTGGAACTCGACAAGGTAAACCTTACCCTTTGCATTGCTCTTAGACGTAATCTCTGTAAGGGTCACGGTCTCGCCCTCCACAAGCGCAGGAAGCTGGGCCTTGGCATTCTCCCAATACTCGTTGAAGTCAGGCTGCATGTCAGGAGCCGACACGATCTCGTAAGGAGAAATACCGAAGTTGAATGACTTTGCAGCTGTTCCCACAAAAACCTTCGCCTTATAGAAACCTGGCTCCAGATCCTCTTCAGTAGTGATCTTTACAGTCACCTTACCTTTTGCCGGAACCTCTGCTGTCTGCTCTACCTTTGTCACAAACTTCTTCAGATCGGTAGATATCTCCGTCTTGACAGTCTCCGTAACATCAACCTCATTAGGATTCTCGATCACCAGGCTGATGGACGGCTTTCCGTCCCACACCCAGTTGTCAGTAACCTCGACGGTCGGCTTGAGGGCCTTGAGCTGCTGCGGCTGCTCCTGCTTCGGATCATCGTCCGGAGCCGGCTGCGGATCTGGCTTGGTACAGCTCACAAAAGTTGTGGCCACGAACGCAATTGCAGCGATAAAAAGGTAAGATTTCTTATTCATCTTTATTTTAAGATTTCCTTAATTTTCTCAGAGAGTTCTGCGTTCTCATATATGCCTACGAACTTCTCTGCACCTGGGCCCCATGCATATACAGGAAGCGCAACTCCGTTGTGGCCTGTGTTGGCGTAGTTCACTGCCACACTCTGCTCGGCAACCTTGCCTCCAAGCAGGGTCATACCACCGGTAGAGTGGTCTGCTGTCACGATCACGAGGGTCTCACCATCCTGAGCTGCCCACTCGAGAACAGCACCGACAGTACGGTCAAAGTCGAGAATCTCCTCAACTGCATAACCTACCTTGTTTGCATGGCACCAGTCATCGATGCATGAGCCTTCGATCATAAAAAAGAAGCCTTTTTTATGATCACCCATCAATTCCAGAGCCTTCTTTACAGACTCCTGGTGGTCTGTTCCTCTGTCCAATGCAGGCGGAAGCTCCTTCTCTGCAATAAGAGCAATCACCGGACCCTCTTCTACAGCTTTGAGGCTCTCCATGTCCTTCACGACTGTATATCCCTTAGCCTCAGCCTCAGCTGTAAGGTCACGGCCGTCCGGACGGTTCTCCCACCACTTGAGTCCGCCTCCGAAGAGGAAGTCAAGCTCGCTGTCCACGAACTGAGCCATGATATTGTAAAGGCTGTCGCGGTTTTCATGGTGAGTCGAGAACACGGCAGGGGTAGCATCGCAGACGCGGCAGACAACTGAAGTTCCTGTCTTCATGCCCTTTGACTTTGCGTACTCTGACAAAGTCTCCAGAGGCTGTCCGTCAGGGGAAGTCGCAATCATGCCGTTGTTGGTCTTCGAACCTGTAGCGAGTGCCGTACCTGCAGCTGCTGAGTCAGTCACCAGCTTGTTTGCCGAGTAGGTCCACTGAAGACCTACGTATGGGAAATTGTCGGTGATGTTCAGGTGGCGGTTGTTCACGATCCATGCAGTACTGAGCTGCTCCAGACCCATTCCGTCGCCGATCATCAGGATGACGTTCTTCACCTTCTTGCCCTTAGGCTGAGCCACAGAAACAGGCTCGTATGTCTGCACGGCCGTATAAAGGTCGTCATTCTCAAAATTATTCACGGCATAGCGTGACTTGTCCCTCGAATCCGGATCCGGATTCTGTGCCATCGCTGACACCATCGCGCCCACCAGAAGGGCCGCTACCAACATTGTCTTTTTCATAATGCAATACTGTTCCTATTATGCAGATTGCCACGTCGCTTCGCTCCTCGCAATGACGTATTGGTTATGATTTACCACGTCGATATAACAAATGCCGAGGAATTACACGTCATTGCGAGGCCCTGAAAGGGCCGTGGCAATCTTTAAAAATAACTTTTTTCAATAATCCATTCAGGGTTAACCAGCATTCGGAATGGCAGGAGGGAGGTGTCATAAAGACCCTCGGTCTCGAGACGTCCCTGCGGGCAGTATGCGAATGTCCATGGTGCAAGCACCTCCTCAGAAAGCTGCGCACGTATGTTGGACATGTGGTACTGCGAGCCGTTCACCAGGACGGCAACAAGTCTTCTGTCCTTATGCTCCCCGACATTATCCGACAAAGCCTGGAGACATGACGGGCAGTCTGCATCCACAAAGAGGATAAGCATACGCTCACCCTTGAGGTCCGACAACTGGAACTCCACACCTTCTTCATTCTTCAGCAGAACATCCTGCGGCTGCATGCCTACCTTGTTCACAGTCATGAATCTTCTCAGATCCTGAAGATGCTCGACCATATAGCCGTCATCAATCACATTATCCTTAAGAACCTTGTCCAGATAGGCTACGAAAAGCGAATCATTTCTGTATGGAGACTCCTTGGCATGGAGGAAAGGCTCGAACCAGCCGGCCCAGACCATGTAAGCCACGACATTCTGAGCGGCAGAATCAAGGAACTCAGTCATCTCAGTCACAGCAGTCTCATGCGGCACCTGGCCGAGCAGACTGATGAACCCATCAAACTTATCCTCGGCTGCATCAATGTCCGAAAACCCGTCAAGTGTCTGAAAATCATGACCTTCCCAATACACGGTAAGTTCTTTTTCCGGAGATGGGCAAGAACGACGTTGTTCCTGTGCCCTATCGGCACAGGAACAACCAGCGGCCAAAGCCGCCACCATACATATTAACCAAATGTTATATTTCATTATTTTACGTCTGCCTTATACTCTATCTTCTGTCCAGGTACAAGGTGTGCGCACTCGATTGTAGGCACTGCCTGAGCCGATACGCCTTCGCCCTTGACATGGATCCAAACCTCCTCGCCCGGCATGAGGTTCTTCAAAGAATACTCACCCTTCACGCCACCGACTGCAACGTATGCATGGCGATAGATCGGAGCCACTCCGATGTTGCTGATAAGAACAGCGGCCTCGTCACCCTTAACGCGGAAGTCCTTGATCTCGAACTTATATCCCATGGACATAGACGCCTCCTTGATGCGGTCCATTGTCTGGTAGCTAGGCTGGTCGTTTCCGAGGATGTAAGTCATGTGGTACTCTGCCACCTGGCTCTCGAATGTGCGGCCGTACATGCCCTCTACGTCAAGGCAGTGCTGCTGGTCGAAGTTCGAGTAGTAGCTGAACTCGCCTCCGCGAGGAGCGATCTTGTAGCGGTCCTCACCGAAGAACATCCAGCAGTCACGGTTGTACTCGTGGTGGGTCTCGTGCATGAACGAGTCATCGAAGTTTCCGAAAGTGATGTCGAGAAGCTCCTTCTTTGCTCTGAGAGGTGAGTAGAAGCTGTCGGCAGCATCGATGGAGATGCTCCATGTCGTCTCCTTGAAGTAGTTCTGCATCTCCTTGAAGAAAGTCTCCTGGAAGTCCTTTGAAGGGAATGTCCTGCCGATCTTGCAAGGGCCGTCATAGATGTGGTACTCAGCCCAGAGGCCGAATCCTGTCTGCACGAATGCAAGACGAGGGTCAGAATCGTAACGCTCGGCGAACTTCTTGTGGAACTCGAGGTGGAATCTCTGGAGTTCCTCGCAGCGCCAGTCTGGGAAGTATGTTGTCCTTCCCTCGCTCTTGCCCGACATCTCCTCATATCCAGGCCATGCCTTGATATAGTCAGGAACAGCACACTGCTGACCTACGTATGTGTAGCGGAAACGCACTACGGCCTGATGGCCGCGCGATGCGACCTCTTCAAGCAGCTTGTCCATAGGAGTCCAGTCGTACACACCCTGCTCCTTGCACACGTCGTTGTAGAGCATGTATGAATACTCGAGCTGGATCTTGTCCTTCGCTGTGATAGAGCGTCCGTTTGTATTCCAAAGAACGATACCGGTCATAGGCTGGACGTTCTGGATCTCACTCTGGAGCGGCACGCGCTCGAAATCTGCATATTCTCCCTGCTGCTTGTCAGTAGGTGTGCATGCGAATGCAGCGGCTATGGCTGCGATATATAGTATCTTCTTCATAATTTAAAATGTAAGTTCAATTTTAAAGAGGGCTGATGATTCCGAGTCGTCGGCTACCCAAACGCACTGACGCTCATAGTCGAGATATACTGACTCACAGTTGCCGGCAAAGTTGGTCTTGTATGTAGCAAGGTGCTGGGTAGCATCGCCGTTGAAGAGGTAGATCGACTGCGACTCAGAGTCAATGATCCAGATCTGGTCTCTGACAGGATCATAGCAGATATCTGCGATCTCCTGGCAACCGAGAGCCACGGTCTTGAGGCTCTTCTTCCATACGATATTACCGTCAAGAGTATACGCCCAGAGGTATGCGCCTGTCTGGGTTCCGACAAGAAGCATATTGTCCTTGTACCATGAGATACCCTCGACGCCGCTGTTTCCGTAATCGGCAGCCTCTGCCACACGGAAGATTTCAGTTGCCCTCTTGTAATCCGGAGCCTTCACGACACCGACCCAGTTGCTCTCGCAACCGAGGTAGAGGTCACCTGTAGCAGGGTCGATAGTGATGGCCTCCATATCGAGTGACTGGCCGAATACCCTCTCGTATGATCCGTCAAAGCCGATCTTTCCTACTGATCCCTGGTCACCTACACCCCAGAGGAAGGATCCGTCCGTGTGCAGGCAAAGGCCTGAAAGCTCAGTCACATCGACGTCATACTTGGTGTACTTGCCCTTCTTTGGAGTTCCTTCCGCGTTCTCGAAAGGAACGGATTCGATAGTCACGCAGCGCACTGCAAAACCGTTCGAATTTGGTTTTGTGCCGTTGCCATAGGATGCTCCGCCGGATGTCTCGTTCGGGAAGATGCGGAGGTTATATGCATTCACACCGTCTGAAGCCGGACGAGAACACCAGAGGCGTGTTCCTTCGCCGTACTGGTTGTAGTCACCTTCAGTTGTGATGTAACCGGTAAGAGGATATACGGCCTGTGGATTACCGACAGTGAAGATATATCTGTCCGGATCGTATGACCATCCCGGAATTTCTGCAGGAGAGTTCGAATAGAGTACGACCTCGGAACGATAAGGGATCTTATATCCCGGAGGACATGGGTCATACATTGTCTTGGTACTGTACCAGAGATCCTCCTTGGTAGCTCCATTCCAGTGACCGTCATAGTCAGCGAACGCAGTCGGGTTCTTGAGGGCCTTTGCTGTGGTCATCTGACCGCCGAAGAGGGTCATCTGCTGACCTGCAACCTTAGCCGGCTCTCCGGTAACGAAGTCTGCAACTCCCGGGAACGGATCCTTTCTGCCCCACTGGTAGAAGAGACCAGCCGACTTTGGATCTGCACCGTCAGCGGAAGCATCCACAAGGGCGCCGAGGTTACGGCTCATGCTCTTGCGGCGCGATACGCTGTAGAGGTCTTCTGTAATCTGTGTCTCAGGCACCCAGATATGCCAGCTCCACATGATCGCACCCATATCGTTCCTTGCAGCGATGACAGCATTTCCCGGATGGAAGCCTTCTGCGATGCGGAAATAGATCCTATCCTTCTCGAAGTCAACCGCATCGATGACGCTGTTAGGAGTAACCTCCTGGGTTGTTCCCCAAGTCTCCCAGAGAATCTCTACAGAGCCGATGGAAGCGAGCGCAGTTCCGCTGTTGCCCTTCACAGCCTTGAATGTATATACACCGGGTTCATAAACGAGGTAGCAGTTCGCTGTTTCTGCAGCGCCGAGATTGATTGCACCATTTGTAGGGATAGCGGACACATGAGTATCGGCCGACTGGCTGAAATCCACAAGCTTTGAAGTGATGTCGCCAAGGGATGTAAACTGTGCGCGCTTCACCTCGAACACTTCCTCTGTATAGTAGCTCTTCAGAGCCTTTCCGTCCTTGCACAGAACAAGGTGGAATCCGTCAAGGAACGACGGCTGCTCAGGGAAGCAGATATGGTTTACGGTAGAGCCGTCAGCAACAAGAGCACCTGTCGCCACGATCTGAGCCGTTCCTTTGCTGCTTGCATAGAGCTTCGTGTTAGGAGTGATACGTGCTGACAGGCTTGAAAAGGCCACGGTCTCTTCATTGTTTCCGCGGATCTCGTATGAGTCATAATCACCTGAAACGGTGAACGAGAAACCTCCCACGAGAGTCTCCATGACGAAGGTCTTGCCTTTGTCGTATCCTGCCATCAGCATCGCATTTGTGACAGAGAAGGTGCTGGCATCCTTGCAATGGCTTGCATTGCTGACGATCTCTGCCGGATAAGCCGCATAGAACTTGGACTTCACGGCCTTCTGCTCGTATGGAGCAACACCCGAGAAAGATACGTAGCATGTCTTTCCATCCGAAGAGATGTCTGACGGATTCAAAGTAACGACCACCTGGTCCTTCGAGTACTCGCCGTGAACGAGAATCTGGTCACCAGGCATCCATGCCTGCTTTCCGTTTACGTCAGAGGCAGGAAGCTCGATCGAATACTTCTCTCCATTGCCCTGACCGTCCGGCTCGGGGCCTTCGGGTCTTTCGCAAGATGCGAACAATGCTGCGCACATAAGCGCGATGCTGAAAATTCGTTTCATATCTTATAAGTTAAATTCCATCACTTTATTGTAACCCAGGTCATCGTTCCAGACGCCGTCGTTGGCAAGGCGGATTGAGAAGCGAGGGTTGTCATGGAGGGTTGGCTTAGGGTCAGGAAGGTTGAGGTAAAGCGTGCACTTTCCTGAAGCGTCAGCAGGAATCGAGATGGCCTTCTCAATGTTGATTGTCCTGCCTGCGAACCAGTAACGCGGATCGACGTCATTGAGCTCATATACGGTCTTCTTGCCGTTTCCGTCCACAAGGATGAGCTCTACGGCACGGCCGTTCATAGGAGCGGCGAATCCGCTGTTCTTTATCTGAAGCGCTACGGTCATATCCTGACCAGCTGCCGGAGTCGAGTGATATACGTCAGCGAATGAAAGTCTGTATCCCAGACGACGCTCGATCTCGTCCCAGCATCCGCCGTCCTTCCATACGTTATGTACCTGACGGTTGTACTCGATGTTGAGGTATGTCCAATGGTAGTCCTCGCAGTCCTGAAGGGTCACATCGCACTCGCAGTATGACGAAACGGCACAGGTCTCACCACCCATAAGGGTATATCTTGTATCACTCTTCCAGTATTCACGAGAAGCTATATTATCAAATGTTCCCTGATCTGTCGAAGACGCACCGAAACAGTCGTTGAAACCGCTGACGCGTGCCTTGTCCGAGCCGTTGTATGCTGTCGCAAGGGTAAGCGTATCACGGTAACTGCTTGCATACATATTTCTCTTGAACATTGGAGTACGCAGACCGATGGAACGTTCTGCAGGAAGAGCCTCGAGCATGGCGTCAGTCACCTGCTTACGAAGAACATGCTCCTCAGGCGTGCTCGGTGCGAACTCGAAGTTCTCTGTGTAGTACCATTCACCCCATACGCCTACGAAACCTGCCTGGAGACACATGATCACGTCGCTGTACTCCTGGAGGACAGGCTTGATGTCAGCGATATGCATCTGAACGACCTCCGGGGTAGGGTCCCAAGGTTTCTCGTTCTCGCTGTCAGAGTATGCGAAACGCATGATACACTTGGCGCCGTTCTCACGCAGAACCTGCATATTGTTACGCACCATCTGGATGAAGTCATCAGCGATGTGGCCGTTCATATACTTCTTCGGATAGAAACCGAGGTAGCAGATGGTCCTGTTCTGGAGTCTGTTCTGCTCTATCTTGCTTGCTGTAAGAAGGCTGGCAGAGGCAGACTTGAAGCTCTGTGTAAAATAGAATCCACGCTCCGGGTTAGGGAAGATATCGTCACACTCTGTGAACGAGATATGATTGAGGTGGCTGTAGTCAGGAAGAACCTCCGGATTGTGCTCGCTTCCATCCGACACCTTATTCTCTGCAAGAAGAGATGTTATGTTTCCAAGGTCTAAGAAACTCTCGCGATTGATATCCAGATTATCACCTTCCATGACCATCACACGT
>JAZOPY010000043.1:0-31883 GCA_045655825.1 Candidatus Cryptobacteroides sp. | reverse complement strand
TCCTTTCCGATGTCAAAGAATCTGTATAGTCTCAACCTTGCTGGCTGGTGCACCTGAAAATACAGACATATACTCTTTTTCATAATATTGTGTTTTATTTTTATTTCTTGTTGTCAATAACTTCCTGATAAATACCCTTGATCTTGGCTGCAACATCGTTCCACTTGATGTTGTTCACTTCGTCATATCCGCAGCGGGCCGCGAGCTGAGCGATAGCCGGATACTGGAGCAGACCATAGATCTGGTCAGCCATTGCATCCACATCCCAGAAGTCCACCTTGAGGGCGTACTTGAGGATCTCTGCACAACCTGACTGCTTTGAAATGATCGAAGGCACGTTTGTCTGCATGGCCTCGAGCGGAGAAATACCGAACGGCTCCGAGATCGAAGGCATTACATATACGTCAGACAAAGCGAACATCTTGTGAACCTCCTTACCGCGAAGGAAGCCTGTGAAGTGGAATCTGTCAGAAATACCCAGACGTGCGACGTGGCGGATACATCTGTTGAGCATGTCACCGCTACCTGCCATCACGAAACGTACGTTCTTGCATCTCTTGAGCACCTTAGCAGCTGCCTCGATGAAATACTCAGGTCCCTTCTGGTAAGTCACACGGCCGAGGAAGGTAACGACCTTCTCCTTCACGTTTCTCTCGACCTCGAGCTTCTCGCGACCTGTGAAGTCTACGGCGTTGTGTACTGCAACAACCTTCTCCGGCTCGATGCCGTAACGGTTGATGCAGATGTTTCTGGTGAGCTCAGACACTGCCATCACCTTGTCTGCCGCCATCATACCCTTTGTCTCAAGGTCAACCACGCGTGTATCGACCTGATCGTCGCTTGCGCGGTCGTATGATGTTGCGTGCATGTGAACTACGAGCGGCTTGCCTGTGAGCTGCTTTGCAGCGATACCTGCAAGATATGTGAGCCAGTCGTGAGCGTGGATCACGTCGAACTGGTCTTTATACTGGAGAGCGATTGTAGCACCTACCATTGCGTAGCGTGCAACCTCCTCCATAAGGTTCGCACCGTACTTGCCGGAGAATTTGTATTTCTGGCCGTACTGTACGCGGAAGCCCTTGATCTGTCTCTTGCGCTCTTCCTCAACGATCTTTGTAAAGTCCTGAGGGTCAACGTAAGGGACCATGTTTGTACCGATGTGTACAAACTGCACCTTTCCAAGGAACTCATCTACTGTAGCGCTTACTGTGTCGATAGCCACGTCACTTGCATTGATGATCTTGACTGCGCTCTCATCCTCGTCGCCTGAAGCTGAAGGCATCACGAAAAGCACGTCTACATCATTGTAAGCAAGACCCTTGGTCATACCGTAACAAGCGGTACCGAGTCCTCCTGCAATATGAGGAGGAAACTCCCATCCAAACATCAGAACTCTCATTATTTGTCCTCCTTATGATATTGTTTCATTACATGTACGATCTGAAGGAGCGCTGCTGTACTCATTGCAGAAGCGATCGCTCCGTGCGGCTCGTGTGGAGGGTCTCCATCGTAGAGCTCTGAGAATGCGCCTACACCATGCTTGCTGATATCCTCAAAGAATCCCTCAACGAGATATTTCGCTCTACCATAGAATGTAGAACCCATCATGCGGAAGCAGAGGTCGATGTATGGTGCGAGAAGGTCAGGGAATGCGCAACCCTGGTGGTAAGCGAGGTCACGGTCGATCTGCGAGCCCTCATACACACCTCTGTAAGCCTCGTTTCTTGGAGAAAGCGATCTGAGACCTCTTCTTGTGAGGAGCTCGTCGTTGATTGTCATCACGATCTCTGAGATGACCTCATCGTCAACCGGGCAGTACTCGAGGTATGCAGGAATGAGCATATTCGGTCTTACAGCCTGGCTTACCGGACCGTTGCCCACGAAGTCAACGAGGTAGCCCCACTCCTCTCTCCAGAACATAGGCTGGAAGTTTTCCTTCACCATGTCGCGGACCGGAGTCCAGCGTGCTACGAAGGCGTTGTCCTTCTTTGCGCCGTATTTGTTCTCCATGTCGATGGCGAAGCAGAGGGCATTGTACCAATATGCATTTGTCTCGACCTGATAACCTGCTCTTTCTGTTACAGGGTTACCGTATACATACGCATTCATCCATGAAAGGGCAACGCCGTCCATCTGAGCCCAGAGGAGTCCGTTCGGATGCATTGCAATCTCCTTTCTCTGACCAGGTGCGTAGCTCTCGATGATCTTCTTGAGAGTCTCTCCATATTTTTTCCAGATCTGTCTTTCCTTTCCGCTGAAACGGATGTACTGCTGGATGGTCTCAGTAAGTCTGAGAGGAGCCTCACACTGGGTTGTACGACGGAAAAGACGCTCTTCCTCGTCCGCGATGAGAGTGTCGAGAATGCTCTCGAACTCCTCGCAGCTGCCGTTTGCATAGAGTGTAAGACCAGGGAGAGAAGCGATTGTCTCACGAAGGAGACCTGTCTCGAGCCATGAGAAACCGGCGTTGATGCGGGACTTGCCGTTGTGATGACACTTGAAGAGCTCTGCGTTATGTGCAAGAAGGTCTTCGTAGTCCTCGATCACAGCCATCTTCTTCAATGTGTCTGTGAACTTTCTCTTGAGGCCTCTAGGATTAACCTCATTTACTGATGCTGAGAATACCACTGAGTCACCTGGCTTCATCTCGAGCGAGAATGTTCCAGGAACAAAGAGGTCCTCTCTGCAGTCGAATCCGCGGCGGTACTCGTCTGAGTAAGTCACACCGCTATACCAATATGGCTGTGACTTGAAGGCTGCCTGACCCGAAACCTGCATATTGAGGTATGGGAAGCCGTTGTAGAGACGGAAGGCAACACCTGAATCCACCTCGTCATAACCGGTGTATGCCTCCGAGTTCTGACTTGTAAGGCTATGAACACTTCTGAAGGCAAGGAAAGGCTTGAGTGTGAGCGTAAGCTTTGACGGAGCCTCGAGAAGTTCGTACTTGATGAGCACCTGATCGTTGTCAGGAACCATCATGATAGTCTTGGTGAACAGGATTCCTCCCACCTTGTAGGTGATTACAGGAACTGGATTTGCGTCGAAGTCCACGATGTACTTATGTCCCTTAGGGTCGTAAGTGTCACCGTAGCAGTGGATTCCGAGGTTGAACTGTTTTCCTCGGAGGGTCAGACTCTCATCCAGAGCAGAAAGAAGCATGTACTTTCCGCCACCCAGCTCATCAACAGGGACAGCGAGCAAGCCGTGATAGCGTCTTGTGTTGCAGGCCACGATGGACGTATTGCAATACGCACCTGTCTCGTTCGCAGCGATTATCTCACGCTTGAGCGAGTATTCCAGGTTTACAAGCTCTGACTTGTTGAATTTAAGAAAAGCCATAAGGTATTATTTTGTTAAAATTTTAGTCAATCTTCTTCAACACAAGAGCAGTTCGACTTGGCAGGTAGAGCGACATGCTGTGCTCATATTTGCCGTTTCCGTTCTCACTCTTGACAGGTACACTAAAATGCACCTCTCCAGTTTTCAGTCTGGAGAAGCCGTCAAATTCGTTTTCGTCTGTATTCAGGACTGCCTCGTATTTTCCTGCCGGTACGGCAAAGCCGTAATCAGCGAACGAAGCAGTGGGGTTAAAGTTGAGCGCAAAGATACAATTATTTCTCTTAAAAATAAGTATCTTTTTCTCTTCATCCTGCACAAAAAGTTCAGGGGCCTCGTCAAGGATTGATTCCTTGTGCGCCAACTCGATCATAGCCTTGTCGAAATTCCGCAAATATCTGTATCTGAGGTAGTCCGGCTCAGCGAGTGACCATTGTCTTCTGGCATGCTTGTATGACCATCCGTTTCCTTCGCGAGGGAAGTCAATCCACTCAGGATGACCGAACTCGTTGCCCATGAATGTGAGGTATCCGTTGCCGCATGTGGCCATAGTCACAAGACGGATCATCTTATGGAGGGCCATACCTCTGTCGACAACAGGAGACTGTGATTCCTTGTTCATCGAAGTGTACATCTCGGCATCCATCAGACGGAACGCGATGGTCTTGTCGCCCACCATCGCCTGGTCGTGGCACTCGGCATAACTGATGGTCTTTTCGTCAGCACGCTTGTTGGTAAGCTGCCACCAGATCTCGCCCACTCTCCAATCATCGTCGGAAAGTTCCTTGATCCACTTGATCCAATTGTCGGCAACGCCCATGCTCATACGGAAGTCGAAGCCCACACCGCCCATCTCGATCGGAGCGGCAAGGCCTGCCATACCGCTGACATCCTCTGCGATAGTGAACGCATCCTCGTTCATCTCGTGGATAAGGATATTTGCGAGAGCAAGATATGCGATGGCGTTGTCGTCAACGCCCTTGTTGAAGTAGTTTTCATATCCGACGAATGCCTTCTCCAAGCCGTGATCCCAGTAAAGCATGCTGGTCACACCGTCGAAGCGGAAGCCGTCGATATGGTATTCCTCCATCCAGTATTTGCAGTTCGAGAGGAGGAAATATTTGGTTTCGTCCTTGCCGTAATCGAAGCAGCGTGAACCCCAGGCAGGATGATGTCCCTGCCATCCGTCGTAGAAATAAAGAGTCTCCTTTCCATCGAACAGACCAAGTCCTTCCGCCTCATTATCAACAGAATGCGAATGCACGATATCCATCACGACCGCAATGCCGAGGGCATGCGCCTCGTCCACGAGAGCCTTGAATTCCTCAGGGGTTCCGAAGCGGGAGCTGAGGGCGTAGAAGTTCGCCACCTGATAGCCGAAGGAGCCGTAGTAAGGATGCTCCTGAAGAGCCATGATCTGAAGTGTGTCATAGCCAAGATCAGCAACCTTAGGAAGGACGTTCAGACGGAACTCCTCGAAAGTTCCTACCTTCTCTTCCTCGGCCGCCATGCCGATGTGGCACTCATAGATGAGCGGATGCGGACGTTTGCCAGGTCCCTTATGCTTCCATTGATATGGCTGCGGATCCCAGACCTGAGCGCAGAATGTCTTGGTGTGCGGATCCTGGACTGTTCTTGTAACATAAGCAGGAAGTCTCTCGGCACCTCCGCCTGGCCATTCTATATATAATTTGTACAGAGTTCCATGGTCAAGGAACATAGCAGGAAGAACAATCTCCCAGTTACCGCCGCCGATAGGCTTGAGCGCA
Organism: Candidatus Cryptobacteroides sp.; assembly: GCA_045655825.1. GTDB lineage: Bacteria > Bacteroidota > Bacteroidia > Bacteroidales > UBA932 > Cryptobacteroides. Next base: position 26,775 of record JAZOPY010000043.1, on the reverse strand, counting down.
TAGGCCTCGGTACGCTTCCAGTTGTTGAATTCGCCTATGATATAGATCTTGGTCGCATTAGGAGCCCACTCACGGAACACCCAGTTGCCCTTCGCATCACGATGGAGGCCATAGAACACATGATTGTTCAATCCCTTGCTGAGGGAGCCGTCAACAGAAAAACGCTCCTTCAGGTCCAATATCATCTCATTACGACGATCGATGACGTCCTTGTACGGCACCAGCCACTCGTCGTGATCATAGATCATCTGCTTCTTTGTAGTCATATATGTTGTTATTGTTTTATCATATCAAGCTTTTCACGGGCACCACGGAGATATTCGCGGCACGCAGCGACCAGTTCCTCTGATCGCTTGATATATTTATCGATGTCATCTATACCCGTCTTTGGGTCTTCAACCTTGGCGGCAATCGCCTCAAGTTCCTCTATTGCCTTTGTATAGTCGAATTTTTCTGTCATGTTGTTTAATTATTTTGACGTACTGACGTAACATTTGCCTCAAGAGTTCCGTCGGCGAACATTACCGACAGTTTGTCGCCGGGAACGCAGCTGCGTGCACTTTTCAGCACGACACCGTCGGCATTTGTTGCAAGTGCATATCCCCTTTCAAGTATCATTCTCGGGTCGGCTGACGATATCCTCGAAGACAGCACCTGAAGGGCCGATTCCATCAGCGATATCTTCATTGCATATCCGTTGCGGATCCTGTTCTGAAGGCGCTCAACCGGCATCTCCATTGCCAGGAGCCTGTTGGAAAACGCAAGTCTTATCCTTGTCACGTATGATGAAATCCTTGCATCCTCATCCTCATACATGGCGAGGATAAAGTCGGCAAGAGCGGTCGGAGTCTTCACGAACTCATGGGCGACCATATCACAGACGTGATAGTCCTGATCATGTCCGATGGCTGTCAGCACAGGAAGCGGATACTGAGCCACAACTGCCGCAAGCTCATAATCATCGAAGCATGCGAGATCCAGCTTCGAGCCTCCTCCGCGAAGGATCAGCACAGCGTCATATTCTTTTCCGGAATCCAGGATTGCATCCAATGCAGAGATTATGGACGACGGACAGTCAACGCCCTGCATCAAGGCCGGGTAAAGTTCCGGTGCCAGCTGAAAGCCATACGGATTTTCCGCTATATGACGCATAAAATCGCGATAACCGGCAGCATCCTCCGCCGAAATTACCGCGAGATTGTATGGAAGAGCAGGCAGGGCCAGCTCTTTCTGCATGTCCATGAGACCCTCCTTGGCAAGTCGCTCGATCGTCTTCTGACGCTCAAGTTCCTTCACCCCCAACGAATACTCAGGATCGACATCATTGATTATCAGAGAGAAACCGTAGAGCTCACTGTAGTTCACCTGGACTTCCACAAGGAGAGTCATTCCCTCCTTTATAGGCGACCCTGTCACCGATTCGAAATATGGTGCGATGAATCTGTACTTCGATGCCCAGATGATGGCCGAGGATTTGGCGACAAGACCTTTGGAATCACTTTGAGAAAGTTCGAGGTAGCAATGTCCCCCGTTTCGAGCCTTTACCGCACTGACTTCCGCCTTGAGCCACAATCGGTTGGGAAAAAGCGATTCTACCCCCTTCTTAAGCCTTGACAGGAACTCAAACAGGTCAATAAAATCTCTTTCCATCGCTATTAATCCTCATTTTATTGTCAAACGCAACAAATTTAGTAAAAAATTCCATAATTTTCCTATCTTTGCGAGCGTTTTTAGAGGCATCATCAACATGAAGATCACCGAAGCATTATTCTCTGGCAGCAGCACGAGGATTTCCGAGAAACCGAAGCAGAAATTCCCTGAGTTCGCATTCATCGGAAGATCCAACGTCGGCAAGTCATCCCTGATCAACATGCTCTGCAGGAACAAGAAGCTGGCGATGACGTCCAGCAAGCCGGGCAAGACACGCCTTGTAAACCACTTCCTGATCAACCGCGAATGGTATCTGGTCGACCTCCCGGGTTACGGATACGCAAAGATCTCGGCGACAGGAAAGCAGAAGCTCGAGCAGGTGATCAGAAACTACATCAACCTCTCAGAGGAGATGGTGATGCTCTTCGTCCTCATCGATTCCAGACACGACATTGGCAAAGTCGACATGGACTTCCTCATCGAGCTCGGCCAGGGTCAGATTCCTTTTGCGATAATATTCACAAAGGGTGACAAGAACGGTCCGAATGCCCTCGCAGCCCAGATCGAGAAGAACAAGAAGCAGATTCTTGAACTTTGGGAAGAGCTTCCTCCGACCTTCGTCAGCTCTTCGGAGACAGGTCTTGGCAGAGAAGAGATCCTGGACTACATCGAGTCTGTACTCAACAGCATTAAAGAAAACAAATAACCCTAAACCCTCATATCCCATGCACGACGAACACAAAATCAAAGTTTTTACCTGCAAGGCATCAAGAGATTTCGCCGAGAAGGTAGCCATCAAGTTAGGTCTTAAAGTAGGACAGTCAGACGTACTCACATTCAGCGACGGCGAATTTGCTCCATGCTATAACGAGAGTGTGCGCGGCGCGACTGTATTCATCATCCAGTCTACTTTCCCTCCGACAGACAACCTTTTCGAGCTTCTTCTCATGATTGATGCTGCAAAGAGAGCGTCAGCTCACAAGGTAATCGCAGTAATGCCATACTTCGGATGGGCACGTCAGGACAGAAAGGACAAGCCAAGAGTATCTATCGGAGCAAAGCTCGTTGCAAACATGCTTGAGGCTGCCGGATGCGACCGCGTGATGACATGCGACCTTCATGCAGACCAGATTCAGGGATTCTTTGATATTCCAGTCGACCATCTTTACGCAAGCGCCGTATTCCTTCCTTACCTCAAGGCTATGAATATCGAGAACCTTGCCATCGCAGCTCCGGATATGGGTGGCGCAAAGAGAGCAAACGCATACGCACGTTACCTCCAGTGTCCTGTGATCATCTGCCACAAGTCTCGCGAGAAGGCTAATGTCGTAGGTTCAATCACAGCTATAGGAGAGGTTGAAGGCAAGAACGTTGTCATCGTGGACGACATGATCGACACCGCCGGCACACTCGCAAAGGCAGCGAACGTACTCAAGGATATGGGAGCGCTCAGCGTTCGTGCATGCGCTACACACCCTGTATTCTCAGGCCCGGCTTACGAGAGAATCGCCGAGTCGGCACTCGAGGAAGTGATTGTGGCAGACACTATTCCATTGACCAGCAATCCTGAAAAGGACACACGCAAGATCACAGTACTGTCAATGACAGACATGTTTGCTGACATCATCAACAAGGTATACAACTACGAGGAGATCAGCTCAAGCTTCATCAACTAATGAAAGTATTCCTTGCTGCTCTGCTACTTGTGGCCCTGTGCGTAGTCGGCCTGTGCTTCAACATCATCTTCAGGAAGGACGGAAAGTTTCCTGAGACTGAGATTGAGAACAACAGGGAGATGCGCAAGAGGGGCATCAAGTGCGCGAAGGAAGATGAAATAAAACTTTGGGGCAAGAAAGGTCCGGACGGCAAGCCCGAGTGCAGCGACGGCGGGTGTTCGTCATGCGGAACCAATTGCCATTAATACGGTCCCGGATAGGGATGTGCAACTATCGCCGCGAGGCGGGATTTTAACAACTAAATTATAGATTATGAGCCTTTTAGCTATTGTAGGACGCCCAAACGTAGGAAAGTCCACACTTTTCAACCGTCTGGTGGGAATGCGCCAGGCAATCGTAGACGAGACAGCCGGAGTAACCCGCGACAGACACTACGGTCGATGCGAGTGGTGCGGTACAGAGTTTTCTGTAGTCGACACCGGAGGATACACATCCAACTCGGACGATATCTTCGAGGAGGAGATCCGCAAGCAGGTGGTCCTCGCTATTGAGGAGGCGCACGTCGTTCTTTTCATGGTAGAGGCTGCAACCGGCATCACAGACTACGACGAAGAAATCGCAGACATCCTTCGCAGAAGCGGCAAGCCTGTAGTGCTCGCTGTAAACAAGGTAGACTCCGGAGACAAGATGTATGATGCGTTCCAGTTCTACTCGCTTGGACTTGGAGAGCTCTACAGCATATCGGCTGCCAACGGCGGCGGTACCGGAGATCTTCTCGACGCCATCGTGAAGGTTCTTCCAGCAGAGGACCCTGACAAGGACGAGCGTCCTGACCTTCCGCACTTCACCATCGTAGGTAAGCCAAACGTAGGAAAGTCATCGCTGACAAACGCCCTGCTCGGCAAGGAAAGAAACATCGTGACCCCGATCGCCGGCACAACCCGCGACTCCATCGCAACTCTCTACAACAAGTTCGGACATGAGTTCATGCTCGTGGACACTGCCGGAATGAGAAAGAAGACCAAGGTTCATGAAGACCTCGAGTTCTACTCGGTAATGCGTTCTATCCGCGCCATCGAGCACTCTGACGTCTGCATCCTCATGATTGATGCTCAGACAGGTATCGAGGCACAGGACATGGCGATCTTCAATCTCATCCAGCGCAACAAGAAGGGCTGCGTCATCGTTGTCAACAAGTGGGATACCGTCGAGAAGGACAGCAACACGATGAAGGAATACACAATCGCCATCAAGGAGCGCCTCGCACCGTTCAATGACCTGCCGATCATCTTTACTTCGGTGATCAACAAGCAGAGAATCATGGATGTGCTTGACGCAGCAGCGCATGTGTATGAAAATTACTCACGCAAGATTCCGACATCGAAGATCAACGAGGAGATGCTTCCTGAGATCGAGAACTACCCGCCACCTGCATGGAAGGGCAAGTACATCAAGATCAAGTACATCACTCAGCTTCCTACTCGTTCTCCATCATTTGCATTCTTCTGCAACCTCCCGCAGTACATCCGCGAGCCGTACAGACGATTCCTGGAGAACAAGCTCCGTTCGAAGTTCGACTTCCTCGGATGTCCGGTACACATATTCTTGAGACAGAAATAATTTGAAGATAACTCTACTTACAGTCGGCAAGACCGACAAGGATTGGGTAAAGGAAGGCCTGGACATTTACGTGTCCAGGCTAAAGCATTATATACCCTTCAGCATCGTCGAGATCCCTGAGCTGAAGAATGTTTCAGCCCTGAGCAAGGACCAGATCAAGACCCGAGAAGGCGAGCTGATACTCAAGAACGTGCGTCCTACAGACGACGTGATCCTTATGGATGAAAGAGGAAAACAGTACACATCGGTGGAACTTGCACGAGTTTTGCAGGACAAGATCTCGTATGTCGGAAAAGACATCGTGTTCGTTATCGGAGGCGCCTACGGTTTCTCCGATGCCGTTTATGAGCGGGCGAACTCAAAGATTTCACTTTCAAAGATGACCTTCTCCCATCAGATGGTGAGGGCTATATTTGCAGAACAGATATACCGTGCATTCACCATCATGAGAGGAGAGCCTTACCACCACGAGTAGCCTAAAATGAGCAGACAGGACTTCATACACAAGAAATTTCCGGTAATATGCCTTGTTCTGGCATTAGTACTTTTTGTGCTGTCTCTGACAGATTTCATCGAATCCGGAAACATGGAAAAGACTGCGAAGAAAACCGCAGAAAGGGTTGAAGGACGTATAGATGAGCTCGACGAGCTCCTCAGTCAGACGCTTGCGACAAATCCGTTTACAAGTGGAGTTCCTGAAGAAATCGACGACGATCTGGTCATTTACCGCTATGTCAATGACTCATTGGTCTATTGGAACAACCAGTTCCCGATCCTGAACGACGACATATCACGAAAGATGGTCTTCCGCCGTCTCAGTCCGTTTGACAACAGGATCGAGTCTCCTCTTTCAGATGTTACAGACCAGTACAGCTATATGAGCATCGGCACCAAATGGTACCTGATCAAATATGCAGACGGCGTCTGGAACGACCGGGTCATTGCGGGAGTGGAGATCAAGAGCACCCTTGAGGAGGAGAGCGAGGCTTCAGGCAATGGAATAAATCCTGCATTGAAGCTTAATGCTTCATATTCAATCCAACCTCTCAGCTATAACGGAGGTATCGCGGTTTCAATCGACGGTGCTCCGGTATTCAAGCTCACCCACGACGCCTCCCAGCATTCCCCTATTCTGGACAATTGTGTGCTCAGGTGGATTGCCATACTTATATTTGCACTTGCCTTGATATTGTTCCTTTCCGGACACAGAACATTCAAGGTCTATTTCACGGTGGTTCCGATCCTATGCGCATTGACACTGACCGCATATTTCTGGAGCGGGCAGCTGAGCCAGACACATCAGATCTTTTCTCCAAAGATTTTCTCAGACAGTCTGTTCCCGTCTCTTGGCGGGCTATTGCTGACGAACTCCCTTATTTTCATAATATGCATCTGCACCTTCATAATCAAGGGACGCATTGCTGGGTTCATCAACAAAAACAAGGCGACAACCAGACTAAAGGCTACAATATACGGTATCACGATTATAGTCAGCCTCATCGCAACCATAATATACATACACCTGACTTTGAAGAGCTTCATAATCAATTCAAATGTCAGTCTGGAGTTATACAAGGCAAGCGACAACATCGCATACACCGTTATCGTGTACCTCTCGTACACTCTCCTGCTCTCATGCATTCCATTCATGCTGCAGGAACTTAAGCCGACAGTATGGGCACTGACCGGAAAGCATTATAACATTCTGACACGCAGAAACCTTACGATATTTGCCTTTCTGTGCGCCCTATATTTCACCATCATTTCAGCTGTGCTCGGATTCCAGAAGGAAAAGGATAAGGTGGAGATCTGGGCGAGCAGCATGACAGACGACAGGTCCAAAGCATTAGAAGAGACGCTGAACGAAGTCGAGGAGAAGATCGCAGCAGACCCTAACATCACATCCAGCATCTCAGCCGAACATGGCAGCCGCATAATCTCCAACAGAATCCGCGAGCACTATCTGAGCGCTTTTGAAGACACATACGACATAAATGTCACCATAATCCAGGAAAGAGACAGGGCCAGTCAGAGTCTGTTCAACGAGATCATACATAACGGCACTTTTGTTACAGAAGGCAAAAAATTTCTCTTTCTGTATGACAAGCAAGGCCACGGAAAATACGCAGGTGTCTTCCTGTACTTCCGAAAGAATATCGGCGCAAGCAGGATGATCCTGCAGATCGAGCCAAAGACAAACAAGGAAGGAAGGGGCTATCATAACATCATGAGCCACTACAAGAAGTCCCCTAGCGTCAACATTCCTAGCATATATTCATACGCCAAATATAAAAACAGCCAGCTGACCACTTACAACGGAACATTCCCTTATCCTAATGTTTCCAACACCTATATAGAGCAGCTTCCAGAGGGTGAAGACCTGGCAACATATCGTACAGAGGACCATGTGCACTTTATTGTCCGCACCGGCGAAAATGAGATCATAGTGTTATCTCGTCCTCAGAGGACCGGTATGTTATACTTCACCTCACTGTCTTATCTGTTCCTGCTCATGGTGCTTCTCAGTCTTCTGATCCCGACAAGACAGAAGACCATGAAGTCCTTCAGAAGCAACTATTTCAGAACAAGGATCAGTATCATAATCTTCATTTCATCTTTTCTGCTTCTTTCGTGTATGGCCACAGCCAGCATCACATTCGTATACAAGAGAAACGAGCAGAACATGTTCGACATGATGAAATCAAGAGTAAATACTATCCAGGGCATGTTCGAGGCTCGAATCAGGAATGCCGAGAGCTGGCAGGATCTGACAAGGACATCCTTCACCTCACTTCTTAACGACATCGGAAACAACACCAAGTCAGACATATCTCTTTACACTCCGGCTGGAAAACTCTTCAGTTCAACATCCCCTGAGATCTTTGAGAGCCGCATTCTTGGAAGCCGCATAGAGACTCAGGCATTTCACAGCATCCAGAGCAGAAGCAAGAGGTTCTACATATTGGAAGAAGAGACAGGAGGTTATAAATACTGGACAATATACGCGCCTCTTATCAATGATGACGGCAAGATCATAGCCATCATGGCTGCGCCGTACACGGATATGGACTATAATTTCATGAAGGAGAGCTTCTTTCATGCTGCTATCATAATCAATGTGTTCCTCCTGCTTCTGATCGTTTCACTTGTCATTACAAACAGGATCATCAACTCGATGTTCTCTCCTCTTGTAGAGATGGGTAAGAAGATGAGTGGAGGAAGCGTCAACAACCTTGAATACATCATCTACAAACGTGAGGATGAGATTTCATCCCTGGTAGACGCCTACAACCGAATGGTAAAGGATCTTTCGGACTCGACAAGACAGCTTGCCCAGGCAGAGCGCGACAATGCCTGGAGCCAGATGGCACGTCAGGTCGCCCATGAGATCAAGAACCCTCTTACGCCGATAAAGCTGGAGATCCAGCGTCTGATCAGGCTCAAGCAGAACAACAATCCTAAGTGGGAGGAGAAGTTCGATCAGGTAACCGCGGTGATCCTTGAACATATTCAGATACTTTCTGATACGGCAAATGAATTCTCGACATTCGCGAAGCTTTATACCGAGGAACCTGTCCTGATGGATCTGAACAAGGTCATCCAGGATCAGATAATGATCTTTGACAATAAGGAGGATATCGAGATCTCATACATGGGTCTCGAGAATGCGATGGTCATGGGACCTAAGCCTCAACTTATCCGTGTATTCGTAAACCTGATGACCAATGCCATCCAGGCTGTTGAAATCAGGCGCAAGGAGGCCGCAGAAAATGGAGAAACCCCTCCTGAGGGCCATGTGCTCGTATGTCTGAGACATGGAACAAAGGACGGGTTCTATGACATTACCTTCGAGGACAATGGTACTGGAGTGAAGGGAGAGAATCTTGACAAGCTTTTCACACCTAACTTCACCACCAAGACCGGAGGTACCGGCCTTGGTCTGGCCATCTGCCGCAACATCATCGAAAAGTGCGAGGGAGAGATCAGCTACCAGAAATCCTTCACTCTCGGAGGCGCCTGCTTTGTGGTAAGCATTCCAAAGAATCAGGAACTATAGAACGTAGGCTTTAACGTCGTCAGGCGTGATAGATGCTCCTGAGAGTATGAGCAGACGCTCCACGACGTTACGGAGTTCTCTGATGTTTCCTGTCCATGTCTTGTTGACAAGGAGTTTCATTGCAGCGGGTTCAATCTTTCTCATCGGCATTCCTGTCTCTGCGCAGATCTGCTCGATGAAGTAGTCCACCAGCAGAGGAATATCATCTTTTCGTTCGTCAAGGGTCGGAACGTTTATCACGATCACGCTCAGGCGGTGATAAAGGTCCTCACGGAAAGTACCCTTGGCAATCTCTTCCTTCAGGTTCTTGTTGGTTGCAGCCACAACACGAACATCTACTGTTATATCCTTGTCACTTCCCACTCTTGAGAGCTTCCTTTCCTGAAGGACTCTCAAGACCTTGGCTTGGGCGGCAAGTGACATGTCACCTATCTCGTCAAGGAAGAGGGTTCCGCCGTCCGCCTGTTCGAACTTGCCTTTATGCTGCTTTATGGCAGAAGTGAAGGAGCCTTTTTCGTGACCGAAAAGCTCGCTTTCGATGAGCTCTGATGGAATAGCTGCACAGTTCACCTCGACATACGGCATGGCTGAACGACGGCTCTGCTGGTGGAGATTTCTGGCCACCAGTTCCTTTCCGGTACCATTGGAGCCTATTATCAGCACTCTCGCATCAGTAGGAGCCACCTTCTCTATCATTTCCTTTATATGGAGGATTGGCTCTGACTGGCCTACCATAGGCTGTCCGTAAACCTTCTTCTTGAGGATCTTGGTCTCCTTGACCAGATGAATCTTATCAGTAGCATTCTTGATAGTGATGAGGATACGGTTGAGGTCCAATGGCTTCTGTATGAAATCAAATGCACCGCGCTTGATACAGTCGACTGCCGAATCTATATCACCATGGCCGGAGATCATGACTATTGCTGCATCGATGCCCATCTGGGTCAATTTGTCAAGCACCTCCATTCCGTCCATTTCCGGCATCTTGATGTCACAGAATATAACGTCATACTTTTCCTTTTCAACCATCGAGCAGCCCTGTACGCCGTTCTCTGCCACGTCCACATCGTATCCTTCGTCCATTAGAATTTCCTTGAGAGAGTTCCTGATTGAACGTTCATCATCAATAATGAGTATTTTCATATTTTTCGAGTGTTTTAGTTCTAGCTTTGGCATAAAATCCCATCTACAAATATCGACATTTTTGGGAGTTTACACAATATTTTATAATTTTGCCCGGTTATAAGCAAATTCCATGCAAGTACCTGATATCATAATCGCCATCGACGGCTATTCATCGACTGGAAAGAGCTCTTTTGCAAAAATCATAGCAAACGAGTTCGGATTCCTGTATCTCGATTCCGGAGCTCTCTACAGAGGTGTCACATTCTTCGCCATTGAGAACGGATTCATTGACGAAGACTGCAAGATCAATGTTCCTGCGCTGGCTGAAGCGCTCACTGAACTTGATCTGCATTTTGGTGAAAAGGGCACTTACATCGGAGACCGATGCATTGAAAACGAGATCAGATCACTGGCAGTGGCCGGAAAGGTAAGTCCGATCGCTACAGTAGCCGAGGTCAGGGATTTCGTGGACCGAAAGCTCAGGGAGTTCGGACGCAAGAAGAGGGTCGTAATGGATGGTCGTGACATCGGAACAACAGTATTTCCAGATGCAGAGCTAAAGATATTCATGACTGCGGACCCGCTCATCAGAGCTCAGAGAAGAGCTGACGAAATGACAGCAAAAGGCGGAGACGTTGACCTTCAGGAGGTGTTGAAGAACCTTCAGGAACGCGACTACATTGATTCGCACAGAGAAGTTTCACCTCTGACTCAGGCTGCAGATGCATTGGTGCTGGACAATTCCCACATGAATATGGAAGACCAGCTGGAGTGGCTTAAGGGAGTTATAAAGGAACGCTTCGGATGCTAAAGAGTAAGTTATGCTGACAGTTGATATCGACAACAACTCAGGTTTCTGCGCAGGAGTCATAAGGGCTATTTCCACTGCAGAGGATTTTCTGAAGAAGACTAAATGCGATGGTCAGGATGCAAAGCGTCTGTACTCGTTAGGTGCCATAGTGCATAATGACGCCGAGCTGAACAGGCTCGTCAACCTTGGGCTGGTCACCATAGACAAGGAGGACCTAGAAGAGATGGTTGACGCTCAAGGTGAGAATCTGCTTATCAGAGCCCATGGAGAGCCTCCTCAGACATACATGACTGCCGAGAGACTTGGATTTAATGTCATAGACTGCACCTGTCCTGTAGTGCTTCGACTTCAGGAGCGTATCAAGGAAGCATATCAAAAGCAGAGAGAGACCGGCAACGGTCAGATCATCATATTCGGAAAGATCGGCCATGCTGAGGTCCTCGGTCTGATTGGACAGACTGACGGTTCAGCCATAGTGGTTGAAAACATCCAGATGCTGGAAGAATTTGTACAGAACGGGCAGATCAAGCTGAACATTCCTACAGAGATCTTCAGTCAGACGACAAAGAGTCCTGCTGAATATTCAAGACTCAGCGCAAGACTGGAAGAGATGATGGCTCAGGCTAATGAGTTGTCGGTGGACAGATTCAGAGGACGCCGCCTCTTGGTGATTCATGAAACGATATGCGCCCAGGTTGCTACAAGGCATGAAAGACTATCAAAATTTGCCCTTACACACGACATCATCATCTTTGTATCGGGCAAGGCCAGCTCAAACGGAAAGGTTTTGCGAGAGCTCTGCAAGTCGCTGAACATCAGGACATACCAGATCGACTCTGTTTCCGAAATCAAGAGAGAGTGGTTCCGTGCTGACGACAAGGTAGGAGTATGTGGAGCGACGTCAACCCCTAAGTGGCTTCTTGAAGAAGTGGCAGAGTACATTCTTGAATTGAACAAGTATGTACCGGCATGGGAAGAGAAATTTGCAGACGGTGACAAGGAATAATTCATTAACTAAATAAATTTATAATTTTTATGGCAACAACAGCTGATTTCAAGAACGGACTTTACCTTAGCTTCAACGGCAAGCCATGCCAGATCGTATGGTTCCAGCACGTAAAGCCAGGAAAGGGTCCTGCTTTCGTAAAGAGTAAACTCAGAAACCTCGAGAACGGTCGTATCCTCGAGAACACATTCACAGCAGGTGCAAAGATCGACACTATCAACGTAGAGAGAAGGCCATACCAGTTCCTTTACAAGGATGAGGACGGATTCAACTTCATGCACGAGGAGACTTACGAGCAGATCCACCTCGATGCTGCTCTCGTTGACAACGCAGACCTCATGAAGGAGGGTCAGCACGTAGAGATGATGTTCCTCGCTGACGAGGAGCGCTGCCTCACTTGCGAGCTTCCTACATACGTTGAGCTTGAGGTTACTTACACTGAGCCTGCAGTAAAGGGCGACACAGCTTCTACAAATGCTCAGAAGGAGGTTACTCTCGAGACTGGCGCCATCATCATGGCTCCTCTCTTCATCAACATCGGTGAGAGAATCCGCGTAAACACAACTGACCGTTCATACGGCGAGCGCGTGAAGTAATCTTCACATTATACAGACTTAAAAAGTGGCTGATCGGTATTGAGACCAATCAGCCACCTTTTTTATGTTGCAGTTCATGAAAATTCATGAAAATTCAGTTCATGAAAATTGAACGACAAGCGACAGTAAGGACATCTGGATAACATCCTCCCCCGGACAACGCAGCGACCCGGACCACGTAGAGAATCGGGCTTTGTCGCGTCCCGGACGGAACGCCCGTTTCATCCGGGTCAGCTGTTCTTTTAGGGGAAATTGGACGGTTTTTGCGCTTTTTCAGCAAATGACCCGGACAGATCCAGCAATCTATCCGGGTCAAGACAGCCAAGTTCAAATCCAGATCCAATAATCTATCTATCCAGGGCAACCTTCAAACTGGACCTTCAAACAGGACCTTCAAACAGGACTTTCACGAGCCAGACCATGCCGCGACACGGACGGGGTCAATGAGCTGGAACATCTCGCGACCCGGACGGAATGGCTGTTTCATCCGGGTCAGCTGTTCTTTTTGGGGAATTGGACGGTTTTTGCGCTTTTTCAGCAAATGACCCGGACAGATCCAGCAATCCATCCGGGTCAAGACAGCCAAGTTCAAATCCAGATCCAATAATCTATCTATCCAGGGCAACTTTCAAACTGGACCTTCAAACAGGACTTTCAAACAGGACCTTCAAACAGGACTTTCACGAGCCAGACCATGTCGCGACACGGACGGGGTCAATGATCTGGAACATCTCGCGACCCGGACGGAATGCCCGTTTCATCCGGGTCAGCTGTTCTTTTTAGGGAAATTGGCCTGATTTTGCACCTTTTCAGCAACTGACCCGGACAGATCCAACAATCCATCCGGGTCAACCCTTCAACCCTTCATCCGGGCCAACCTTATCCAAGACATCCAGGACGCGCAAAGTATCTATGTATCCAAAGTATCTAAGTTAGGCATGGCTAAGTCAAGGCCAACGGACCTTCGAACAGGATTTTCACGGAGGTCGCGGAATTCTAAAGCATCATGCTATTGCCAGACACCGGTTGAGCTGGGATGGTGACAGATGGAATTGCCTCCTGAGTTTTTCTCCGATCTGATACAGTGTAGTCTGGGGAAGCTCGTAGACTGAGCGATCGCCATATTCTGTGCTACAGATTTCATCGATCTTTTTGCAAAGCGCGATATCTGTCATGGCAGCATAATTGGCTCTGCCGAATTCGTTGGTAAGCATAGTTTGCAGGTCATTCATCGCGACTCCCTGCTCCATAAGTTCTATCGTCACCGGTGGTTGTCCATTATTATCTTGTTTCTGGTCTTCTTCCCATTTACGTCCTGAGAGGCGATTCATATAATATAGGAAGGTGCGGGCCGTGGAGAATTTATTCTCAACATCCTCCACGTCAATGATACATTCAGGAAGAAGCATTCCGGACTCATCCATTCTATAATCGGGCGGAAGCACTATGCCTTCGGCCAGATACCTATACATAAGTTTTGCTGGTAAAGCTGGCGCGGATATTCGTCCCAATTCCTTCATGAAGAGAGCATTCACTGATGAATACTTATAACCGAATGGAGTGGCAGTCACACCATGATGCATCGGATTTCGCAGAATGTAGGCGATTGCTGTCAATATGTGATACAAACCCTTCAGTTCCACCACATGAGGGTCACCGCCCAGTCGACCTCGGCGATGGTACTTCTGGTTGAAATAACGGGTATACATATAGCGCCACCTCTTGTTAAAGCGACGCAGATCATCAGTCCTGATGCAGAGGTGAGTATGATTTGACATGACAACATAAGCCAGAATAAAGGCTTCCGAATAATGTCCGGCAGCAGCAATGCAGTTTATCAGACGGACGTAGTCTTCATCATCGCGGCATAAGACTCCGTCAGGGCCAGCAGACAGGCATACATGATATATCTTTTTCATAAACAAAGTATTGATGTTCAGCAATAATATCGAACATATAGCACTACCGACTTCGGCCGGATTCATGTTCGGGATGACAAGATCAACAAAAAGAAGATAAACCAGTTAAAGAAAAAGAAAAATGTCACGAAAAGCGTATATACAGGGACGAATGACCGGGATTAAAAAATTTTTTAAACAGTTAAAAATAAATTTTAATGTTTTTTTTTCGATTAAGTATTGCATAATACCCCCCCCCATGAATTATATTTGCAGAAATGTTTAATTATAAAATGAACCAGATATGAAAAAGATCTTTTGCTTCATGGCCATGACTTTCTGTTTCTTCAGTCTGAAAGCCGAAAACACAGCATTCGAGCAGCTTGCTGCTGTCGAGAACAGTTACATCGAAGAAGTTCTTGCAGACAATTATTTTGCTACCAGCAAGTTCACTGACCGCGATTATCTGATCTCGTCATTCATCGCGGAAAACCAGAAAAAGTTCTACCCAGCAGACCTGATCATGCTTAAAGACGATTTGCAGAATATGTCAGAGACAGAGCTCATGACACTTGCATCCACCAATTTCAAGGACCCGACAGTGTCAATGGTCCTGTCAGTGCTGCTTGGCGGTTTTGGTGTCGACCGGTTCTACATTGGCAACCCAGGCCTCGGAGTTCTGAAGCTCATCACAGGCGGAGGGCTCGGAGTATGGTGGATCGTCGACATGTGCATCATCATGGACAAGACCAAGGAAGCAAACAAGAAAGAACTTGCAGAGACATTAACACTTCAGAACGCAATGCTGGGCAGCAAGTAACGAATCAATATCATGAAATTCACGACCTCGATGAAATTAGATTTCTATAGAGGTCGCGGTATTATAAAGCATCAATTACTGACCCGGATGGAACGCCCGTTTCATCCGGGTCAGGTGTTCTTTTTAGGGAAATTGGACGGTTTTTGCGCTTTTTCAGCAAATGACCCGGACAGATCCAACAATCCATCCGGGTCAAGGTATCCAAGACACTCGATGAACGGGTTAATTTTCATCGTTGTCGTCCTGATCTATCTTTTCAACAATCGGCAGTTCGATATCGGTATCCGGTTCCGCCTCTGCGCTGGCCTCTTCAGTGACAGGCTGAGCTTGCTCCGCCTCGCTGCGGGCAGCGGCTGCGGCAGCATCGTGTTCAGCCTGTGTGTTCAGGCGCTGAGGTCCGCCGGATGCGGCGCGAAGGAAGGCATCGGAACGGCGTAGGACGAAGTTCGAACCAAGGTACTTGGTGCGGACGTCTTCGTCGCCGGCAAGGGCTTCCGGAGTGCCGCTCTGCAGGATGGAGCCTTCGTAGAGCAGATATGCACGGTCAATGATTGCGAGAGTCTCACCCACATTGTGGTCAGTGATGATGACTCCGATGTTCTTGTACTTGAGTTTCGCGATGATGTACTGGATATCTTCCACGGCAATAGGGTCGACACCGGCAAACGGCTCGTCGAGGAGGATGAACTTTGGATCGATAGCCAGTGCTCGTGCGATTTCGCAACGACGGCGCTCTCCTCCTGAAAGCTGAATGCCCTTGCTCTTTCGCACCTTGTGCAGATTGAACTCGTCGAGCAGGTCTTCCAGGCGCTGCTTTCTTTCAGCTTTTGTAAACTGCTTGGACATCTCCATTACAGACATGATGTTGTCCTCAACAGTCATGTGACGGAATACTGACGCCTCCTGAGCCAGGTAGCCGACGCCAAGCTGGGATCTCTTGTACATAGGGAGCTTTGTTATCTCCTTATCATCGAGAAATATCTTTCCGGCATTGGGTACTACCAGACCTGTAATCATATAGAAGCTTGTGGTCTTTCCTGCTCCATTTGGTCCGAGGAAGCCCACAATCTCTCCCTGGTTTACCTCCATAGAAACACCCTTGACCACAGTTCTGTGTCCGTATTTCTTTACAAGATTTTCACAACGAAGTTTCATCTCTGGTTTTCCTTTAAAGTACTATTTGATGTCCAGTCCAAGATCTTTCACAAGGGTTCTCACCTCTTCATTCTCAGCCATCAGTTCCTTGGCTTTGTCGCTTGGCATATAAATCTTTGGTTGATGAGCCTCATCCGGAATGACATCAACGCGAAGGTACACTTTGGTCGAGCCGACAATCTTGCGGTAGCTTCCTTCCAGTTCGTGAAGAAGCTTTGACTCCACCCACACCTTCTGAGCTTCGTTCACTACACGGAATGTGACGATCTTTTCGGTTTCATCACCGGTGATTGTAAGCGTTGTCGTAGACAGCATGCTGGCCAGACGAGGTTTGCTCTCATAATCTTTAGCCAGTACAGGCCACTTAGCCCTGAGCACCTCCTCAGAAGGTACACCAGATTCCTTTTGAACATCTTCAACCTTCTCTCCACCTTCCATCATCGACTTGATGGACACTGCAGCTGTGCCACGAGATGCACGTGTGCGGCGCTGAGGAGCCGCCTCTGTCACAGGGACTGGATCTGCAGCCGGCACAGGGGCTGGTGCAGGAGCCACAGGGGCTGGTGCAGGTGCAACAGGTGCTGGAGTTGGAACCGGAGCGGGAGCGGCTGCAACTGCGGGAGCGGCTGCAACTGCAGGAGCGACCGTAGCTGCGGGAGCTGCCGGCTTGGCCTGCAGGAAGCTCAGGCGCATGAGTGCGAACTCAATGTGCAGGCGCGGATTCACACTTGCCCTGTAGCCCGACTCACATTGGGTTGTCACGCCCAAAGCATCATATAGGAACGGAAGCTGGCATCTGTCCGCCTGCTCCTTGTATCTTTTCTTGAGGGATTCCGGCAGCTCGAGAAGGGCTTCCAGTCCTCCGCTCTTGCTTACAATCAGATCACGCAGATGTGATGAAAGAGCGGCGACAAAATGAAGCGCATTGAAACCCTTGGTCAAGACTTCATCAAAGGTCAGCAGCGCTGAAGAATAATCACCTTTAAGGAACGCGTCAACCAGAGAGAAGCTATACTCATAGTCCAGCACATTCAGGTTGCGGAGAACATCCTGATACTTCACATCTGTTCCGCAGAATGCCACTGTCTGGTCAAATATGGTCAAGGCATCACGCATGGCTCCATCAGCCTTGTGCGCAATGACATGAAGAGACTCATCGTCAATAGTCACAGACTCGCTTGACGCCACCATACGAAGGTTCTTCACGATATTCTCTACAGTGATTCTATTGAAATCATAGGTCTGGCATCGTGACAGGATAGTAGGAAGAATCTTGTGTTTCTCCGTTGTCGCCAGGATGAAGATCGCATGTGCAGGCGGTTCCTCAAGAGTCTTCAGGAAAGCGTTGAAGGCAGATTGCGAGAGCATGTGCACCTCGTCGATGATATATACGCTGTACTTACCGACCTGAGGCGGTACGCGCACCTGATCCATCAAAGCCTTTATATCCTCGACACCATTATTGGAAGCAGCATCGAGCTCATGGATGCAATACGAGCGTCCTTCTGCAAACGAAAGGCATGACTCACATACACCGCATGGCTCCATCTCCTCGGAAGGGTTAGAGCAGTTTATCATCTTGGCAAAGATACGTGCTGTAGTCGTCTTACCGACTCCTCGTGGTCCGCAGAAGAGATATGCATGGGCCAACTGACCTCGCAAGATAGAGTTCTTGAGAGTCAAGGCGATATTATCCTGGCCGATGAGTGTTCCGAAGGAGTCAGGCCTGTATTTTCTAGCTGAAACTATATACTGTGACATAATTGACATATTTGCAAGTTAGTCATGCTAACTTACAAATATAGCACTATTTTTGTAACTTTGCGCCGGATTTGAATACATAGACCCATTTTTATCATTATGAAAAGAATACTGATTCTGATGACAGCAATGCTGTTTCCAATCCTTGCCGGAGCACAGGCACAGATTACAACCAAGAAGGTGAAGATCGCCGACTTTCCTGAGAAGGTCACCAAGATTGTGCTTACCGGTAACGACTTCTATGACCTCGCCCTCCGTGACGAAATTGCAGCAGGATGGACCTTGTCTCCATACGAATTCTGCACTCTGGAAGAATTCAACTCACTCAAGTACAACGACGAATATTACTTCCTCCTGACGGCAGACGGTAAATTCAAGAAAGAAAACGAACCGGGTCTCACCTTCTTGACTTTGATCAAAGGCGGAAAGGGGGCTACCGAGGGCATCAACAAGATGCTTGAGGTTGTATCCCTCCCTATCGCTTCAGCCGAAAACCCTTCTGGCCGTGAGTTCACGTTCATGCCTGCATTCATCGACATAATTCAGGACTACACAATCGCTGCCATGAGCAAGGACATCAACGGATACGCAGGCCTGATCAGCAGCACCGAAGATTTGAAGGGTACACAGAACATGGAATTTGTCTTCGCAGAGTGTGACCTGGCGGCTGACGTAGACAGACCGTTCAGAGATCTCAACTTCGACTCAGACATGGTACTTTCAGACGAGGACGAAGTAGACAGCATCATGGAAAAGGGCACACCAAACAAAATCGTCAGCCTGGTAATCATTCCGGATGAGGCATCGAACGGATCATACTGTTACAAGATGCTTATCCACCCGGAGAGCCACAAGTTATACTATTTCCGCAAGCATAAGATCTCAAAGAAATACGGTCCCGGCTTCCTGCAGGAGGACATCATCAGAATAAACAATCAGAGGGGAAGATAGGATGATCAGCGGCAAAGCAGACTGCGGACTGCAATACGCAGTAAGGCGCAGCGGTTCAGCTGTCGCCTACTGCGCACTCAGCATTAAATGCGGAACAAGGGACGAGGAAGGCTTTCATAGCGGGATTGCCCACTTTGTCGAACACACGATATTCAAAGGGACGACCCGAAGAAGTTCTGCCGTCATAAACGGCTACCTGGACCGCCTGGGAGGCGAGCTCAACGCATTCACAACAAAGGAAGAAATAGTCATACATGCCACCGTGCTGAAGGAAGACCTCGGCAAGGCAGCAGCTCTGTTGTTCGAACTTGCAACGTGCGCGACCTTCCCTGAACAGGAAATAGAAGTGGAGAAAGGAGTCGTCCTTGATGAGATTCAGTCATACAAAGACTCTCCTTCCGAAGACATCTATGACAGATTTGAGGAGATGATCTTCAAAGGCCACCCTCTTTGTGGAAACATCCTTGGAACCAGAGCCTCTGTAAAGAAGATAACACGAGAGGAACTTTTGAGATTTGCAAAAGAGAAGTTCCTTCCATGCAGGATGGCATTTTCCGTTGTTGCAGACATCGACGAGAAGCGCATGGAAAAGGACATAGTCAAACTTATCGAAAAATCCTTCCAGGAAATTCCAGAGCGTCCATGCATGCAGGAATGCGGAGAGCAGAAGCCCTGCATAAATTACTCATTGCCTGCCTCCACATCATTTGACAAGACCGTAAACAAGCGAAACCATCAGGCAAACTGCGTAATCGGTGCCTTGGCACCGTCACTTTATCAGGAAAGGGAACGTCTGGCAACTGTGCTTCTGTGCAACATCTTAGGAGGTCCGGCAACTAACTCCATCCTGAACTCCGTACTGAGGGAAAAGAACGGATGGGTCTACGGAGTGGAATGCGGATATACGCAGTTCTCGGACTCGGGCCTGGTTACCATCAGTCTGGGATGTGACAAGAACAATCTGGACAAATGCATGGCAGCAATTGATAAAGAGATCGCCAAGCTGCAGAACGAGCCGCTGTCTGACCGTCGCTTAAAAGCCGCAAAGAAACAGCTGCTGGGGCAGCTGGCCATAAGCAGCGACAACGGCGAGACCCAGTGCCTGTCCATGGGAAAGGGACTGCTGGCATACGGAAAGGTCAGCACAGGAAAGGAAAACCGCTCGATGGTTGAAGGCATCACTGCAGAAGATGTACGCGAAATGGCCCAAAAGATCTTTGATAAAGACAAACTGTCAAGACTGGTGTACGTATAGTATGGGCTGCAGCAATCCTAAATATTGAAGTCTATGGAAAAGATATACAAATACATTGAAGACCATGTCACACCACAGGGTGAGGCACTGGACTGGGTACAGAAACAGACCCACATCCGGACCAACCATGCCAGGATGCTCTCCGGAGCACTCCAGGGAGAACTGATGCGCATACTTGTACAGATTTCCGGCGCACGCCGCATTCTCGAACTCGGCACCTTTACCGGCTATTCGGCAATCTGTCTGGCGACTCATCTTCCGAAAGACGGCCACCTCGACACTCTGGAGCTGAACGATGAGCTGGAGGATCTGATTCTCGAAGGATTCGAACGCGCCGGCCTGTCAGACAAGATCAGCCTGCACATCGGAGACTGCAAGGAGACCCTTGCGCGCATGCGCTCCGAGATGGGACTTTCGGAAGGATCTTCAGCCGACCAGTCAAAACTTTACGATATCGTATACATCGACGCCAACAAGCGCGAGTACTGCGAGTACTACGACATCGTCTTCGACATGATCCGCCCGGGCGGCCTCATCCTTGCCGACAACGTCCTCTGGGACGGCAAGGTCTGCCAGGACCCGCTCCCGCAGGACAAGCAGACAGTCGGAATAGCCCGTTTCAATGACATGATCAGTGCCGACCCCCGCGTCGAGTCGGTCATCCTCCCCCTTCGCGACGGTCTTAACGTCATCAGAAAGAAGTAGCGCTTGAATTTTCAAGCGCTACTTCTTTAATTTATAATTACTGACGGGTGATTCGGGCACCGAGGGCATTGAGGCGGATATCGATGTCTTCGTAGCCACGGTCGATCTGATCGATGTTGCTGATCACGCTTGTTCCCTTGGCAGACATGGCCGCAATGAGAAGGGCGATACCGGCACGGATATCCGGCGACGCCATGTTTCCGGCACGGAGGCGATACTGATGGTCGTGTCCGACAACGACAGCACGGTGCGGATCACACAGAATGATCTGAGCTCCCATATCGATGAGTTTATCGACAAAGAAGAGACGGCTCTCGAACATCTTCTGATGAATCAGAACTGTTCCCTTGCACTGGGTCGCCATCACGAGGATAACGCTCAGAAGGTCTGGCGAGAGTCCCGGCCAAGGAGCATCGGCGATATTCAGGATCGAACCGTCCAGGAATGAATCGATGACATAGCTCTCCTGCTCCGGAACATAGATATCGTCACCTCTACGCTCGAGCTGCACTCCGAGTTTCATAAACACATCCGGAATCATACCAAGCTCGTCATAAGCCACATCCTTGATAGTGATCGCACTGCGGTTCATTGCTGCAAGGGCGATGAATGATCCGATCTCGATCATGTCAGGAAGGATTCTGTGTTCTGTTCCGCCAAGTTCCGAAACACCTGTGATTGTCAGGAGGTTAGAGCCGATTCCTTCGATCCTGGCACCCATACGGACGAGCATCTTGCATAGCTGCTGGAGGTACGGCTCGCAGGCAGCGTTGTAGATAGTCGTAACGCCTTCCGCCAGGCAAGCAGCCATCACGATGTTTGCTGTTCCGGTTACCGATGCCTCATCAAGAAGCATATACTTTCCCTTCAAGGATTTTCCTTCAGGAACATGAAGGTAGAATGCCTTGTGATCATGGTCATACTCCTGAGCGGCACCAAGATTCATGAAGCCAAGGATGTGAGTATCCACCCTGCGGCGGCCGATCTGGTCACCGCCCGGCTTAGGAAAATATGCCCTGCCGAAACGTGCCAGGAGCGGACCGACAACCATCACCGATCCACGGAGCTTCGCACATTTCTTGACGAAATCCACGCTCATCACATAATCCTTGTCAATTTCGTCTGCCTTGAATGTATATACCCCCTTGTCGTGACGGGTTACCTTCACACCCATGCTCTCAAGAAGCAGGATAAGGTTCTTGATGTCCAGAATCTCCGGAATGTTGGATATTGTCACCTCCTCCTTTGTCAGGAGTACAGCACTGATGATCTGCAATGCCTCATTCTTTGCTCCCTGAGGCCTGATTGTTCCGCTGAGCTTATGCCCGCCTTCAACTATAAATGAACTCATAACTGTTCTTTTCTATATATGGTCCACCTCCGGGTGGAGTTCGATGTCAAATTTTGCTTTCACAGAAGCGATGATGCGCTTTTCAAGGCCGACAATTTCCTCAGGGTATGCCTCGCCTGTATAGTTCACAATGACCAGCGGCTGCTTGTCATATACTGCTGCATTTCCGCTGCGCTTGCCCTTCCAGCCGCACTGCTCGATCATCCATGCAGCAGGTACCTTCACTGTTCCGTCAGGAAGATCATAGTGGGGAACATTATAATCGATACCAAGTTCCGCCTTAGCTGCGGCCTCAATGCGGGCATAATGCTCAGCGCTTATTACAGGATTCTTGAAGAAACTTCCCGCACTGCCCATCACCGACGGCTCCGGCAGCTTCTCCTTCCTGATCTTGATGATCACCTTCCTGATCAATGCTGGAGTCAGCTTTGCCAACTTTTCCTGTTCAGCATCGGTATCGCTTGGAAGTGACATGCCACCCCCGGCTAGGGGGTGACCAAGCGACGAAGTCGCAGGTCGGGGGTCACTGGAAAGCGATGCTGATGCTGACAGAACAGCCTCTTTAAGATGGCCATATTCAAGACGAGGCTGAGGTGTGCGACTGAGAGCAAAGACCACGTGAGTGACGATGAAACGTCCCTTGACCTCCGGATCCTTGAAAGCGGAATCACGATATCCATAATCAAGATCCTCAACGTCAAAGTTCACGAACTCCTCATCGACTGTGTCATAGCAATAGACAGTCTTGATGACATCCTTCACCTCAACACCGTAAGCGCCGATGTTCTGAACTGCAGAAGCGCCCACCTCACCAGGGATGTAAGACAGATTCTCAACTCCCCAAAGGCCTTCCTTAGCCGCCCAGTCACAGAAGTCATCAAACACCACCCCGGCTCCAACAGAGACAAGGACTGTCTCTGCCTGAGCATCGTCAAGAATTTCAATAAAATTGATCTTGGAATGAAGAATCGTGCCCTTGAAGTCATCGGTAAAGAGCAGGTTGCTGCCGCCTCCGATATGAAGCACCGGACGTGCAAGTTCCTCGAACTCGATGTCGACAAGATCCGCCACCGAATCATACTCGATGAAACAGCGGGCCTTCACCTTCATTCCGAAGGTGTTCATCTTCGTCAAATCCTGATAATAAGCTGTTTTTATCATACTCTAAATCTATCCCAAGGTCTACTTTACCTTCTTGCCAAGATAATAAGTCTCCCATGCATCCTTTGCATAGCCATTACCGAGCACCTGGAATGTCGAAGCTGATGATCCCACAACCTTCTTACCGCAGTAGTATGCATCGAAAGCATCCTTAGCATAACCATCCTTAAGCACCTTGAATCCTGAAGTCGAAGCTTCTATTTTCTTTCCGAAATAATAGACATCAAAAGAGTCCATGGCATATCCATCAGTCAAGGCCTTGAATCTTGACGGGTTATTAGTCAGCTTCTTTCCGCAATAATATACGCGGCTACCATCCTTGGCATATCCCCAGCCAAGATCCTTGAAGGAATGTGCGGATGCATTGCTTACAAGGACACCGTTATAATAGACCTTGTTGCCGACGATCTCATATCCTCTTTCCTGATGCATATGGTCCGGTCCGTAAGCGCCGCCAGGATTGTGGCCATGACCATGGCCCTGATCATAACCGGGAGCATATCCTCCATTATGATTTGAGCCGTTTCCCAAAAGAAGGGCCGACAACAGATCATCCAAACCAAAGCCCTGCGATCCCTGATGAGGAGGAACGGAACTCGAAGGCGGAACGGCACCTGCAGGCGGAACCGAATGCTTGAGTCTGAAGGTATACGGATCGACCAAAGGCAGAACCTTTCCCTCGAACCACACGTACTCATTATCCTTGGCATAACCATATCCAAGGTCCTGTATCGTGAGGGGATCAGCGTCATGCATTATGACATTATTGTAATATACCTTGCCGTCCATAATCCGGTATGCGCCTTCGTGCTGTGTAGGAGGAGCCGGACGAGAGGTTGGGCTCTGCGCAAAAGCAGCCACGGCACCCAACATGAGCACTGCGACTGCAATCATTCTTTTTATGTTCTTCATAAAATTTATCCTATTTCTGCACCATTGCAGAGGGTTTCCTGTGGAGTGATGAAACGCATCTTTCCGTCGTTCTGGCGAGCCATGAGTATCATACCCTTCGACTCGATGCCGCGAATCTTGCGTGGAGCAAGATTGGCAAGAATACAGATCTGCTTGCCTACCATCTCCTCCGGCGAGTACTGCTCAGCGATACCAGACACGATCACTCTCTTGTCGATGCCAGTGTCGATAGTAAGCTTGAGAAGCTTGTCTGTCTTAGGCACGCGCTCTGCCTCGAGAACGGTAGCTGTGCGGATGTCCATCTTTCCGAAATCATCGAATGTACACTCCTCCTTCTGTGGAGTGACAACCGCTGCCTCAGCTGCCTTCGCTGCCGCCTCACGCTCAGCGCGGATAGCCTCAAGACGTGCGATCTGTGCATCCACCACCTCATCCTCGATCTTTCCGAAGAGGAGAGTTGCCGGATTGAGCTGGTGGCCTGCAGGAAGAAGTGATGCATTGCCGAGGTCGTCCCATGAGAGAGAGATTGCCACGTCGCTACACTCCTCGCAATGACGTGAGGTAGTATGAAGAGCTGCACCTTCAGCAGCTGTGTAGATGTTCTCGCTTGTTGCACCCTCCTCACCTGCACGGTGGTCAGCACCTGCTACGATGCCCACATTGAGGATACTGCGGAGCTTCTCAGCCGAGAACGGAAGGAACGGCTCGAATGCAATAGCAAGTGATGCGCAGATCTGGAGAGAAACGTTCAGGATAGAAGCAGTTCTGTCCATGTCTGTCTTAGCCACCTTCCAAGGCTCTGTGTCTGTGAGGTATTTGTTACCCAGACGGGCGATGTTCATAGCCTCCTTGAGGGCCTCGCGGAACTTGTATCCCTCGAGATACTTCTCCATAGCCTCGCGGAGCGGCTTGATCTGAGCAAGTGTCTCCGCATCCACAGCCTCATGCTTGAGGTCAGCAGGAACCTTACCCTCGAAATATTTGTGTGTAAGGACCACCGCACGGTTCACGAAGTTGCCGAGGATGGCAACAAGCTCGCTGTTGTTGCGTGCCTGGAAGTCCTTCCATGAGAAGTCGTTGTCCTTTGTCTCAGGAGCGTTTGCTGTGAGCACATAGCGGAGAACATCTTCCTGTCCCGGGAACTGCTCGAGGTACTCGTGGAGCCATACAGCCCATCCACGTGATGTCGAGATCTTGTCGCCCTCGAGGTTGAGGAACTCGTTTGCAGGAACGTTATCAGGAAGGATATAGCTTCCGTCAGCCTTGAGCATTGAAGGGAACACGATGCAGTGGAACACGATGTTGTCCTTTCCGATGAAGTGCACAAGCTTTGTGTCCTCGCTCTTCCACCATTTCTCCCAGCTCTGCGGAAGAAGTTCCTGTGTGTTAGAGATGTAGCCGATAGGAGCATCGAACCATACGTAGAGAACCTTTCCGTCCGATCCCTCTACCGGAACAGGAACGCCCCAGTTGAGGTCACGGCTCACGGCACGAGGCTGAAGACCGCCGTCGATCCAGCTCTTGCACTGGCCGTAAACGTTGCTTCTCCACTCCTTGTGTCCGTCGAGAATCCACTCTGAAAGCCACTTCTCGTACTGGTCGAGCGGAAGGTACCAGTGCTTGGTCTCCTTCTTGACAAGCTCGCCGCCGCTGAGAGCCGACTTAGGGTTGATGAGCTCGTCCGGGCTGAGAGTGGCGCCGCACTTCTCGCACTGGTCACCGTATGCACCCTCGGCACCGCACTTAGGGCATGTACCTGTGATGTAACGGTCTGCGAGGAATGTCTTTGTCTCCTCGTCATAGTACTGCTCGCTCACCTTCTCGATGAACTTGCCCTCATCATAAAGCTTACGGAAGTAATCCGCAGCATTCTTGTGATGAGTCTTTGAAGATGTTCTTGAATATATATCGAAGTTGATTCCAAGGCCTGTAAAAGAGTCCTTGATAATCTTGTGATATCTGTCCACGATGTCCTGAGGGGTACATCCCTCCTTCTGCGCCTTGATGGTGATCGGAACTCCATGCTCATCCGAACCGCAGACGTAGAGCACGTCCTCACCCCTCATTCTGAGATATCTCACATAGATATCCGCAGGCACATAGACACCGGCAAGATGGCCGATGTGAACCGGACCGTTTGCGTATGGAAGCGCGCAGGTCACAAGCGTTCTGTTGAATTTCTTTTCCATGTATGTTATTGTTTTATTTTATCAGTTTTGCCAACTTGCAAATTTATAAAATTTTACGGCAAAATCATATTATACG